>NZ_FMUW01000008.1:0-136497 GCF_900101315.1 Blautia sp. SF-50
TAAATCGTCAGTTCGTCCCCACTTCCGTGGATACTCACCATATACAGCTTCACTACATAATCACAGGCAACCCACACCTCTGTGAATCTTTCCTCAGCCTTACCTGTTAGGACCTGCTTTTTGCTCTTCACCCTAACTTTTGACAACCCGACAGTTCTTGCACAACTATCACGCTGTAGGGAGTTTGTGTGTGTCCCTTCCGGGCGTTACCCCTTCATTTGAACAACACCATATCAGTTGTATCAGTAGCTTTTCTTTTTACGGACGGCTACTGACCCCGCTGTCTATTCAACAAGCGGAACGTCTCGTCCGGTGAAATTCATCCACATAATAACGGGTTGATTTCCTGCGGCTGCGGTTCTGTGATACTCTTGTCCAAACCATATGCTGGACAATCAACATCCCTGCTTTTCGTAGTGTGGTTCCAAGTTCCCGGATATCAAAGCATACCACTCTGTTCTGCGTATCGACATTACTTCGATGGTTAAATACATTCTGCGATCCTGTTACATACAACTGCAGACTGTTGGCAATGTTCTGTGCTGCTGGTTTATCTGGTGCATAAAAGTTCAGACGTTCATAGAAATCCTGCAAAGTCGGCATATTTTCCGGTTTTGGATCATTGTAAAGATATTTTTTATAAATGTCTTTTACACACAGGTCAATCATGGAAACCTCATCACCATTTAATTCTGCATTTTGAGGTTTCTTCATAATGACCTCGCAGAAAGATGTGATAAACTCTGCTTTATCAGCAATAATGGTATCAATATCCTCCACATCGCCATTAATCCTGTATTTCTCCGGATGATAAATAACATCCAGGTTCACTTCCATAGGATTGATGTAATCATTACTTTTTGCACTGATTTTAATAACTTCACCATTTAAGGCATTTACCAGCGGAAAATATTCTCCCTCCGGGTCACAGATAATAATGTCATCGTCTGTAATCAAGAAAACATTGAGAATTTCTCTTTTCGTTGCAAAACTCTTACCGGAACCAGGAGTACCCAAAATCAGGCCGTTAGGTGTTTTCAATCGTTTCCGATCCACCATAATGAGATTGTTTGACAGTGCATTTAAGCCATAGTAAAGAGCTTCACCGCCTTGGAAAAGTTCCTGTGTGGTAAACGGAACAAAGATTGCTGTAGAAGTCGTAGTCATAATTCTCTGTATTCCAGTCTGGTTCATTCCCAGTGGCAGTGATGCCACAAGTCCCTGTTCCTGCTGATATTGAAGTCTCCGTATATTGCAATTATATTTCTGGGCGATTCCTGCAGTCTGATACACAATATTGTCCAGTTTTCTCTTATTGTCCGCTGTATTCATCAGCAAAAAAGTAAGTTCAAAAAGTTTCTCATTCCTGGACTGGATTTCATTGAGCAATCCCTCCACATCCTCTCCGTATGTAGAAATGTCCGTTGGAATAATATCCATATCATATCCGCTTCTGACCGCTTTCTTCTGTTCTTCAATTTTCATTTTCTGAATATTTGACAGCGTACTTTTCAGGCTTTTAATAGCTGCCTTGGGATCAATTGGACGCAGGTGCATATTGATGATAAGATTCTCTTCCAGATCCAGCAGATCTGCCAGCAGTTTATCCGTAAGTTCTGGTGATGTAATCTGTAAATATGACACGCATCCAAAAGTCTGTCCCATCCTAAAATAGCTGTCATTACGAAAATCAAATCCGGTAGGTGCAATAAAGTCTTTTGTCTGCAGACCTGTTTTTGCAACCATCCCATAATGGAAATGGAAAGATTCTTTTGTGTCCATATTCATCACATCATGCAGAATTTTCAGACGTTCTACCCCATTTAAAGGCTCTGCCATGGCTCCCATCACCTTAAAATTATTCAACACACTGGCTTCAATTCTCTCCAGCCTGGATTTTGCATTTCGCAGATTATCCGCTTTAATGGAAAATGTGATATATTTTGTTTTTACAAGCCCGTTATTTCCTTTGGAAAGCTGCATTTTCAACATATCCGAATATTCTTTCCGGATATCATTGAAACAGTCATCCTGCTCTGGAATATCAATATTTTTTGCATACTCATCAAAATTCACCTGTTGATTAAGAAATGTAATTTGTACCTCAACAGAGCTGTCAAATGAATTCAGGAACTCACAATAGTTCTCAAAAATAGCCGCTTTATCATCATTCTGCGCTAACTGGTAATTTATATCGTAAAACTGCACCATTTTTGAATAATAGTTATCATCCGTCCTGCAGATACCATCCTTATATATTTCCTTATATGGAATCGTATCCTGCGCTGTAAAAGGCTTCCTCTTCTTCTGATTCTCCGCTTTTATCATCCGAAGTTCTTTCAGACGCTTTTTTTCTTCTTTCGTAAGTCCGGTTTTCTGTTTCTTATTTTTTTCGGTCTGCTTTTTTAAGGAAATGGAACGGATTTCTCGCTTCCCTGGCTTCTTTTGCCTTTTTCTCAAGCCATGCACCCTCTTTCTCTAATTTATCGTACTCTATAATCCGGTCATATAAGTTTTGGGAACGATAGACCCTGATTCCAGGTCTTAAAAATTTCTGCCGGATAATGTGAAGCAATATTTTCTCTGCTGGAAATCCATCCTTTTCATACATTGCAAAAAAGAAAAATGGCAGCATCACTATGATCATAAGCGTTGCTGCCACATCTGTTCCCAGTCCTGCTTTTGTCAGCAAATAGACCGGAACACCACAAATTCCTGCCAGAGAAAAACATATAATTTGTCTTTTAGTTAAATTCAGTGCTAATTTTGTCTTTATTTTTGAAAAATCTTTCGGCACTGGAACATATGCCATATTCTTGTTTCCTCCTAATGTGCATTGAAGATTGATTTTGCCAGGGAACTGGTCTTAAACAGGCTGAAACATAAAATAACTGTATATGCTGCAACTGACCAGATAGCTGTATGAAGATTATCCGCAACTGTAATAGCATTTACCAGAACTGCATAAATCGCAACACATACCATCATAAAAAATCCCTGGAATCCCAACGCTAATAATGCCTTCACGTAATTATTTCCAATACTTCCCCATTCCCTGTTCGTAAATGTTGAAAACGGAATAGGTGCCACAGAGACATAAAGATATATTTCTATCATTCGTCCATATAAAATGACGGTAATCAGGACTGATATGATTTTTAGACATAAACTGACCAGCATCGTTTCCAGACCAAGCCCCAGTAATTCTCCGATTCCCATATCTTCAATCTGCGTTTCAAGAAGCGTTTTCAATGCTTCTGTAACATCAATAGATGCGGAACCGGTTATCATACCGCCAGCATTGGATACCACATGATTCGCTACATCAAAAATTGCCATCGCAATATCAAAAGTATGAGTAACCAGATATACCGCTACCCACATCTTAAAAATGTATTTGAAAAACATAAACGTATCTGTATCGTGCATATTGTTTTTTTCCATAATCATGGAAATCAGCTCATAACACAGTACAAATGTAATAATCATCCCCGCAATGGGGACAATGACATTATCCGACAAATTTTTTATCATGGAAAAAATGCCACTGTTCCAATTTTGGGGTGTTTTCCCAACCTCCGCAGCAATCGTTTCTACTTTGGTATTTACATCGGTGAACATGGTATCCAGGTTTGATGTGATCCAACCTGTTAGCAGATCCTTTATGAACTCTGTTATTTTTTCGGTTATTCCACCCATTTATTTATCCAAACAAAGTTGCAAGCTGTGGAATCAGGTTTATTCCAATCAGTACGATGCCACCGCCCGCCATCAACTGTTTTATTCCTTGTGACTTTGCTTATGTGTGATAAAGAAGCAATAGAAGTGCAAAAAATTTTGCCGTTCCTATCCGACACTTGGCCATTGTGTCGGATAGGTCGGGCGGTTATTCGGGCAAGTCAATCTTGCCGACAAAGCTGTAATAAATCTCAATGTCCTGCCTGCGGGTGCCGTTCTCATCATAGCTGCACTCATGCACCACAATTTTCTCGATCATTTCCCGCAAGAGAGTGGGGGTCAGTTCTTCAAAGGCAAGGTGCTTGCGGACAATGCCCATAAATTTCTCGGCGTTGACGGTAGCTGCCTGTGACTTGTCCAGTTCGGCTTGCAGGGCGGCGGCTCTCTTTTTCAGCTCCGCTTGCTCGGCTTCGTAGTCAGCCGACAGTTCCATGAAACGCTCATCGCTGATTTTGCCGTTTACATTGTCCTCATACAGCCGCTTGATAATGCGGCTGATTTCAGAAATGCGTTCCTGCGCCTGTTCAAGCTGCTTGATGGCTGCGGCGGTCTTTCGCTTGCCGCCGATCTCGTTCTGCTGGACAAGTAGTTTCACAAACCGGCTCTCATGCTTGGCTGCGTATTCGGTCACTTGCCGGAGATTTGCCAGGACACCAGCGGTCAACAGATCGGTGCGGATAAAGTGCGCCGTACAGTTGCGGGTGCGCTTCTTGTAGCTGCCGCAGATGTAGCAGTCCTGTTTGCGGTCTTTGTTCTGATACCGCTGCTGATACAGCACATGGCCGCAGTCGGCGCAGAACAAAATCCCGGAGAACAGCCCCACTTCATCGTAGCGGTTCGGGCGTTTGCGCTGTTTGCGTAACTCCTGCACCCGTTCCCATGTTTCCTTGTCGATGATCGGCTCATGGTGGTTCTCGAAAATGGCCTGCTTCTCGACGGGGTTCTCTATGCTGTGCTTGACCTTATAAGAAGGCTTTTCCGTTTTGAAGTTCACCAGACATCCGGTGTACTCTCGGTTTTCGAGGATATGAACGACGGTGTTGGTCGCCCATTTGCACTCATAGCCTGGGTGATAACGGCGGGTGCTGCCTGTCCGCTGATATTCCAGCGTCCCCGGCGTGGGGATTTGCTGCTCCGTCAGCATACGGGCAATCTTGGTCGGGCCGTTCCCGGCAAGGCAAAGCTGGTAAATCTGCTGCACCACCGGGGCGGCTTCCTCGTCTATAATAAAATTCTCGTCCTCGTCCATCACATAGCCGTAAACCGGCTTGCTGGTAACAGGCTTGCCGCTCATGCCTTTTGACTTTTTCACTGCCTTGATTTTCTTGCTCGTATCTCTCACCAGCCATTCATTGAACAGATTTCGCAGCGGGGTAAAATCGTTGTCCATGCCCTCGCTGGCACTGTCCACATTATCGTTGACAGCGATAAAACGCACACCCTTTTGAGGGAACAGCATTTCCGTGTAAAACCCTACCTGCAAGTAGTTTCGCCCTAACCGGCTCATGTCCTTGACGATGACCGTACCCACTTTCCCGGCTTCAATGTCCGCAAGCATGGCTTGAAATCCGGGCCGCTGGAAGTTCGCGCCGGAAAAACCGTCGTCGGTGTACCAGCGCAGATTGGTAAAGCCGTTCTGTTTTGCGTAGGTTTCGAGTATCCTTTTTTGGTTCGATATGGAATTACTCTCGCCTTGCAATTCATCCTCGTGGGACAATCTCGGATAAAGGGCGGTAATGAGGTTTTGGGTGGCTTGTCTTAACATAAAATCCTCCGTTTCCGACAGCCAGCCCCACTATTCCGTGGTTTCATTGTACCACGGAACGGCGGGGGCTGTACAGCGGCAAAAGCGTTAAATTTGCTTCTTTACAGCTTTTCAATTTTCCGATTTTTATGGTATGGGTTGTCGTCCCATATTTGCAGTAGAAAAGTTCATAACTCCGTGGTATACTCTGATTTAACAAAAAAATCAGAAGTTAAAGGAGAAAACATGAAGTATACAATAGATGAATTAACCGCGGCCAAAAGGCAAATTGATTCAACTCTGCACAAGCTAAGAGAAACAGTAAAAACATTTGAATCAAAGGATAATTCCGAGCGTTATAAATCACAAATCACATTGGCAAAGAGAAGAATAAAAGCCTTTGAAATTGCAAATTATTTTATAGAGAATGAGATTAAGAATTGCTAAAGCACTTCCGATTTTCGTTCCAGCGGTCATGCTCCCTGGCATGGCCGCTTTTCCATGCCCCGGTTCACGCCGGATAAGTCGGCTCCTGTGTAGCAGCGGCTTCCGCTTCCAGTACCCGCGCCATTTTGTCGGCGGCTGTGGTTGTGGTGTCTTTCTTGAAATAGCCGGACACGACAAGGACGGAATTGCCCATGCGGATTTCCGTCACACAGTCAGGGCGGCGGGTGGTGCGGGTGTCGTGCTGCTTGTTATCTGCCATAGGCAATACTCCTTTCAGTCGGTAATCAGTTTCTTCATGCTCTCCATTTTCCGCTTGGCGGTTTCCTGCCGGAAGTTGTCGCCGGTAAAGCGTACCGGGACGCACATGGAAAGCAGGCGGTCATAAATCCGGGAATGGGCGGTGTCCTCCGGGTTGTGCAGGTCGTCCAGCGTAAGGTTGGTCGTGACGATCAGCGGCTTGCCGCTGCGGTAACGGCTGTCAATCACATTGAACACCTGTTCCAGCCCGTATTCCGTCCCGCGTTCCATGCCGAAGTCGTCAAGGATCAGCAGCGGATAACGACAAAGGCGGGAAATGTACTCGTTGCGCCCCTCAAAGCTGGCGGCAAGGTCATTGAGGATAAGAGCAAAGTTCGTCATGCGGACGGGGATTTCTTTCTCCATGAGGGCGTTTGCGATACAGCCTGCAAGGTAGCTTTTGCCGGTGCCTACGCCGCCCCAGAACAGGCAGCCGATATTGTCTGTCCGCATATCTTCCCAATGCTCCACATACCGGCGGGCAAGCCCGGTCTGCGGGTTCCTGCCGTTGTCGTTCTCGAAAGTCCAGTCCCGCATGGTGGGGTCGGTAAAGCCCCGGCGTTTCAGTTCTTCCACGGTGTCAAGGTGTCTGCGCCGCTTTTCGGCGGCTTCCCGTTCCTCGCGGGCGGTTCTCTGGCAGTCGCACTCTGCCGGGTGGCGGTCGCGCCCGAAGATAGCGGCCTTATCCGGCGCAAAATAGGCTTCTTTCGGCTTGCGGCACTTGCCGCAGTACAGTAAACCGTCCTCGCCGGTGTAGTCCTCCGGCTCCGGGATGGTGGTCGTCATATTCTCCAAAACCGCGTTGATTTCATTCTTCATAAACTCTCGCCCTCCTTGCATGAGTAGTCTGGTATGCCCTTTTTAGGGGCTTCCTTTTTGTCGTTCCCCGCCCATATCCGCAGGGCGGCGGCATAGTTCTGGTAGCTTTTCCCGTTGGCGGCAAGGTAGCGGCTCATTTCCTCGATGAACCGTTCCAGCCTGTCAGGGTACTCTGCCTGCAACTCGTCGTATTCGGTCTGTGACAGAAAAATATTTCCATATCGGCCATAGGGCGCGGACGGCCCCCCACTCACTCCCTTTGTTTGGCTCTCTGTAAGGTTGTTTATAGTAGTTTGGTTAGGGGACGGTTTTCCGACCATCATAAGGTCGGTTTTCTGACCATCAGTAGGACGGTTTTCCGGCTCTATGAGGGGCGGACTTCCGGCCATCAGTTGGTCTGAAAACTGTACCTGTGGCACTGGCGGTACTTTGACATAAAGCCGGTTCGGTGCGGAGAAGCCGCCCCGTTCCCGTTCCAACAGCCCCGCCGTGTCCAGTTCATTAAGCGCCCCCTTGATGGTGGTGCTGCCTTTATCCAGTATTTCTGCTATCTCCGCGATGGGATAGATAATATAAATCCTGCCCTCGTCGTCCAGCCACTTGTTTTTCTGGGAGAGGGTGGAACGGTCTAACAGCAGCGAATACAGCAGCTTGGCGGTCTGTGAAATCTCCATTTTCAGCAGGAAACGGGGATACGGCAGATAGGCGGGCAGCCGCGTGTCTGCCCTGATATAATCAGCGATAGGATCACCTCCCTGTGTTCGGGTTGATTTTGGCGTATTGTCACGCATTAAAACGCCGTTTCCGGGGGAAAAGGATAAATGTATCGCGTACCCTTTGACACCCACGAAAAAAGCCTTGATTTATGCGGGTTTGAAAGGCTCTAAAGCGTGACATCTCTGCCTTTGTTTCCGCTTTCTCTCGGCGGCTTTGATTTTCTTCATGCGCCCGGCGCAGTCGGGGCAGTATTTTCCCCGGTTGGATTTGGGGACAAAGGCCGCCCCGCAGACGGCACACCGTTTCCGGCTTCCCCGGCACAAGAGGGCTGCGGCCAGCTCCCCGTCAAGGGGCAGGACAGCCACACGGAACCAGTGGCACATGAGGGAAAAGGAAATGCTCTGGACGCACACGCAAGGCTCCCCGTCGTCCAATAGCAGGCAGTTCCCCTCATCGTAGTTACAGCACTCATGTACCAGCCGCCGCGCCCGCCGGTGCTGGCGGTAGTCCATGTGGGGCAGGTTATCGCTCATGGCTCTGCTCCTTTCTGCGGTGCGGCTCGTCCCGGCGCAAAATCTGGTCGATGTTCCGCTTGACGGTCTGCAACTCCTTGAACCGCTGTTTCTGTTCGTGATAGGTGTTATACAGGCCGTCTTTCTCGGAGATAAGCTGCTCGATCTCGGCCTGCAACGCTTTCCGGGCGGGCAGCTTGGTAATGCCATGCGCCTTGAAATACCGGGCTGCTGCGTCGGCTATGATAAAATCGCTCTCATGGGCCTGCCGGTATGCGGCGCGGGCTTTCTCGGATTTCTGTGCCCGCAGCCCGTCGCGGGCGGCCTTGGTCTGGGCGTAGGCCAACACCTGCCGCTGCAACTTCTTTTTCCCTTGCAGCTTCGTTTCCAGTGCTTTCAGTTCGCCGCTGGTCTGGCGCATTTTCTGATAGGCGGTGTCAACGGCGGCTTCTAACTGCTCCGGGGAAGTAAAGCCGTATTGCTGGTAGACGGACAGCGTTTTGGCGGCCTGCTTCAGATTGTGTATCTTCGCCCAGCGTTCATAGCCCCGGCCTTTGCCCTCGGCCATTTTCTGCTCAATGTCCACAAGCCGCTGCACTCCGTCCTGTTTCGGGGCGGCTATCTCGGCTCTGGCAACCTGCAAGCGGTCTTTTATGGTGCGTGGGGGATCGGGGGATCTGGCTGGCGCTTCGGCTGCTCTGGCGGCGTTTTGCTCTAAAACGGCAAAGACAGCGGCGCGGTCAAAATCGTCGCCCAGCTTCCGGGCGGTAATTGGCTTTGTCCTGTCCGGCGTGAGGTAGGAAAGCCGCCCCCGGCTCTCCTTGACGGTCACACCCTCCTGCAGCAACAGAGAGGAAAACTCGTCAAAGCTGGCGGCGGTGGCAAGGGCTTTCCGTAGGGTCTGCCGCAGCTTCTCCTTGTTCGTTTCAAACTTGGTCTGCCGGGGCGTGATACTATCGGCAATCATGGGGGCGTTCTGCTTGTCCAGCGCGGCCTGTCCCTTTTTCTGCGCCCAATACTCCCGGTCGGTGACGCGGTTCTTGCTGCCGTTCAAGAGGTCGATTTGATAAAGCCCCTCCCGGTGGCACATCTCCATGACTTCGGATTTGAAGTAGCGCAGGGCAGCGTCGGTACATCGGTGCTTGCAGCCGACTTTCGTATCGGCCGGCCTGTCCATGTAGGGCAGGAACGGCACTTCCTCAATCCGCAGGCTGTTTATGACGATATGCACATGAATGTTGCCGCTGTGGTTATGCCCGTCCGGGTGGGTGCAGACAAGGGCCTGGTGGCCGGGAAAATGCTCTTTACAGAATTGTTCCCCCAACGCCTGCGCCCGGTCTACGGTCAGGCCGTTGTCCGGCCCGTCCCGCGGGTCAAAGCTGATGATGTAGTGGTGGCTTTTCACATCTTCCCGCCGCTGGTTTTTCTGATAGCGGAGATTGGCCCGCATACACGCAACGGCAAAATCCTCCCCGTCGCAGTTCAGCGTGGACAGCCGGTAGTCCTCGCGGGGGATAAGCCTGCCGGTTTCATCAAGGACGGGCTTCATGGTAAACTCGTCATGCTCAAAGAGAAGATATTGCTCGGCGGCTCCGTAGTCGGCGTTTTTAGAGTTGATATGCTTGAGTGTTGCCAACCGCGTCACCTACTTTCTTGAGGACTTCATACTTGAGGACGGCAAGGTCGGATATGGCGGCGCGTACCTCGCCGGAAAGGGTGTTGTAGGGTACGCCGTATTCGTTCAGATACCGGGCAATCTGATTGAGGTTGCCGCCGATCCTGCCGTACTCGGCTGTCAGCTTCCCGACAGCGGAAAGCAACTCGTCATTGACCGACGACACATGGACAACCGGGCGTATGGTCGCCCGCCGTATCGCCTGCCGGAGAAATTCGGACTGGCTGATACCATAGGGCGCAAGCCGCGCTGTGAAGTCGGCATACTCATCTTCGGACAGCCGGGTTTTCACAACGCGGCTGCGGTGGGGCGTGTTGTATTTCTTTCGCATGGTGTGACCTCCTTTCTCGCCCGTAAGGGCGCATGAGCAGGGTTTGGGGAAGGCACTCCCCAACAAGTTTCCCGCGAGGGGCAAAACTGCAGAATTGCGGATTTTGGCACCGTGGTAGAAACTTGCTCTCCGTGACTGCAAACTTTCTCTCACTTCCGTCCGCCACTTTTTTGGAAAACTGCAACCACAAAAGTTTGTTTCTCTTTTTCTGCTACTACTAATCCTGTAAAGGGCATTCCTGCCCGCTTTCGCTAAAATGACACCGGACGCAGTGGTTTCTACCCGGTGTTGGAGAAATCCTTTCTCTTTGCCCTCTACTACGGGTAAATGCTCCAAATGCCAAACACCAGGGCAGAAAAATTCCCTCCTCGCTTACTACTACAACCGGCAGGGGGCAAAATGGCCGGGAGCGGAGCCGGACAACAAAAAAAGCAGTAAATCTTTTTCAAGACTTACTGCTTTCGCTGGCCGCGTCGGTGGCGGCTGGTATTCAGTTTTTATGACTTGTCCGGTGGTTCGTCAAGCCGGAACTTGAATTGACAGTCAATTAACCGCTGCTTTACATAGTCCTCCACCTCGGCGTTGACCTGCCCGTTCACTTTTGAGAAATAGCGGATATATCCGGCGTAGTGGAGCAGGACAGCGTTCACGGCTTCTGGGTCGCCCTCACGGGCTTTGAGGATTGTTTCATAGGGGAGAAGTCTACTCATACCGGCTCACCCCCATTTCTTCGCGTAGCCGCTGCAAGGCAAGCTGGATATGCCGCCCCGCTGTGCTGCGTGACCGGCCAATACACGCGCCGATCACGCGCTGCGGCTGGCGCAGAAAGTAATAGCGCAGGATTTCTTCCCGCGTCTGCTCCGGCAAAACAGAGATCGCGTCGGCAAGGGCGGCGTTGCAGAGCAGGACGGTCTGACCGCAGACGGTAAATGGGTATTCCTCGTCCGGCTCCGACGCGGCAAACTGGACAAACTTCTCGTTCATCAGATAGTCAAGGGAAACTTGCCGTTCCCATTGCCGTTTAAGCTTCAAAATCTTGTCCAAGGCGGCACAGCGGATAACAGTCTTGCAAAAGGCGTTGTACCTGCGCTGGATATATTCTTGATAGGCTATCTGGTCGGTCATGGAAATTCCCCTTTCTGAATAATAGTGCGGGGCGGTGGCACTTCTTGCTGTCGCCCCTTGATTGCCTACCAGCAAAGGCGGGCGGGGCTGTCAACGGCTGCGCATATGCGCCGTTCATCTTGACCGTTGACTGGCTCGGCTGGGTTTGCTATTTACCCGACAAACTTGAATTTATTTTAAGCTATCACGTTTTACCTTCTTAAGCCTTACTATCATTACCATAGGAATTTCTTTGTTGGTTTTAAAACATTCTTCATAAAATCCATCAATGACAAATCCAGCTCTAAAACAAAGGTTAAAAATATCTTGTATGGAACGATGATAATAAATCTGCTCTTTCGGTTGCCCTTCAATCGCTATATCATAGTAACTGTGCGGTGTCATATATTTTTCAGTCAACGTGACAAAACAAGGGTGTTGCGTTGCAAAGACAAAAATTCCGCTTTCCTGCAACAGTTCATAAACAGCCATAAGAAGTGGTTCAATATCCGTAATATCCATAATTGCCATATTAGAAACTGCTTTCGTAAAGGCTCGATTTCTTTTTAATTCTAATATACTTTTTCTATCGGTCGCATCCGCCACACAAAATTCAATTTGTTTTGCATATTGTGATTGCCGTCTTTTAGCCAATTCTATCATTTTTTTGCTGTAATCAAAAGCGACAACCGAAGCGCCTCTTTGTGCAAGATACGAAGAATAATTTCCATTGCCACACGCAATATCCAAAATGTAATCCGCAGGATTAGGAGATAGAAGTTCCGTTACTTTGGGACGCACTACCTCTCTGTGAAATTCATTAGATTCGTCACCCATTGCATTATCCCAAAATTGTGCGTTCTCCTCCCAGATTTTTTTACTTTCCTCTGTTCCCATGTTCTCTCCCACTCCCCAAATTTGCTTTTTTGCTTCCATTAAATCTTCCTTACTATATTCCATTGTTACCCTCCATAACTTCTGATTGTTGCCGTCTTGACGATTATGTATCTTTACATTACCTTCTGAAACATATGGCGCACCTTGTCCAGGCGGCTGTTTGGACGGCGGGGCTGGATGACCGGCTGACCGACAGCGGCCTGATATCCTTTCAGCTCTGTAAGGCATACGCTCCGCCCGTTGGTGTAAAAGGCCAGATCAGTACGGTATGCCTGTATACAGCGGGCGGGAATCTCGCCAGTAAAGACAACTTCATCCTTTTTTACCTGGGCCGTTTCGATGGTGGCACAGTATTTCGGTGCATCATGATAAGCCCTGGAAAGGTATTCCTGGGGCGCATAGAGGATGAAGGAGAGATAAGGTTCCAGCAGCTGCGTCCCCGATTCCTTCAATGCCTGTTCCAATACAATCGGGGCCAATGAGCGGAAGTCCGCCGGCGTGCTGACCGGACTGTAATAAAGCCCGTATTCAAAGCAAATCTTACAGTCCGTTACGTTCCAGCCGAACAAGCCCTGCTCCAGCCCGTAACGGATACCATCCCTGACAGCGTTTTGAAAACTCTGGTTCAAGTATCCCAGCGAAACCCGGCTCTCGTATTGTACACCGGAGCCAAGCGAGAGTGGTGTAACAGACAGTCCTATGGATGCCCAAAACGGGTTGGGCGGCACCTCGATATGGATGGTGTGGCTGGCTGCTTTGAGCGGCCGCTCCATATAAATGACGGAGGGTTCCTTTACCACTGTTTCAAGCTTGTATTTTTCCGACAGCAAAGCGGAAACAACCTCCAACTGCACCCGGCCCAAAAAAGAAAGAATGATCTCATGGGTGATGGAATCCACTTCGCAACGCAAAAGCGGGTCAGTATCCGCAAGTTGCGTAAGAGCGTCCAGCAGCCGTTCTCTTTGCGCTGCCGTTTTCGGCGCAATCGTCGTCCGCAGCATGGGGAGGGGGTCCTCGCGCCACCTTTTACGAGGGAGCCGGGTTTGGTCCCCTAATACATCGTTTAACCTCACGCTGTCGCTGGGAAGGATAACAATTTCACCCTGATAAGCGGTGTCTGTCCGAACAATTTCCCCTTTGGATGGAATACGCATCTCTGTGATTTTCAGCTTTTCTCTCCCGGCCAGGGCCACCGTATCCCGCAGGCGCAGCGTTCCGCTGTATAACCGTAGATAGACACGCCGCTGGCCGCAATCGGTGTACTCAACCTTGAAAACGCTGCCGCATAGGGCGGCGCCCCCCTGTTCCCCAATCGGTTGGAACAGCCCTGTCACCGCATCCATCAACGGTTGAATGCCAAGGCCATTTTTGGCGCTGCCATGATAGACTGGGAACAGGGAGGCGTCTTGAACCCGCTGCTGTTCCTCCCGCGCAAGTTTTTCCCGGCTGATTGGTTCTCCTGCGATATACTTTTCCAATAATTCATCGTTATTTTCGATGACCGCATCCCATGCTTCTATGTCGGTATTTTCCTCCAGGACTATTTCCGGGGACAGCGACACCGTCTGCTTGATGATAATATCGGCGGAGAGCTTATCCCGAACAGACTGAACCACGCTCTGCAAATCAACGCCAGCCTGGTCGATCTTGTTGATAAAGATAACGGTGGGAATGTTCATTTTCCGCAGGGCATGGAACAGAATACGGGTCTGGGCCTGCACGCCATCTTTAGCGGAGATCACCAAGATGGCCCCATCTAAAACAGCCAAAGAGCGGTACACCTCCGCCAAAAAATCCATGTGGCCGGGCGTATCCACAATGTTAACTTTACATCTGTGCCACTGGAAGGAAGTGACTGCCGCTTGAATGGTAATCCCACGCTGCCGCTCCAAAAACATGGTGTCCGTCCTCGTTGTCCCTTTTTCGACGCTCCCCGGTTCTGAAATGGCTCCGCTGGCATATAGCAGGCTCTCCGTCAAGGTCGTCTTTCCAGCGTCTACATGGGCAAGAATTCCAATATTGATTATTTTCATGTGATTGTCCTCCCTTTACAGCCCCAAAGGGCATAAAAATCCCCAGCAGTAAAATACTTTTACCACTGGGGATTATAAGTTGCGGACATACACATATACAGCATACACCTGTTTGTGATTGCTGTTTTTGGGGATATGTCAAAATTGATAAGGCAAAAGTATTCTTAAATTGGGTACAAAAAACTAAGCCCCTACAAAAGGAGCTATCATAATCCTTTGTTCCCACTATTTGATTATAGTTTTATTTAAGAATACCTTGCCGCATATTTTTTACTCCTTTTCTGGATTAAATCATTGTATCACATCAGTTTTAGGAAAGCAAGTACCTAAAAGAAATTTTTCTTCCCCTTATATGTAACAATCATACCGGCTTCCTAGCGTTCAGAATGTTTTCTGCTGTCTGCTGTGGTGTTTGGTTGGAATTGTCCAACCAAAAGCCGATCCGTGGTGTTGTCTGCATTTTACTAAATACAAATTCAATGTATACAGAAAGATATAAGGAGTGGGAGGGATTCCGCCGTAGTTGGCATTGTAGGAAAATCCAAAAGTTTAGATTTTCCCACAATGCTTATCTTTTGGTCTTTGGTTCGGAATAGTGTAGTGCTGGCGGTCTATCTCTTGTTTTCGGTTGCTTGCTTCCTTACCGTACATGAGCATTTGCACCCGGATTGTCCGTTCCATATCCTTCCAGCAGATTGATCACTCCCCAGGCTGCAAGTCCGGCTCCGATTGCACAAACCAATGTTTTTAAGGTCGTAATTGCCGTTGTAAAAAATGCCATAAGTGTACCTTTGGAAAACTTACATTTTCCAGTCCTTTCTTAGATTTTTTCCAGAAAGGGAAGAAAACACTATATAAACCCTGCCTTTTGTGCTACACTAAGCATAGGATTTTCTACTTGGAAAATTCCTCACACGTACAGTCGGTATATTCATTTTCGTCGATGGATACCGACTGTTCCTTTTTTCCAAATTATTCATGATTTCCTCCCATGATCCACTTCCCGACAATTTGTCGAGAAGTTACATCTGATACAGTTCCACTTCATCCTCTGGTTTCAGTATCAGATTAGTACTCAGATATTTTTCAATATCAAAGGTATTCTTTTTGTCATAATCGGACAGATATTTGTAGTTTTTATGTTTGCAAATATCGTATTTATTTGAGAAAAATGGTCTGACACCTCTCACCTGCAGAATACATTTTCCTCCGTCCATAACTGCTATTTCATCCTGGCTCATCAACTCCTTTCCTGTTTTCTGGTAATTCATTCCATAAGACCGCTGACTGCCTCTCGTATCCGATGTGTTATAAAGATCTATGGTTTCTTTTCCCAGGATCTCCGCTATTTCCTTTAATGTCGTTTTTTCCTTTCCACCCAGGAATAAGGTCGTATCACAATTCCCTTCGATGGTATCGGCATTATCCTTATAAATTGCCTTAAGCTGAGACTTTGACTGCAAAATAATAGAAGCTGAGATTTCCCGGCTTCTAATCGTAGCAATCAATTTTTCGAATTTTGGAATTTGTCCGATGTTCGCAAACTCGTCCAGGAGACACCTCACATGAATTGGAAGTCTACCTCCATATACATCATCAGCTCTGTCACAGAGCAGATTAAAAAGCTGTGTGTACATAATAGAAACAATAAAATTAAAGGTATCATCGGTATCTGAAATAATAACAAACAATGCAGTTTTCCTGTCACCAACCAGATCCAATTCCAGCTCGTCATAACTCATAAGCTCCCGCAGTTCCGCAATATCAAAGGGTGCGAGTCTTGCACCACAACTGATCAGAATAGATTTTGCTGTCTTACCGGCAGCCAGTTTGTATTTTTTGTACTGCCTTACTGCAAAATGGTTCGGGTCTTTCTGCTCCAGTTCATCAAACATCAGATCTACTGGATTCTTGAAATTCTCATCATCTTCCCTGGCTTCTGACACATTGATCATTTCCAACAGAGTATTAAAATTCTTTTCTTCTTCCCTGCCTTCATACCAGATATAACCAATCAGGGCACAATAATAGAGTTTTTCCGCCTTTACCCAAAAATCCTCACCTGATTGCTGCCCTTCACCTTTGGTATTAGCAATAATGGTTGTTACCAGTTTTAAAATATCTTTTTCACTGCGGATATATACAAATGGATTATAGTGCATGGATTTTTTGAAGTTAATTGTATTCAAAACTTTGATTTTATACGGTTCGTATATAACTTTTCCCTCTTTGTTCCGCACGATTTTTCCATTCTCATCCGTCATCGGACTGCCTTTTGCCAGCATACTGCCAACCTCCAGAAGCACAGTTCCCTTTGGATCAGTAATCACATAGGAGCTGTGCATCTGCATAATGTTAGGCTTTACAAAAAATCTGGTTTTTCCAGAACCAGAACCGCCAATTACCAGAATGTTTTTATTCCTGGCGTATTTCGGATTCTTTGGTCTGCTTGACATAGTAAGACTCTCTGTTTCTGTGAGAATAATATTATTTTCAAATTCAGGATCCGCATATGGTCGTATATCTTTTTCTGTTCCCCATCTGGCAGAACCGTACTCCACACCCAGCCGATATTTCCTGGCATTTTTCGTGCGGTAAATAATAACAAATTTTACAACCACGCCTCCTGCGATTCCCCAAAACAGATCCATATAATTCAAACTTGGCCAGAGATTCCGAAACGCCAGTTCAAAATAAGTAATAGTGTTCATAAATTTATCCCAGGAAGTTGCTCCGGTGTTTACCCGATACAGCCAGGCAATCTTATTGAAAAAATAAGCAAACATCAGATAGGGGAAATTAGCTAAAAACAGCTTTTTCTGATCTGTCCTCTTCAATTCACTTGCCTTATCCGTGATCAGATTTTTCACATCCGCAAGCATTTTTCCTGGGATACTCTCTGAAGAAAAAACAGCTTTTCCAAATATTTTTCTCTTTTTCGGAGAACCTCTGATATGCTGAACTTTTCCTCTTTTCTTCTTATGCTGCTGTTTTTTCTCCGTCATAAACTCTGCCCTCTGTCTTTCTGCTGTTCTCTTGCTCGTTCTCTGTTCTTTCCTTTAGACACAGCATCCTTAAAGTGCATAAGTTTTTTCATAATAGATGGTTTATCCTTTTTGTTCATCTGTACACCCAAATATTTCTTAAATGCCAGATTCATCATTTCTGTATCCTGTCCTTTAAAGAACACATAGTAGGTCGGTGGCTTGGTCGAACTGTCTTTTTTCAAGGCAAAATCTAAGCGGTATTTTTTCGCCACACGTTCAAAAGACTTGATATTTCCATCTGTGATCTCAATATTAGATAAACCAGAACCCTGGCTTTTCAATTCTTTGTATGACTGTTTTCCAACCTTATAAGAATTCTTTCCCTTTTGCTTCTGTCCTGACAGATACTTCCGCAGCATATTTTTTAACACGTCGGCAGTCACTCTTGCAGTTTTAACCGACAATGCGATTGTTTTCTGAGTAACTTCTTCCTGCAATTTGCACGCCTCCTTTCGACTCTGATCCGCAAATTACGGTGGTACTAACAGATGGGGGAGATATATTTTCATTGGAATTTGACTCCTTTCCACTTCCCGACAAATTGTCGAGAAGTCATGGGTTTTAATTTTTCACTGTCTGCTTCAATAAATAAATTGTGCTGAACTGCACATATAACTTTTCTTCTTCCCAATCCATCTGATCCATCAGCAGGCATTGGAATAATACATCTACATCCTGCAATTTATAAATCCTGTTGCACGTTTCTGACAAACCTTTTAATTCCGGAATCTCTTGCATCGCATTTCGTCTGTGCATAAGACATTGCAAGTATAATGCTTCAAGATGTTTCTGGCTGAAAATAAGTGCTGTCGTATCCTGTTCATTGACTGTACATTTACGTTTTTCTAACTCTTCTTGGAAAATGTCCAGAAAACACCGGATATTTTCGACATATACATCACCATCAAATGTTGGATGCTTTTTCTTAATCCATCGTTTTGCCGCTACCTCCATATTCTTTCTGTCTCGATCAGATCTGGCACTACGGAAATTCAGCCTTTTGCCCATTTCTGCATAGATATTACTTTTCACCTGCCGCTCTGCCAAAGCTGCGTATTCTTCATTGCGAAAAAAATAATCTAAAAGTTGGTTCATCTTAGCCTGACTATCTACCAAATGATAACATTCCTCGGAAAACCCCAAACCTGCAAATGCAACTGGCGCACTTCCTTTTTTGATTTCTTTTTCAATTACTCTTAAAATGTCTCTCTGTGATTCCATTTCTCGGTTTCCTCTCTCTTCTTCATTTTTCTGATTCTTTTCACAAATCATCAATAAATTTTCATCTGCTCTTTTCGCTGTCAGTGTCAGTGAATAACAAACAAAGATCAGCAACAGTGATACCAATGCACTTCCAACACCAATCATAAAAACTTTTCCCCCACCAATACATGAAGCAATCCGTCCCATTTAAAAAACGGACTGATTTTTTTCAGCATAGCAATCAAGTCCGCTTCATTTTCTATTTCAATATCCAAAAATTCTATTACACTAATTTCAAGTCCATCCGCAATTTTCTTTAATTGTTCTACTTTCGGCTTTCGTATGCCTATTTCATACTTCCGAATTGTATTCACATTAATTCCTGTTCGTTCTGCAAGCAGCTCCTGCGATAGCCCTCTCTGTTTCCGAAAATAACGAATCTTTTCATTTATCTCCATGTCTTTCATCTGTTGAACTTCTCGACAATTTGTCGGGAAGTTGTTCCCTTTCCCAGTTTTCTTTTCCTTCATATCCATACATAGATATTTCCTCATCCAATAGCCTTGCAACCATAAAGCAACAAGACAGCAAAAACAAAAGCACTATTCCTGCCATAATAATAATTATCAAATCAATCACATCTCATCCTCCTATGTAAGCGGTACAGAAAAAGCAGCCTTGACAGACTGCTTTTTCAATCACCATATTCTATTTTTGTTCTCATGTAAAAAGGCTTCCGAAATTGTGCGAATCCCAAACGCTAATCCATCTATGTAAGCGTCTCTCTGTTCTGTTTGTTTAAGATTTAAAGTATATTCCTTGTAATCCTCAAACATTGCCTGCAGATCCGGACTCATTAGACTTATCATTTCCTTTTCTAATGTTTCACACAGTTCCTTTGTCTCTTCATAACTTTTACTTTGTGTCTCACATTGATTCATTGGATAAATGCTATAATACAATTTTTCCAGTTGCTTTTCGCTCATTTTTGATCACCATTTCTTTCAGTCTTTTTATGATCCATATAATTCCAGAAATGCCGTTTTTTAGCAAAATGCCTGCTACAGCTAATAATCTCCAGGCAAGAACCCCTATTCCAATCAAACTTCCTACCATCAGTTTAAGTACCACCAAACCAAGCATTTCCCCTGTCCCCACATTTCTTGGAACGACCAGCAAAAACATTTTCTGGATTCCGAAAGGTATTCCCACAAAAAGCAATAATTTTCTCCAGTCTAATATTTCACCATTCATGCACATAGGGTGAACAATTAAGCAGATAATCATAGCTATTGCACCAGGAATTATCAATTTTGTTATAATTTCTTTTCCTCTCATATGCCACCTCCGTACATATCATGATTTACTTTTGCCTGGTAATAATTGCCTATTGTCGTTATTGAATTCATAAGACAGGTAAGCAAGTACGCTTTTATGTTCTTTACTTCCCTGGTATTCTCATGCAGACAATCAAGTACATACTCTATGTGGCTTTCTTCCAGCAACAATAATCTGCTTTTTACGAACTGATATGGGTATTTCACTCCACTGATCGTAATATTCTCCCGTTCTATGCTGATTGTTTCCACAATTAGTGCCACAATTTCATCCAACTGTTGCTGTTCCCCTAGTCTGCATCGTTGTACAAGACAGTCATATTCAATATTTCTTTTTACAAGTGCAGTATTCATCTGGAATAACTCCATCTCTTCCATCAAATCCATTGACTGCTGTTCGGAAGAATCTGAAAGATTGATAAGATCAGTATTATTCCTGTCCGTATTACTAATATCAGTATAATTATATTTAGTATTAATTGGGTCGATTTTTCCGACCTCTGTAGTTCTGATTTTTCGACCACGATAAGTCGTATTTTCCGACCTCTTGAAGTCGGTTTTTCCGACCCCTTGAAGTCGATTTTTCCGACCACGATAAGTCGATTTTTCCGACTCCGATAAGTCGACTTCTTCGACCTCTCGATTTTGTTGAATACTCTCTTCGGATTCATCATTGTTTTTAACATCTTTTGATGTCTTTAAAATAAAGTTCTTTACATAAATAATATCCGGTTTACCAAATCCTTGTTTGACTCTTTCAATTAATCCGATTCCCTTTTTGGTATCCAGTTCTGCAAGCGTTTTCATTGCTTTATCTCTTCCACAATTCATATACTGAATAACCTGTTCAACAGTAAAAATAATATAAACCTTACCCTCTTCATCAAACCATTGATGTCTGATAGATAAAGCCATTCTGTCCAGCATCAGCCCATAAAGAACCTTTGCATCGCTGGACAGATTACGGAAATATTCATCTGTGAATAATACTTTGGGAATACGGTAAAAAGCAAACTGTTCCGATTCATAATCGTGAAAATAACCAAACTCTATTTTTGTGCTTTCGGATTTTGCCATTTTGCTTTCCCTCCTTCCCTCGTTATTGGCTTTTCTTCCAGTTATCAAGCAGTTCATAGATAACCTGTTCAATCTGTTCTCTGTTATATTCCTTTGGAAAATACTTTCGTATTTTCTTTTCAGTTAAAGTAACTTTTCCTGTCTCTGTTTTCTTTTCATTCAGAATAAGCTGTACCGCTAATTCTGTCAGATTACCTTCATCGCTGTATTGCTTCAGTTTTGTCGCCATTGAACCTGTAACAGAGCTTGCTCCAGACACTATGCAGTCTTTCACCCAAATCTGCTCCGTTTCTGATAAATAGGTTAATGAAACACCTACTGTAAAATTAATCTTTCCTTCATCCAACAATTTCAGCAATTCCGGAATAAGACAGGTCAAGCGTATGTAACGCTGAACGGTTCTTCCACTGTCACCGGCAGCCTGTCCAACCAGATCTGCACTGTCAACAGAAGCTGCGTTTTCGTCTTTTATGCCCTGATGTTTTACTGCATCCATCTTCATCTTATAAGCATATGCCTTTTCGCTTGGAAGCAAATTTTCTCTCTGTATATTAGAATCCACCATAACGATTACGGCTTCATCATCGGTATAGTTCCGTATGAGTACTGGCATTTTACTTTTTCCAGCCAGTTCGCAACCACGTTTTCTCCTGTGACCAGCAATCAGTTCATATCCTCCCTCTGCGCGAGGACGTACCAATGCAGGATTTAAGATGCCATAATTCTTGATACTTTCTACTGTTTCAGCCATTTTTTCATCATCATTTACATGAAATGGATGATTTCTAAAAGGATGTAACTCATTTAATGGCACTTCAACAATCTGATTAAGAGTATTCTGTTCAGCTTCATTGATTCCAAGCAATTCATCATAAGAAGTAAGCTGAATTTCTTTCTTAGGTTTACGCATGATTCAGCACCTCCTGGACAAGTGCTTGATAACTGTACGCACCTTTTCCTTTTGCATCGTAAGAAAAAATACTGACACCTTCTGATGCAGTTTCGGCAAGAGCTTCTGTTCTTGGAATTGTCTGATCAAAAATTATAATCTCTGCTCCATAAGCATCTCGTACTGCCTGCTTATTTCTCTTTGAATTATTATAATGACTGCTGTCCATTGTAAACAGAATCCCTTCAATCTGTAAATCAGGATTAAATCTCTGATGAATGCCTTTCACAACTTTCAGTAATTCCATGAGGCCATCTGCCGCATAGTATTGAGGCTGCACCGGAATCAAAACGCTATCAGCTGCACTTAACGCATTAATTGTCATCATTCCCAACGAGGGCATACAATCAATCAGGATATAGTCATAATCATTTTCCAAAAGTTCCAGATATTCTTTTAAGACTTTTTCTCTGTCCTCTACCGTAAATAATGACATGTCCATTCCCGAAAGAAGTTTATTAGATGGAATTACATCTATTCCTTCCTCATGGTGTAAAATTGCTTCCCTGGGATCAAATTCTAATCCCATAATGATATTTTCCATCATTGTTTTCAATGTTACCCTTAAGTTCTTTGGAAAACCAAGTCCCATTGTCAAATGTCCCTGTGGATCAGCATCTATCAGCATTACACGTTTTCCAACCTTAGACAGTCCTACTCCAAGATTAATAGTGGTTGTAGTCTTTGCTACTCCACCTTTTTGATTTGCGATTGCGATTATTTTGCACATGATATAATTCTCCTGTTTTTCTACTATTTTTTATTTACATTACTTTTTTCAATTTCAGCATAAGCTCTATAATATTTGCTCGTCCCTTTATTGGAATAAAGTTCCGATAATTCCATAACTTCAATTTTAGGATGACGCTGCAGGATTTTCTGAAACCATGCAATATCATTTTTTGTTCCCATCAGTCTCACTTTCAGCATTAATCTATTCCTCCAAGCATGGCATGTAACTTTTGATTGTACACTACATATTCCGGATAACGGATCTGTATTGCCTGCCAAAAATATGGTGCATATACACAGCAGAAGATATCCTCTACTGTATACTGTCTGCACTCGTTTACCTGTTCCTCTGCATCTTCATAATCCCAAACGCTTGGCGTGCTGTTACAGTACAGATTAAATGCCATCCTTACCACTTTTAAGCTACCGCTTGTCTGCCATCCTTCATGTAAACATTTCGTTTTAACAGACCCCGTTTTAAAATTATAAATTCTGTCAGCATTTTTTCTGGTATCTCCATTAATACCCAGACAATAACACAATGCCTTATGGTACACATCCTGATACCGTACTTCTTGTAATTTTTCATAGTAGAATTTTTCATGTGCATCACTGATAAAAATAATGTTTTCTGCTCCTAACGCTGTACTTTTCATTTTGAACCTCCTTGAAATAAAAAAGGACCTTACCAATTGTTCTACCAATTAATAAGGTCATACTATATGTTACTTTTCTAAATTCGTGCTAGGGATTCCTCTCTTTAGTAAAAACTTAGTAAAACATCCCTACTGGTTCAAAAATATACTGTAAAATCAAGGTTTTTCAGAATTTTGCTAAGGTAGTGCCGTGGCATACGAAAAGTACTCGAATCATTGTTTTTTCTCCTCTCAAATTGCCTTGAAATGCCGTATTTTGCAAGGTTTTATCAGCATTTCAAGGTATCGTAGTTTTCTTCTCATTTACTACATTTTTTGCAAAAAAGTGCAAAATGAAGCAAATCATTTCCATCTGTAGTAGTTAAATCGTAGTCAGTTTAGGGGGTGCAGACTACTGCTCAAACAAATTTCCCAACTTAATTAATCTTCTAATATCTTTAAAATGCAGTGCTAAAATCTTTCTTCACTTTAATCATTTAACTGCATTACATGAACATCCATATCCAATATTATAGGAACATGCATAATAAAATACATTCAGTGATTTCTCCGTTATTTCGGATAAAAAATGCTGATACAGAAACCGGATGGAATGTGCAGATTCTAAGGTCAGTATGGATAATATCAGCAGAAATAAGGTATCTGCTGTTGGAACAGAAAAAGTTTCAAAATAAATCAAAAAATATTGATGAAGTCTACCAATCAGTGTTTTTTCGTTGTATAATGGTTTTGTCGTACAAGGTCACTTTCCTTTGTAATGTTTTGGGTCAAATTCATTATACATCAGAAAGTCCTGTACGATATTTTTTTATGAAAAAGTTGTAAAGTGGTGATCATTATGAAAAAAATAGAGAAAATTGGAAAAATCCCCTCAAGTCCGTAAAGTTGTTATATCCTCCAGTGCAATCGTTCAATCCTTTTGCAGAACGGACGAGAAATCCCTTAGAGTTCATCATGTCGAAATCTATGGGGTGGTTCCTGCATTCATGGAATGAAAAATATGCATACTTTTTTTGTTTCGTTGTCCTTAAAATATCCGCACATATCGTAATGCCCCGTCTCAAAGGTAATAAGCCTTAATCCATATTTTGCGGCATTAATTTTCATGCTCTTTTTCATGTCATTTGCAAAATCTATAAATTCCTTGGAATTTTTTCCCATAGTCATCTTTTATTATTTTTCCCTGATATTTTCTGTATAGTTCTTCCAAAACGTTTTCCTTTCATATTCTGAACTTTTGAAATGATGTCGCCATTGATAACATTTTTATTATACAGGAATGAGGCGGTAATCGCAAACACAATCCACAATACAAAATGATATTCTTTTTTTCTGGATGTTTCTGTGATATACTTATACGCGATCGTATCAGACCGGAAAGGAAATATTATGTTACAAAAATTATATGTTTTTTTCAGGAAAGAAACCGTTTTGTCAATTGCAGTGATCCTGGCGCTTCTTTCTATGTTCTGGGTCAGACCGGATAAGGCTTATTTTACTTATATCGATTTCAGGACTCTCGGGCTCCTCTTCTGTTTGATGGCAATTGTAGCTGGTTTGAAGGCTGTTGGTGTTTTTGATATACTTGCCAAAAAATTGCTTATGGGAACATCGGGAACTGTGGGTGTGATCAGGCTGTTGGTACTCTTATGTTTCTTCCTGTCAATGGTGATCACCAATGATGTGGCATTGATTACTTTTGTTCCTCTTGCACTGATCATTGTGCATAAACTGCCAAAGGAACTGGGCAATTACTGGCTTCTTAAAATAGTAGCCATGCAGACAATCGCTGCTAATCTCGGAAGCATGCTCACACCAATCGGAAATCCGCAGAACCTTTATCTATATGCCAGAGCAGGGATGTCCGCGGCAGAATTAATAACCCTGATGCTTCCCTATTCCGCCACAGCACTTATCCTTCTTCTGATATGGATACAGGTAGCCGCTGCCAAAGCACCTCACGTATGCGGTTCCGAAAAAGATAAAACTCTTTTGGGATTCTCTGGCAGAAAAGAACTTAACATGGAATACCTGGCCACTTACCTGATCTTATTTACAATCTGCCTGCTCACTGTTGCACGTATCATTCCATACCAGATTCCTCTTGTATTGGTTCTTATATATATGCTGCTAAGAAACAGTGAAAATATAAGCAGGGTGGATTACTCCCTGCTTGCCACCTTTATCGCATTATTTATTTTTATCGGCAACCTTGGAAGGATTCCGCAATTCAGCAGTTTTCTGGAAAGAATCATGGCAGGAAGGGAAACACTTACTGCTGTTCTTGCCAGTCAGATTATGAGCAATGTTCCCGCCGCGCTTCTTTTATCCGGCTTTACAGATAATTACCGGGCTTTAATTGTCGGAACCAATATTGGAGGTCTCGGCACTCTGATTGCATCCATGGCAAGCCTGATAAGTTTCAAATATATTGCAAAAGAAAACAGGAATCTGAGAGGGAAGTATTTGGGAATATTTACAGCCTCCAATATTATATTCATGATATTCATGTTAATATTGTATTTTTTTCTTAGATAAAGGTTTTCCCGGAATTACAAAAGCTATAGCAATTCTTTCTTCGCAAAAAATTCTCCGCGGCACTCTCACATCCTGGAAGAAAAGCCGCGGAGAAATAAATATATTTTCGGTACCAATACAAAGATCATTAATCTTTACACCACTTTACAACTTTTTTCCAGGCGAACCCATTCTGTTTCATCATTCAGAACTGCTTTATGGCCAGTATGCATACTGCAACGTGTCTTGCCCCAGATTCTGATTCCAATATAAATCTCATCCCGGACAATTGCCGCTACTGTCGTAGCACTCCAGTGTTTCTCTTTGATCGTCTCAAACCTCTGGAACTGCACCTGATCCCCTCTTGATAATTTCTGCTCATCACAAGTGGCAATCGCCTGTCTGTTCAATTCCCTTGTAATATCTGCAAAACTTGTTCCTTCCGCTGCCCTCTGAAAAATCATTTTCACGACTTTTGCAGCCTCCGAATCTACTTCCAGCCTTCCATCTTTTTCTTTTTTATAGCCATATCTGGCATTTACCAGAAGGCGTGTACCATTTCTCGTTCTTGTCTGCAATGCTGATGAAATTTTCTTGGACAAATCCAGGCTATACATATTGTATACCAGATTCTGCAATGCTACTTTCATTCCACTAGTCATTCCGCTGCTTGCTGCACTGTCATAGCTGTCATTAATCGAAATAAATCGAATCTGTAGAAGTGGGAAAATATATTCAATATAAAATCCAACTTCCAGATAGTCTCTTCCGAATCTGGAAAAGTCTTTTATAACTACACAGCCGATTTCTCCACTTTTCATGTCATCCTGCAGCTGTTGAAATCCCTGCCTTTTAAAATGAGTACCGCTGACACCGTCATCCACATATTCCAGGATATCCTCATCAGCCACCCCCAGCTGATCACTTAACAGGAATACCCGAAATCATAATAGGATAGCAAGGCTTAAATCATATACCAATATATGAAGTATTTTCTTCTATTCAGCCTTCCCCTCTGGAAAAATAATTTTAAACACAAAGAAAAAAATCACCATGGAAACTCCACCTGTGATAATTGTCACAAGCATGTTATAGACTGCCGGTGCCACATATGCAGATGCAACTGGCATCCACAGATTATTAAATCCATTACAAATCAGTGAAATTATCACCCATGCAACAAAATACCAGATTGCCTGATATACAGGGTTTCCATGGCTTTTAAAAGTAATATTCCTCTGAAGTGGAAAATTGATACACTGTGCAAGAAATGACCCCAATTCATAACTGATAAAATAGCCAAGTCCACCACCGATCAGTATATTCCCCGTTGCATCACGCAATACATTGTACCCCAGCAAACTCCATGTAAATTTTACTCCAAACAGATTCATGGAAACCTTTGGCCACATAAACTCTGTACCAGCCAGTCCAATTCCCAAAATCCCTGGTAAAAATGTAAATACAAGATACTGGAATACTGTCACGCCCATACTGAATATAACAAAATAGAATATCTGATAAAGCCATTTTGCAATAGCAGAATGTTTCTCTTCAAAACATTTCCATATATTTTTTATATGATTCATCTGCACTTTCCTCCGGCTCCTTTTAATAATTTTTCATATTTCTTATTATTTCTTCTGTTTCTGAAATATCCGCCAACTACTTTTTTTACTCCAAGCATAAAGTGGCCATTTACAGCATCGACAATTCCATATACCATTTCCATACTGACTGCCCCGCCGGTCATCTTGGCAATCCCCCGAAACGGCATATTATAAATAAAAAGAATATTCAGATCCGGCTTTCCCTGTGCCTCACTCTTCTTTTTCATTTTTGTGAGACATCTGTATATCAGTCTTGCAAGTCGGCTTTTTGCATAATACATCTGACAAATTGCATCATTGATTTCCAGATTTCCACTCCATCTTCTGTTCGGTATCTCATGGCCAAGAAGTTCACGAAATTCCTCATCTGATATTTTCTGCACGATTCCTGTATAATAGTAAGGCATTTTTGCCGGATTATACGGATACCCTTTACTATTTCCTGTTCTCTCAGTCATACCTGTTAAACGAATATCTGCAACACTGGCTCCTACCATAATCTGATAAGTTCCTGTTTCTATTTCCCACTGTCCCGTTTTTATATTCCAATAACGGAATGTCTTATCATCAAACGGAATCCTGAGCTGTCTGCTTTCTCCTGCCTTTAGATAAACTTTTGCAAAACCTTTCAGTTCTTTTTCCGGTCGGAACACGATTGCATTAGGAAGTCCTACATACATCTGAACAACCTCAGCTCCGTCTCTGTCACCTGTATTTGTAACCGAAACTTTGATTCCATCCTCTTCTATGATAAGATCAGAATATGTAAATTCCGTATAGGAAAGCCCAAAGCCAAATGGATATTGCACCCGGACTTTTGAAGTATCATAATAGCGATATCCTACATAAACACTCTCGCGGTATTCCGATGTTTTCTCATTACTTGGATAATATCGGAATGCCGGTGTCTGTTCATAAGTTATGGGATATGTTTCTGCCAGTCTTCCTGATGGATTCACTTTTCCGGTCAGAATATCCAATGTTGCAGAAGCACCTGCCTGTCCATTCAGATAGCCATGCAAAATCGCTTTGCAGCAGGTGTGCCATGGCATTTCTACCGCAGATCCTGCACTCAGTATTCCAATAATATTTTCATTCACTTTACTGATATCCTGCAGAAGATCTATCTGATCCTGCGGAATACGCATATGTGTTCTGTCCAGTCCTTCTGATTCGCTGATCTCATCAAGACCAAAGCAGAAAATTACAATATCCGCGTTCATAGACAAATTTAACGCAAACTTTCTGTCATTCTCATCTACTTCTCCATTTCTCTGATAGCCTCTTGTCATCCCCAGAATATTCAGATCATATTGTTGCAAAATCGATGACATATCTTCTACTTTTGTTGGATTGACCATAGAAGACCCTGCCCCCTGATATCTGGGTGAAAAAGCAAAATCTCCAATAACAGCGATGGATTTTTTTGTATCCAGCGGAAGAATCTGTTTTTCATTTTTCAGAAGAATCATGCTTTCTGCTGCTGCTTTCCTTGCCAGTTGATGATGTGCATTTCTGTCAAAGTTTTTATCTGAAAGCTTCTTCCCTGATGTCAGTTCCATCACTGCATCCATCAGTTCTCCAACTCTTTCATCCAAATCTGCTTCCTTCAGCTTTCCATTTCGGGCAGCAGCAATCACTTCTCTTGCAGAATCGTACCCACAGGACGGCATCTCCAGATTTGAGCCGGCAGCAACACCTTTCACATGGTCATTGCTTCCGCCCCAGTCTGTTACTACAATTCCATCAAATCCCCATTCTTTGCGCAAGATATCTGTCAAGAGATGTTTGTCCTCATTAGCATAAATCCCATTAATCTGGTTGTAGCTGCTCATGATTGCTTTTGCGTGTCCTTCTTTAACAGCTATCTCAAAACCGGTCAGATAAATTTCTCTTAATGTCCGTTCGTCAACAACTGCGTCCATTGCCATTCTCCGAAGTTCCTGACTGTTAACCGCCAGATGCTTCGGGCAGGCATAAACGCCTTTACTCTGTATTCCACGAATATATGACGCTGCCATCTTCCCGGAAAGATATGGATCTTCTGAAAAATATTCAAAATTTCTTCCACATAACGGGCTTCTTTTAATATTTAATCCCGGACCAAGCAGGATATTTACATCCATACTTGCTGCTTCCTCTCCAAGGGCCTGTCCAATCTCTTCCCCCAGATCCTGATTCCAGCTGTTTGCAATCGTCGCCGCTGTGGGAAAACAAGTTGCGTTCAGGGATGCATTCAGTCCCAAATGGTCTCCTGCTCCTGCCTGTTTTCTGATTCCATGCGGTCCATCCGAAAGAAAGATGGACGGGATGGAAAGCCTGTCAATTTCTCTGGTCTGCCAGACAGTTTTTCCACTGAGTATCGCTGCCTTTTCTTCTATTGTCATCTTTTCAACCAATTTTTGCTGTTTCATAACTGTTTTCCATCCCACTTTCATCCTTATTCAGCATTCTTTCTTTTCTTATATCCTCTGATTACCAGTACTTCCATTCCTGCCATGAAAAGTGCTATTACAATGTCGATACCAATTCCTGCTTTTTTCCAGTTTTCCATACCTGTTTTTTCGTGTTCTCCATCATAAGCCCAGCTGCTTACAACTGTATACATGACATTTTTGCAGGCATTCCTCATCTGAAGTACAGATGTTGGATGCTCCGGATTTGCTACATTGTTCTCTTCTCCGTTGAATGTGGACAACATTACATCTACTCCATTCGCCAAAGCTGCATCTGCATTCATAAATCCATGACCATTGTTTCGGAAGAAGTCTGTAAGCGCCATTCCCCTGAATCCCCATTCATCTCTGAGAACTGTATTCATAAGGTTACTGCTTTCTCCAGTCCATTTATCTCCAAGAAAACTCCAGGAAACCATAACCGCATTTGCGCCACCCTGTTTTACAGAAATTTCAAATGGTTTCAGATAGATTTCCCGGATTGCCTGCTCATTTGACCAGACACTTACCATCTTTGCATTTCCCTCATATAGAGCAAAATGTTTGATATAAGAATAAACTCCATATTTTCTTGCTCCTTCTACTGCTTTTGCTCCCATATTTCCTGCAAGAACTCCATCTTCTGAAAAGTATTCATAGTTTCTTGCTCCAAATGCGGTTCTATGAGTATTCATACCTGGTGCATACCAGCCCTCTGCACCCATTTCCTGACTGATCTTGCCCATGCATTCACCCCAGGCCTGTGCAAGTTCCTTATTCCATGTGGAAGCAACCACAACTTCAATTGGAAATCCAATAGAACCAACTCCTGTAAAGTTGTTATTAATTGCTGCTGGTCCATCGAAATCAAGTGTAGCCACTTTTCCCACAGAATCCATGGCTGCTGTCTGATAACCAGCCATTGCAATCATATTTGCCATTTCATCAACAGTAAGCTGATCCAGAAGTTTTTCCCAACGAGGATCGTCATAATCAGCATCTCGCATATCAGCTAATGTAAGTCCATTATCTACTCCCGTTGTCGGCATTACATCCTCATCATTGAGGTATGTAGTCTTATCAAAGTTGCTGTTCAGATGGTATTCAGAAACATATGGCTCACCCAGCTCTGCAGAAGCCGGTGCTGCTGTAGCCTCTTCATAATTTTCAAAATGATCTGCTCGTGATAAATATGTCACATCGCCTTTTGCATCTTCAAATACATTTGTTGCTGCAGTATCATCTGATGCTCTTTTATTTTCTCCCTTATATACTACATCTTTATCTGCAGTATAAGTTTTCTGATCCAGCACAGTATGTGAATCGCTATTAATAGAGATTACATAGTCACCTTTTTCAAGAACATATGCTTTTGCATTATTCTCATCATAAGAGGCCATATCTTCTATACTGAATGTAACTGTAACAGTCTGAGATTCTCCCGGCTGAAGCAGATCTGTTTTTGCAAACTCGATCAGATTTGCAGAAGATTTCTCAATTCCGCCATTTGTATATGGCGGTTTATAATACACTTCTACTACATCTTTTCCGGCAACATCTCCGGTATTGGTTACTTCTACATCTACAGAAATCTGTCCGTCTTTTTCTTTCAGTTCACCCATTTTCTGTTCAAATTCCGTGTAACTTAGACCATATCCAAATGGATACTGTACAGTCTTATCGTAATCAATCGCACCTTCCTGTGCAGCTGTTTCATAGTACTTGTATCCTACATAAATGCCTTCCACATAATTGGTAAATGCCGGAGCATACACTTGCGCAGTTCCTGCGTTCATTCCTTCAACGGCCATATCTGCTAGATTTGTATACTCCGTTTTTTCTGCATTATTCCACCACGGAGCAGTCGTCATATCATAAACAAATGTATCCGGTGTTTTTCCGGAAGGATTGACTTCACCTGAAAATACTTTACCAAGTGCATTAAATCCCACATTTCCCGTTCCGGGACACCATACAACAGATTTAATCTGAGGATATTCATCTACGAAACCAAGTTCAAACTGATTTGCTCCATTATAAATCACAATCACATTATCAAAGTTTGAGCAAACCATATCCACCATATCTCTCTCAGTTTGTGAAAGCTGTAAATAATGCTCTCCCTCAGGAAAATCATCATATTCATCTGAATTATTATCATATGCTGCTTTTCTTACATCCATAGGAATATCATTATGACCTTCACCTGCTTTTCTGGAAAGAACCACAACTGCCACATCAGAATACTCTTTCGCGCTTTTAATAATCTCATCACTGTAAGTATCTACAGGTGGCTCCGGTAATGTCCAGCTCTGTTTCTGGATAGACATTTCCGGATTATCTGCACCATAATTGTTATAAAAATCAACCAGTTCCTGGTTAATAGAAAATCCGGCATTTTCAAGTCCCTGATTCAGACTGACAATATCATACAGATCATTAATTCCACCGGAACCAGCTCCTCCGTAAGCCGGATTAATAGATTCCCAGCCAAAAATATTCAGTTTTTTTGTTTCATTTAAAGGAAGCAGGCTTTCATTCTTCAGAAGAACAATTCCATCTTCCATAATTTCTTCTGCTGCTTCTGCAGCTTCTTCATTTGTTTCATCGCTTAAAGTTCCATTTCCCGTTGCCAGTCCAATCAACGTAGCCATTGGTCCAAAACAGATCATATTCACGCAGACAACAACTGCAAGAACCATTGCGAGCGCAGCTTCTCCTCTTATCAGAAATCTTTTGCCCCTGGACATCCTGCGGCAAGCGATCATAATTACGATTCCAATTACAAGTGCAGCAATAATACCGATAATATACGGTTTGCATAATTGTAATACCGCCAGAACATCTTCCATTTCAACACTGATCATTCTCTTTTTTCCTCCTTTGACTCTCTCGTCTTTTTCAGGTATCATTTCCTGTTGGCATTACTATAACATGGTTATTATTTCGTGCCGTTTTTGGCACAAGATGCAGCAAATCTGGCACAAAATACAAAAATACCCAGAGCATTACAATACTCTGGGTAAAAGGATCTTTAATTCAAACCAGTTCTGCTGTACTCCAAACACTACAGAACCATCATATTTTTCTACAGCTTTACGAATACTCTTCAATCCAAAACCATGGTTTTTACTATCCTTTTTTGTTGTTGTAATCAGATCTTCTTCATTTTTGGAAATTTCTGCTTCACAATAATTCTCTATCTTAATGAACACAAATCCTTTTTGAGCGGATACTGTCAGATGGATCAGTCTTTTTTCCGGATCTGGAATCAAAATTACATGTTCAATCGCATTATCCAAAGCATTTCCAAATATAGAACATATATCTGTTACATGCATATGATCCAATAATTTTCCATCTGCCACACAGGTAATCTGTATATGATTTTTTCGACAATGAAAAATCTTAGCTGCCAAAATCGTATCAAGTACCTGATTCCCCGTTCTGCTTATATTTTCAAAAGCAGCGATTTCCTTTTCCATGGAATCAATCCATTTTTTTCGTTTCTCTTCATCTGATTCCGCACGAAGTCCCGTTATCTGGTGTTTCAGATCATGGTATTTCATTTGTATGAGATCCAGGCTGTCCTGATAATTTCGGTATTGATCATACTGGCTTTTCAGCATCACGTTTATTACTGAAAGTTCTTTCTCGGCAACATACTCACTGATCCTGCTCTGATAAGCATGCAGGATTGCAATTCCTCCAAAATCGATCAATGTTCTGATAGAAAAAATATCTGCACGTTCTCTACTCGCAAATGGTACATTTTCATTTAAAAAGCTCAGATTACTAAAAGCAAAGGTTGCAACAGCCATGATTGCCGCCGCTGCTACTTCCTTTACTGTCATCTGTTCAAGATAATTCTGCTTCAGAAGATCTTTTTCTAAATAAATATCTATAGTAAAGCAGCCTCCAAAAATAATCATCGTGATCAGAATTTCAACCCAGATGCTCTGATTCCCCCATGTCTGTACACTAGATATCATCTGCCACTGCAGCGAAGCTGCAAACTCAGCAAGAACAAATGCACGGGCACAGCAATAAGCCGCTCCCAGAGGCTTCATATTTCCTCCGACCATAAGAAATCCATACATCATACCTGCAGCGATCATCATACAGGGAATCCACAAAATTTCAGTTACGCTGCCTGTCAAAGTCAAAAAGATACTCTGCATTGCCAGCATGAAAAGACTGCCTATAAGAAAATGTACAGATTTCATGTTTTCTTTTTTTAGGATATAAAGATAAACCAAACATGATCCCCACTCTGCTATTGCCGTATAAATTCTTGGAATATCCTGATATAACATAGTATCCTCCATTTCGCATGAAATCATTCCATATTGAGGTTTTGCAAAAGCAGATTCATGAATTCTTTTTTTCTGGTTCTGCTGACAGGTATATGTACATTATGGATCACACAATCAGAACCAACAAATCCCTCTACATGATTCATATTTACCAGATATCCCTTTGCACATCGAAAAAAATTATGTACCGCAAGTTTTTCTTCGAGTTCTCTCATCGTAATTCTTGAACAGTAATCTCCTCTCGAAGTATAATAAATTACATTATGTCTCTGCCCCTCAATATAATAGATATCTGCTATATCTATCTTTACAACTCCTTCCCCGATCGGAATCGTAAGAAATTCTTTAACCTCAGAGCGCATACGTCCAACTGCTTTATCCAGTTTCTGCGAAAAAGAAAAGTATTCAACTGGTTTTACTACATAATCCATTGCATCAACTTCATATCCACGTACTGCATATTGAATCATATTTGTAATAAACATAATAATTACTTTCTGATCCATCTGACGGATTTTTTCTGCTGTTGTCATACCGTCCATAAACCGCATCTGAATATCCATCAAAATAATGTCAAAACCGCCACTGTAATTCTCAATGATATCTTCTCCATCACCAAATACCGTAACCTTTATTGATCTTCCCCTTTCCGTTTGATATTTTCGGATATACTCTGTTAATTGTTTTACATAAATTTCTTCATCTTCCACAATTGCAATCTGTATCATCCTATACCCTCCACAAGAATTACATTCTTTGTAACTGTTCAATCACACAATATAGTCCCAGGTTTTTATTGTTATTTTATAAATAACTTTTGGTTCAGTATATCACTGCTTATTTCTTGCGTCAAGTGGATGTAATATTACAAATTATAGCTGTATGATCTGGTGTTCTTTTATCATATATCCACAGTAAATCTCCTCATTCTTTAAATAGAAAGTAGAAATTCTGTTAAGTTTTCAATAGCATCTGGTTTTTCTAATAGTTCTTTCCCCATCAGTCCCTCTCCCATAATACCAGGATCCGCACTAAGAGATACAGCGACTCGACTTGAATTCCATACAGCTTCATACATCATTTCCTGATTCTCTTTTGTTACTTTATTGAGAACGTAATAAAATGGTTTTCGAATACTTTCCGATAATTCCCCGATTTTTTTGGAAAGCTGTAGGGATTCATAGGATGGATCTATGATTATCAATATCAGATCTACACCGTTATCAATTCCACGTCCAAAGTGTTCAATACCAGCCTCCATATCCATTAGTGCAAATTGGTCTTCTGTAAGCCTGAGATTTTGGATGAATTGAGTCATAACAGTTCCCATAGCACAAGAACACCCTTCATTTGCCTGATGAATTTTTCCACTGGTCATCAGTTTTACACCGTCCTTCAGGCTATAATAATCTTCCGGTATATCATCTATAGTCCAAGTTTCCTCAAAAAACTGATGAGTAAATTTTGATAACATCATATCATTTAAAACATTTTGCTTACCACCGAAATAGTCTGTAAAATCTCTGGGAAGCTTCATACCCAGCTGTCGGTGCAGACCATAATTAGATTCATCGGAATCAATTACCAAAATTTCTTTTCCTCGTCTGGCTAAAGCCTTAGCCAAAAGACTGGTTACTGTACTTTTTCCACATCCACCTTTTCCGCAAACTGCTATTTTCATCTCTACATTTACTCCTTTTCTTTTTTCTAAATAATAAGCATTACATATGACCATACTTCAAACTGTTTTCGAAAAATAATTAAATTAATATAATGTCTATTTTGCCATTACATCAAATATCTCCTTAATTTTTCGAATTTCATCCGTAGCTGTCTTGCTGCATCCATAAGGGGATCTTCCTTCTCTGTCTGCTTCTATAACTTCTGCATTATAATGAACACATCCCAAAAAATCTTGCTTCGGGATTCTAGACCTTACAAACTTTTCATCTTCATCATTTCTGATTTTATTTGCTATGACCTTTACTTCATTTACACCCAATTCTTCTGCCAAACGTTTTACATTTTTATAAGTCTGAACACTTCTGGCCCCCGGCTCTATCACGACGATAAATTGATCCATCCCTTCCGTTGTTCCCCGTCCTAAATGCTCAAGTCCTGCTTCCATGTCCAAGATTACTATATCATCTCTATGTAAAACCAAATTATTAATAATTCGTTTCAACATTACATTTTCAGGGCATACACATCCGCCTCCCGCAGTTTCCACAGTTCCCAGAACCAGAAGTCGAACACCATTATTTTCTTTTCCGTAAATTTCAGGAATATCATCCACTTTTGGATTGACTTTATAAAAAGTATTACTTTTATCTGCACCTGTTCTCTCCTCGATCAACCTTCTCATTTTACTGATAGGCGTAATACTCTCCAGTTCTTCCTCTGAAAAAGCCCAGTGCAAGTCCAAGATTTGCATCTGGATCCACATCTACAGCAAATACTTTTTTCCCTTCTTCTGCATACAGCCGTGCTAATACTGCAGATATCGTGGTTTTCCCTACTCCGCCTTTTCCAGTTACAGCAATTTTCATCTGTTATCTCCTTAAATGCTTCTTACTCCACTTCCTCCAGTTCTGTTCCTTCTGGAAGAATATATCCGCAGTTATCACATACTCCATCCTCTGCAAGTATCCCGTCTTTCACAAAGGCTTCAATGCCTCCCGGTTCATGACAGCGTGGACAATCTAATTCCCGTATCTTTTTCTGATTTCTTACATCCTGGCAATTGGCAAATCCAATTTTACCCATAGTGATTCCTCCATTTTCATTCCATATCAATTTGTCTTCGCAAAAAAGTTCCTACCACACGGGAAAAATTGCTGATATTACGAATATAGGCAAAGTCTTTTCCATAGATTCTCTTTTCCACGGAGAGTTCTTCTTCATTCCCTACAAAAATACCAATTACGAAAATTCCCTGATTTCTAGCCCGACGCACCTCATATGCAGTATCTTTCACAGCTCCTTCTCCGTCATAGATCTTGGGCTGGCGGGTTCCTGGTCGTTGTATGCTCATATCACAGGGTTTTCCATCACTTAATACGATTAAAATCTTATTTTTTTCCGGTCGCTCCATGAGAGAGGAACAGACGGTTTTCAGTGCAAGCCCATCTCTGTTATTGGCATATGCCCGAAATTGAAAGATTCTTTCATTTGTTTCCCTTGGATCTTCATAATCCCGAAATCTCTGAAGTACTGTATATCCCCAGAAAGCACAGTATCCTGTCACCCGATGAGGAATTCCTGCCTGGCTTAATGCTTCACTGATAATATATCCCTGCGCCGCTACCTGAGCCTGTCTGCCAGCTTGGGAACCACTGGAATCAATCAGGACATCTATTACAAACTCAGAATCTTCTGATCTCTTTTTTCTATTAAATAACTTGTCATCGTCTGTTCTTCCAATTTTCCATAACCTCTCAGGAACAAGCTGCCCTGCATCAGATCTGCTGACAAAATCATCCTTTCGGATTATAAATGCCCGTTTCAGTGACTCTGCCAACTCAGAAATATTTCTTTTGATGATCCAGTGATTATTTCCATAATAGGCTTTATTTTTTTCAAACTGCAGCTGAGAAAAACGGTATTGATTATTTTTTATCACAGGGTTCTGTAAAATTCCATCTGTAAGATACAGGATACAGTTTTTGTGAATTCCTGTACAAAATTTCCGGTTGACTCTGGCCTGCTCCGATTCACTTAGATACGATTTTCCGTAATTCAGTTCCACATATTCCCGTATCCGTCGCACTGCCTGTGGATTTATATTCTCCGAGCTTTCCGGGACTTCTTCATTTTCCGGAGAGAAATAAAATCTTTTTTTCTTTTTGTTTCTGATATCCAGACTCATCATCTTTTTTTTGAGATTAGAAAGATATTTTTGAATGATGTCTTCCATCTGTTCATCCGTCATGCATTCCTGCCACGCGTCATTGGCCAATGCCATATCCGGTAAATTCAAAATCTTCTCCAGATTTCCATTCCTTTTTTCAAAAGAGGGATCCAGAACATGATTATAAATCTCATCTATCACGTTTATGACCTCTTCCGTATTTTCCGCATCCTTCAGAGAAAGAATCTTGTACAATGCAATCTCTGCCTGTGGATCCATTCCCTCATCGTCTGTGTTCTCCAGAACATGCCTTATATACAGAAACCTAATCCTGTGAATCAGGTCTGTTCCAGCTTTGTCTGATACCTGCTCTTCCTCGGCCTTTTCCAATTCTCTGAACGCCTGTTCTCTGATTTCCTTTGTTCCCAAACGTTCTCGCATGATAAAACGATTCACTGCAGCATCCATGCATAATCCGGCAAGAGGCAAAAGCATATCTTCTCCAGCAGAAAAATGTAATTTTTTCATCAAATACATGCCAAGTTTCTTCTGATCAAAATATCGTGCAAAGGCACCCTGCTTCACTGCCTCATACAGAACCGTTTGTTTTGAATAAACATATTTTTCTGTATCCGGTTCAAATTCCATATCATAATCACCACTGACTGTCCAAAAAAGATTTCTGATACGATTGCTGATCTCCAGACGATGTTCTTCCAGTTGTTCCGCCGGCCATCTGACATCCTCCATACAAGCTTACCCCCATATATCTTTTCCGGTCCAGGAAGATGGGATTCTGGTAGAAACCACATCTTCTACGATCTCTTTTTCAAATACATCAAAACTTTTATTTATGATTCCCATCTGGATTGCATCAATTGGAGAAAGTCCGCTTCTTGTTGCTTTTACAGCAGAAACCAATCCTCTCAGGTCAAGAGATTTTGTTGAGATTTCTCCATGATAAGCTTTGATCTGCAAATCCAGAAACAGTCCTGCAAAGGCTTTCAGTGCACTTTTTTTCCCATCTGGAAAATGTTGTCTTAATACAAAAAGGACACTATCCTCATCCATTTCAGGCATATCAATTACCATAAACCTTGAAACCAATGCTTCATTTAGCTCTCTGGTACCTGCGTAACCATAATTCATCGTGCCGATAAATCGTGTTGCCGGATGAAGTAAAATCCTGTTATATCCTGGAATATCAATTCTGCGCCGATGATCCAGTGTGGCATGCAATACAGAAACCGCATCATTTTTTGCCATATTGATTTCGTCCAGGATTCCAAATCCTCCAAATTCCGCGCATTGGTAGATGGGGCCTTTCCGAAGGCGAACCTCATTATTTATAAAGGTATCCGTTCCGATCAGATCGGCACTGTCTGTATTTACATGAAAAGAAATGTCGTATTCCGGTCTTCCGAATATCCATGCCAGTGTCTCGCATAGTACATTTTTTCCTGTAGCTTTCGCACCGGAAAGTAACAGGTTATCTCCCTGAAGAAGCGCTGCTATTGACGTTTCCAGAATCTTTTTCCCATAAAATAGGATATCCGGTTTTTCTACTCGTTCCTTTACCTGATCCTTTACCTCATAACGCATGTGAAAATCTCTCAGTTCTCCAATCAGTTCCTGCGCTATCTTCTGGTCTTCTAAATATTTTTCTATTTCTGTCCAATGATTTCTCATGAGGATTTTCCTTTCTTTGCAATTGGTTATACCAAATCAGATAATATTTCTGTTTACTCAATCTTCATACTTTCAATCCTCCAGCTCACAATCCTAACTTCTTTACAATTTCTCCCAGTGCACTTCTTACAGGAGAATCTTTCGGAAGCCGTATGATCGGCTTTCCAGCACAGTCATACTGATATACCTGGTCATCATGTGGTACAACCCCTAACAGTTCCAGTCCTTGATTTCGGATTTCTTCCAGAGTTCCGGCATCCAGTTTTCCATCTGGAACACGATTCACGATTAATCCGGTTTTCTGTGGTTTAAAGTTTAACTCCTTCATCAGCTTTGCAATACGTCCGGCCGCCTGAACGCCTCTTCTGGAACAGTCACTTACAAGAATCGCAACTTCCATCATTGGCAGGATTCCTCTGCTGATATGTTCCATACCTGCTTCGTTGTCAACCACAATATATGGATAATGGCTTTGCAGTTTCTGAACCTGGGTCTGCACAAGACCATTTACAAAACAATAGCAGCCCTGTCCCTGGGTTCGCCCCATTACCATCAAATCATAATCATCTTCTTCTGCAATTGCATCGGAGAGACGCATTTCCAGATAAGCCTGTTTTGTTATTCCTGTCGGAATCTGATATCGTGGATCAACTCCTGCACGTTCAATCTCTTCTCTCAGTTCTCCGAGTGTAATCTCCGGTTCAACGCCGAGCACTTCATTCAAATTCGCATTTGCATCTGCATCTACAGCTAAAACCGGATGTTTTCCATTTTCACATAAATATTGAATCAACAATCCACAAAGGGTTGTTTTCCCTACACCGCCTTTTCCTGATACAGCAATTACATGTCCCATGTTTTTCCTCCTAAAATTCTGAACAATCTGTTGACTTTTTCTTTAAATCTCATTATAGTTGTTACTATATAAATTACAATAATCAATCTGTGAGATTTGTATGGCTACTCAACACATCAGAAAAATTGTTGAGGAATCATATGATATCAATTCATACAGGAGTATATAATGTCAGAAAAAACGAGAAAACAAGATCGCCGTACCCGCTATACCAGGCAAACCATAAAAGATACGTTCTTAGAATTGTTAAAGCAGAAGAGTTTTACGAAAATTACAGTTACAGAGATCTGCAAAAATGCTGAAATCAACCGTGGCACTTTTTATCTTCATTACTACGATATCCATGATGTATTATCAGATATTTTTAATGATATGACTCAGGATATGTTAACAACTGTAGATCATTTATTCTGTCTAAATCAAAAAAGCTGTTCCTATCCGTTCTGTCAGAAAATACAGATGGAATCACAATACAGGGCACTATTTCTGGATGATGCAATTGCCCCCATTCTTCTGGAAAAATTAGCAGAAAATACAAAAGAAGGCTATGTGACCTGGCTTATGTCACACAGCCTCCTGACCTTTGAGCAGGCAGAATCGATTTTTTATTTTCAAATGAATGGCTGCCTTTCCATCAACAGACTGATGCTACGCAATCACTGTAATGACTGGAAACAGATTCAGACAACAATTGACAAATTTATCAAAGCCGGACTGGAAAGTTTTCTGATCCATGATCAGAGGGAAGAAAATGCTTCCGATAATTTTTGCAGCAAAATTTCTCCAACTGTTACCGCATCTTCTACACTCAGATAATGATCGGCATGATCTTGAAGAAATAGTTTTCCCGATGCAGGAAATTCTTCATCCGCAAACCATATCTTTAAAGTTACCGGATATCTTGGCAGAACTGGAAAAACAGCACACAGATCCGCCGTTGTCTCTGTGAATTCTGCACCCAGGCTTTTACATGCTTTTTTAATTTTTTCAGGATCTTTGCCCTGTAAGAGTTTTTCCAGTTTCTGCTCTGCTGTCCGGTCAAACTTGGTTCCACGTATCAATCCATCTTTCAGGTTACCAAAAGTAATGAGCTTCTGTGAGCCTTCTGTGCCATCGGCCATATCCAGATAATGCAACAACGTCAGATAATGCCATTCGCCCATGTTTGAGTTAATACGAAACTCAGGGAGTTGAATTTCAATCGTTTCATAAAAACTCAGTACTTCAAGCACATTTCGACTGCTATGAAAAACAGCCCCACTTTTTGCAGCAAGATCCTCTCCGGAACGATTTTGCAGCCGTTTTACTGCTGCCTGCAACATTTCCTGAAATGCACGATTTTCTGTTTGATTTTTGTATTCCATAAGCTCTCCTTTATGAACATTTATAGTATCATGTAATAATCAATGTTTATACAAAGATTTTAGTGTTCTCATAAATCTAACTTTGTCCGGATTCTCTTTTATCCATTCCTGGACAAAACTCATTACCTCAGTCATAGTTTCATAGATTTGTCTACGATCAGCATATTATACACTCCTCCGTAAGTTTCATTACTGTGTTGACTTTTCCTTTAAATTTCATTATAGTTGTAATTATATTATTTACAATCATCAAAATAATAAATATGCACAGTTTCTCAACACATTGAAAAGAACTGTTGAGAACTTGAAATGTTTTAGACAAACCAGAAATATTTTTGTCTCAAAAATGTGAAAAAAAATCATCATATCATACTATAAGGAGTTTCTTATCATGAAATATTCAACAAAATTAAGCGATACAGTTCATGTGATGGTTCTGATTGCTATCAACCAGGAAAAATCTCTCTCCAGTGCCTCAATTGCAGAAAGTGTCCATACAAATCCCGGCTTTGTACGCCAGCTTATGTTAAAACTAAAAAAAGCCGGACTTATGACCAGTGTAGCCGGACATGCCCGTCCTTCTCTTTCAAAACCAGCAGATCAGATTACATTGCTGGATATTTATAAAGCAGTTGAAGGTGAGAAGCCGTTGCTTCATTTAGATACTCATACCAACCCTGATTGCGGCGTTGGCATTAATATTCAGTTGTCTTTACAGGAATTCTATAATGAAATCCAAAAAACTGCTGAAGAAAAAATGAATATAATTACTTTACAGGATATCATAGATACCTATTATCAGCGAACATCAATCCTCAATATCTCCCCGGTTAGCCATCACGGTTAAATTTTCATCCCGATTTACGGAAAATGTTCCTACTACATCCGGTTCACCTTCTTTATGACCGGATTCAGGTTTCCCATAAATACTTCCTGCACAGCCGGATCAGGATTATCAAATCCTGCATCTATGGCTATCTGCATTTCTCTGCGTACCTCTTCTGGTGTTGTGTTGTACTTTTCTGCAATCTTTTCATTTATTATGAGTGTAGACATGCACAGTTTACGCTTTCATCTCGGTAATTGAATTGCCGAGGATTCCTGCTTTTTATCCTAAAAAATTATACGGGACAGACTTTTTCTTCTCTTATCCAGAATATCCGTCTGTCCAGAGCGGCGGAAATATTAAAGCAGCCTGATTGTTCTGTTACTACTGTCATGGAAGAGATCGGTTATTCCAACATTACGCATTTTTATAAAATTTTTGAGAAAAAGTTCCATATGACACCAGCGGAATACCGAAATACTTTATAAGTCCTGTATGTGTCTTATCTGTATACAGTAGAAAAGAAAAAGCCTTATAATATTACTGCAAATGATATGTCCCTCAAATATGATTTTTAGATTGACTGTTCCTTAAGGGGCTATATCATTTACGACAAATATTATAAGGCTTTATATATTTTTACAGTTTCATAGCACTGCGGATGCAGTTCTCAATATATTCTTCTCCCAAATCTGTATTCAGGCTGAGATCAAAGTTTCCGGCTGCACCCCACATACGGCGGGTGTAATAACGGTAGTTATCTGCACGGAGTTTTTCATTTTTCTGAACCGTAGCTTTGGCTTCTCCCTCGGAGATATTCTGTCTCTGTGCCACTCTTCTAATTCTGCTCATAAGAGGCGCTGAAAAAAATACTTTCAGACAGTTTCCGGAATTTCTGAGAACGTAATCTGCACAACGGCCTACTATCACGCAGTTGCCTTTTTTCGCAAGATTACGTACAACCTGACATTCTGCCTCGAAAATTTTATCCTTCGGCGCTTCATCCTGCATATCCGCATTCAGATACATCTGATTAACCAGATCATAGATGAGACTGTTTGTCATGATCTCTTCGTTTTTCTTGATGAATTCCGGTGTGTATCCGGTGGTTCCTGCTGTCATCTGGATAATCTCCGCATCATAAAAATCATATCCCAACTTTTCTGCAAGAATCTTGCCAATATCGTGACCGCCACTTCCAAACTGTCTTCCAATGGCGATAACATTTTTTCCATAGGTTCCTGCTGTCTGTTCTTTTGCTTCGTTCTCGTTTTCTGCAGATACGCTTTCCGGGAAAATCATATCTTTCAGGAATACAAGTTTCTTACCGATGAGTCTGGCGATAAAGCCTACCAGAAGGGCAGCAATAACGGTACCTTCTCTTACACCAGCCAGTCTTCCTGCAAATATGAAAGAAAGTACAGCAGCGATCACTGACATGGATACATCAAAACAGATCTTGGTTATTCCGAAATTTGTTTTCCATGTAAGAACAATAGCACGGACAAAAGATTCTCCCGGAAGCATGACAACGTCTGCCAAGACCTCCATATATACACCTACGCCAAGAATCAGACATCCGATGAGAAGATATACAATCTTCATGATGTACGCTTCCGGATTGACCCAGGAAAAAAGAATCATGGTAAGATCAATAAAATATCCAAATATGATGGATACCGGAATCTGAAGGATGTGCTCCAATTTAAAGTTCTTTCTCAGGATGATCAACTGCAGTACGATCAGAAAGATACTGAAAAAGATGGTAAAATTTCCAAGTGTAAATGGAAAATTAAGACTTAATACGTAAGGAATTGATGAAATCGGGGATGTTCCTAGGTTTGCCTTTGTGATCAGACTGACTCCCAGGGAGTTTACAAACAATCCCACCAGAAATATTAAATATCGTTTTAGTTTCTCCATTTTTTATTTCCTCCTCATTTCATATCTGCAAGATTTCGATAGATCCGGCAAAAAATATCCATAAACAACTTCTGCTCTTCTTCGGAAATACCATTTAATGCAGTTTTTTCTATTTTCTTAAAAGCCTCCTCCACAAGCTTCTGATTTTTCTTTCCGGATTCTGTCATAAAAATATGAAAAGTACGACGGTTTCCATTGAGCATTTTTCTTTCGATCAGACCTTTTTCTTCCATACGGTTCAAAATGGACGTTAAAGATCCTGCCTCGATGAGGCATCCTGCCGCAATCTCTTTCTGACTGGCACCATCGTGATCTTTCAGGTAATCCAATACTTTGGGCTGTCCCAAGGTAAGGCCTGTGTTTGCCAGCTGTTCCATTAGTTTTTTCTGGACAGTCATATGGTTTATCATAGACAGGTAGTGAAATGAATCATCCATTTATTATTTAGCTCCTTCTTTTATTATATAAATAGTTATAATTCAAACTTTTAGAATTATAACTATATTTGTGGTGTATGTCAATAACTTTTTTAGTATATTGGAATCTTGTACAATGTATTACCCTCTTGAGAATATAGTGTCTTTGTTTCAGGGTAATACCATGATATTAGCTCAAATTAAATCGTAATTGATACCTCATCAGCATTTTTCTTTTTTATTATTGTAAAATATTTTTTTACATTTTAGCTCTATTTTCCTCTTCTATTTGTTTGCAAAAAGAGCCATAAGATTTTCTTTTCAAAATCTTACAGCTCTTCTATCATGTTGCATCCCAAACATCATCTATATTTACATGTAATATCTGCACAAAATCCCATGGGTTATTTTCGGGTTATTTTCTAACCGCCTATGCCTTCCAGACCTTGATTTTACCGGCTTTTTGAAGAATCTTTCAAAGAGTGCCGTGGCAGATGAAAAATATTTTTATCATTGTTTTATTTCTCCTTGATTTGCCCGGAAATGCCCTGTTTTGCAATGGATTTCGGGGATTTGTGAAATGTGTGTTTTAGCTGCCATCTTGGCAAAATGGGGCAAGATTAAGCAAGTTATTGCGTGATCTTATCATTTCCAAGCAGAATACCAAACAGAGCATATCCCAGCATTCCAGCCTCATATCCTATCAGTGTAAAGGGAAAATAGACATCTTTTTCTTTTACAAGTTTACAAAGCAGCCTTCCTGCAAAAATCCCACCTGCGGTCACTACGAAGAAGATAACCGGAAATATCACAGTATTTGCTTTAATACTTGCCCGATAAAAAATATAAAACAATGAGATTGGAAGTGTAAAATTCATAACCAATGCCTGAAGTCCTTCAATTCCCTCTGGGTGGATCAGTTTTTTCTCTCTGCAGATTATCCCAATAATAAGCATTATGATCACGGGTAAAATTACTTGTAATAAACTCACTATTGTTCAGCCTCCCGTACCTGTTTCTCAGCATTCCACAGCTACTTTAATCACACCATCTCTCTTATTTTCGAACAATTCATATGCCTCTTCAATCCTATTTAACGGATATGTATGCGTAATCAGCGGTTCCGTGTTGATCTTACCTTCTGATATCAGCTTCAGAATTTCTTCGCAATCGCAGCCATCCACTCCACCTGTTTTAAAAGTGAGATTTTTACCATACATATCTGGGAGTGGTAACATCTGCGCTTTATCGTAAAGCGCAACCACTGTTACGATTGCATTTGGTCGGGCACATTCCCACGCCAGTTTAAATGTCGATTCTGCTCCGGCAACTTCAAGGACTGCATCAGCTCCACCATGCTCACTATTAGTCTTAACAAACTCTTTACAGTCTTCCGGTGAAACAGTAAGAGTCTCCGGATAATGCTCATTAATAAAGCGAATACGTGTCTCGTCCTTTTCACATATAATGATCTTCGCTGGATTTTTCAGCATAACACTAAGTAAAGTACATATTCCTGTTGGACCGGCTCCAATGATCAGTACAGTATCTTCCTCAGTGATTTCAGAAATACGTGCTGCCCAATAACCAGTAGCAAGAACATCTCCTACCAGTAAAGCCTGTCTGTCCGTAACACCTTCCGGGATTTTATTCAATCCCTGATCTGCAAAAGGAACCCGGACATATTCTGCCTGTCCCCCATCGATACGACAGCCAAGTGCCCAGCCACCATTCTTGTCGGTACAATTGTTTACATATCCTTTCTTACAGAAAAAACACTCTCCGCAAAAGGTTTCTACATTTACAGTCACCCGGTCTCCCGGTTTTACATGCGTCACCTTAGAACCGACTGCCTCAACAATACCTACCATCTCATGGCCAACTGTAATTCCCGGGACTGCACGCGGAACACTTCCGTGTTTAATATGCAGGTCACTGGAACAGATGCTGGCCAGTGTCACCTTTACAATGGCATCTCGTTCATGCATGAGCACTGGTTTCGGTTTTTCCATTAGTTCAAATTTTCCCTTTGAAACATATGTATAAGTCAGCATTATTTTGCCCCCATCTATTAGAATGTATGCTAGTAAAATATCCGGTACGGAACACATCTGTTCTTATACCGGATATTTCTGATTCTATTTTGTATACACTGTTTTACCTCTTGCTATTACCTCAACAAGCTGCAGGTCCTGATCCAGGATACAAAGATCCGCATCATAGCCCTCTTCAATCTTTCCTTTTCCATTAAGGCGAAGAATTTCTGCCGGATTGGATGTTATTGTTGAAAGTGCAATTTCCAACGGGATATCCGCTTTAAACACACACTCTTTAACTTCCTTCAGAAGGCAGCTGGACTGTCCAACGCCCATTCCAAGGAATTCGCCATCACTACTGTACATCGGAAGGCTTCCCTGTCCATCAGAAGAAATTGTCATGCGGTTAGGATTTACTCCTGCATCTAACATCCGTTTGATACCATTACATACTCGTACCTCATCACAGATAGTTTCCCAATAGTCAATATCTTCATTTCCGGTAAAATCTACTGCTCCGCCTTTCAGCGCATATTCCATTGACTTGCAGAAAAGCAGCTCATTTCGATTGATATGTGTTGGCAATATTTGAGAAGTCGGTATCTCTGTCTCATCTACCACCCGTTCAATAAGATCTAAGCATCTCGGACTGTCACCAAGATGAACATTTACAATACCAGCTTTCCCGGAAAGAACACCACCAAGTCTTGTATCCGCAACGACACGTACAAATTCCTCAAAAGTCGGCTGTGAAGACCGATGATCAGAGATCGCGATTTCTCCAGTTCCAATGATTTCCTGAATCATCATAATATCTTTCACAATACTGTCAGTCAACGTACGAACCGGAATCTGATAACTGCCTGTATAACAGTATGCAGACATTCCCTGCTCATTCAATCCTTTTGTCTTTGCAACCAGTGCACATATATCACGACCGATTCCATCTGTTCCAAGGCAGCCAACAACTGTTGTTACTCCAAACTTCGTAAGTCCTTCCATAGTTGCTTCCGGAGTACGATTGGCGAATCCACCTTCGCCACCGCCTCCGAGTACATGAACATGACTATCAATGAATCCCGGAGTTAAAAGTAACCCCTCTCCATTGATCATTTCTGCCTCAGAAAGAAATCCGTCTGCGGATATAGAACCTGCATCTTTAATCTTAACAATCTTATCATTGATTATAAGTACATCTTTTTTCCCCAGATGCTGTGGAGCATAAACATCAATATTCTGAATTAATTTCATCATAAATCACTCCCAATTATCCAATGCATGTTTTAGAATCCAATTCCAACTGCAATAAGAACTGTAATGATTGCACCAATCATTAAGACACCAAGGAATTTCCACATGAATTTAATCCAGTTAGACCACTCAATCTTTGCAATTGCAAGAGATCCGATCAGACATCCGGATGTAGGAACAATCAGATTTGTAAATGCATCACCAAGCTGGAATGCAACTACAGCTGTCTGTCGTGAAACGCCTAACAGGTCTGACAGTGGAGCCATGATCGGCATTGTGATCGCAGCCTGTCCTGTTCCAGATACAACAAAGAAGTTGAATACGGACTGGAACAGATACATAAGTACTGCTGCAACCGCTCCGGAAACTCCAGACAATGCATTTGAAATATTATACATAATTGTATTGATAACTGTAGGTGTGGTCGGATCAGATCCACCAAGAACCTGCATGATACCCTGTGCCATAGCAACAACAAGTGCAGCACCAATCAGATCTTTTGCTCCATCTTTGAATGATATTGCAATATCATTCAGTTTCATATCGTTCAGTTTAAAGATAACTCCGATTACACCGGAAACAATTCCCATAATAAAGAACTGTGTAGCAATCTCCGGCATGTAGTATCCCTGAGTCATAACTCCCCAAACTACCCATACTACTGTAGCAGCCAGTGTCAGAAGAACTAAAATGTGTCCAAGACCAAATGAATGTCCTTCGTCAATTCCTGTTTTTTCATTCTGCTCACGGAAATATGAATCAGTCTTATATGCGATTGAGATTGTCGGAGTCTTTTTGATCTTTGATGCATAGAACATAGTCATTCCACAGCCGAGTGCTGTAAATACTACCCACATTACCATACGGAATCCTGCTCCGGAGAATACGTCAATACCTGCAATACCCTGTGCAATACCTACAGAGAATGGATTCATCCAAGATGAACCAAAACCAATCTGTGTTGCAACATAAGTAACAAGAACTGCGATAACTGAATCATATCCAACTGCTACAAACAACGGACAAAGAATCATAGTAAACGGAAGCGCTTCTTCTCCCATCCCGAAAACTGCTCCACCAAGAGAAAACAGTACGAAAAGTATCGGAATCAGTAGTTTTTCTGCTCCCTCTGCCTTACGGATCAATCCGATCAATCCGGATTCAATCGCACCTGTACGGATCATGATACCGAATGCACCACCTACTACCATAAGAAATGCGATAATCTCGATTGCAGAACTATTTACGATTCCGTTATACATATAGTTAAAAAATCCTGTTCCACCATCTCCACTAAAGAGTGCTACTCCTTCTGTTACTACATTTCCTGTATCATCTGTCAGATACTGGAAACTTCCGTCTTTGATTACTGTACGGGTTTTCTCAACACCATTGATCATATATGAAATATCCTGTGTTTCGTAAAATCCCTTTGGTACAAGAAATGTCATAAGTGCTGCGAAAACAACTACAAAAAAGATGATAATGTAGGTATCAGGCACTTGGAATCCCTTGTTAAAAGACTTTAACCCTTTTCCTTCGTTTTTGCTCATTTTTGAATCTCCCTCCCATTTTTCTTTAAACCTGTCAATATTATTTTTCGAAAAACTGCTCTTATTTCCTGCAGCGTCCAAGTCTGCCTTTAAAATCTTCATACCCAAAATCAGTAAGACGTTCCATGGTTTTATCGCCATGTCTCAGCCATATATCAGGCAAAGGCATTCCATTAAAGGTATTGTTCTTGCAGGTTGTATAAATGGCCATATCACCAAACATGAGGATATCTCCGTACTTCAACGGCTCTGAAAAGCTGTAATCTCCTATGATATCTCCTGACAGGCAGGTTGGTCCTCCGAGTCGGATTGTGACTGCATTTTCTCCCGGTTCATCTGCTCCAAGAAGAGGAGGACGATAAGGCATTTCCAGAACATCCGGCATATGACAGGCAGCACTTCCATCCAAAATTGCAAGCCGGGTATCACCATTTTGCAGCACATCCAGAACAGTTGTCAAAAAGAATCCTGCATTTAAGGCCCATGCCTCTCCGGGCTCCAGATAAACATCTACCTTCCATTCTTCCTTTGCTGCTCTAATGCACTTCTCAAGCCGTGCAATATCATAGCCTGGTCTTGTAATATGATGTCCTCCTCCCAGGTTCAGCCATTTCATCTGAGAAATCAGATCTCCGAATTTCGTCTTTACTGCTGTAAGAGTAGTTTCCAGATCAGAAGAGTCCTGCTCACAAAGGGTGTGAAAATGAATACCATCCAATAATCCGATCAGCTCCGGATGCTTTCTCACAGCAGTCTCCCATTGTGCTCTTGTGGTACCCATGCGGCTGCCTGGGGCACAGGGATCATAAATAGCATGTCCCTCCTGGGTAGAGCATTCCGGATTGATCCGAAGCCCTGCACTTTTCCCGGCCTCCTTCACTCTTTTTCCAAAGCGAAGAAGCTGAGAAGGAGAGTTAAACACTATATGATCTGCAAAGCTAAGCAGCTCCTCAAATTCATCCTCACGATATCCGGCGCAAAATACATGTACCTCTTTTCCAGGCATCTCCTGGGCACCAAGCCTGGCTTCGTACAGTCCGCTTGCTTCTGTTCCCGTCAGATAAGGTTCCAAAAGATGATAGCAGTCATAATTACTGAAAGCCTTCTGTGCCAGGAGCATTTTGCAGCCTGTTCTTTTGGCAATATTCCCCATTAATTCTGCATTTTTTATAAGCGCCGCTTCGTCGAGAACATAACAAGGTGTTTTGATCTTCCGCAGCTCCGGCGGAATAATTCCGCCGGACGCTGCAAAGGGTGGTCTTGTATCTGTTCTTTCCATTAATCCACCAGCTCCGGATCATGATTTTCGCTGCGTGGAAGTCCATATTTGTCAAGTGCTTCCAGGAACGGATCCGGGTCAAATTCTTCTACTGTGTACACTCCCGGGCGGATCCATTTTCCGGTAAGCATCATTAATGCTCCGCACATAGCCGGAACGCCTGTCGTATAGCTGATTGCCTGACTTCCAACCTCTTTATAACATTCCTGGTGGTCACAAACATTATAAATATAATAGGTTTTCTCTTTTCCATCCTTTACCCCGGTGAAAATGCAGCCAATATTAGTTTTTCCCTTAGTACGTGGACCCAGGCTGGCCGGATCCGGGAGAAGAGCCTTCAAAAACTGGATAGGAACGATTTCCTGTCCATTATAGTTGATCGGAGTAGTAGAAAGCATTCCCACATCCTCCAGACAGCGCATGTGATCCAGATAGCTCTGTCCGAAGGTCATAAAGAAACGAATTCTCTTTACACCCGGAATTGTCTGGGCAAGGGACTCGATCTCCTCGTGATGCAGAAGATACATATCTTTATCGCCGACCTGATCAAAATCATATTCCCGCTTGATCGCCATCGGAGGAATTTCCACCCAGTGTCCATTCTCCCAGTAGCTTCCGGGCGCACTTACCTCACGAAGATTGATTTCCGGATTAAAGTTGGTTGCAAATGCATATCCGTGGTCTCCTCCATTGCAGTCCAGAATATCAATGGTATCGATCTGGTCAAACTCATGCTTTAATGCATATGCACAATATGCCTGGGTAACACCCGGGTCAAAGCCGCAGCCAAGAAGTGCTGTAAGTCCTGCCTCTTCAAATTTCTTCCGGTATGCCCACTGCCAGGAATAATCAAAATATGCGGAAAATCCCGCTTCCTTGCAGCGTTTTTCGTAAATAGCACGCCATTTGGGATCATCCGTATCCTCCGGCTCATAGTTTGCCGTATCCATATAGTTTACACCACATGCCAGACATGCATCCATGATGGTCAGATCCTGGTACGGAAGCGCAATGTTCATTACCAGATCCGGTTTGTAACTATTGATCAGCTGGATCAGCTGGTTTACATCATCCGCATCCACCTTTGCGGTGGTAATAACTGTTTTTGTTTTTCCTTCCAGTTTCCGGGCAAGTGCATCGCATTTTTCTTTTGTCCTGCTTGCTATACACAGTTCTGTAAATACAGTATCTGCCTGACAACACTTCTGAATTGCTACACTGGCTACTCCGCCGCAGCCGATTACAAGTACTCTGCTCATGTTTTTTGTCTCCTTTTTTATACTCAATTTTCGTAACTGTTTTTATTTTGCCACCGCCAGCAGCAGTTCCCTGACCACCTTACATGCTGTAGCTGTGGAAACACCGCTTGGATCCAGCATAGGTGCCAGCTCATTAACATCTGCTCCCACAATATTTAATTCTGATACCTTCCGGATAGCAGCGAGCAATTCAAGGAAGCTTACGCCTCCTGCCTCCGGTGTACCGGTTCCCGGAAATACAGATGGATCCAGACAGTCCAGATCAATGGTAAAATATACCGGAACCTGCTTCCTGGCCAATTCCTGTACGGTTTCTTCCAGGCCTTCAAAGGTAAAGGGATGAAAATCTGTATGCTCTTTTGCAAACCGGAATTCTTCTCTTTCCCCGCTTCGGATACAAAACTGATGTATCCGCCCATCTCCCAGAATATCATAGCATCTGCGGATAACACACGCATGACTTAAATGGGCACCAAGATAATCGTCTCTTAAATCTGCGTGCGCATCAAAATGAATAATATGAAGTCCCGGATATCTCCCGGCGACAGCTCTCACAGCAGCCAGTGTCACCAGATGCTCTCCCCCCAGAAGCAACGGCATTTTTCCCTCTTTCAGGATTTCCTCTGCACGATCCTGTATATCAGCAAGCGCCTTTTCACTGCTACCGAAGCAAAGTTCCAGATCTCCACTGTCAAATACCCGGATATCCATAAGGTCACGATCCTGATAAGGGCTGTAGGTTTCCAGTCCAAAGCTTTCATGACGAATGGCAGAAGGACCGAACCTGGCTCCCGGACGAAAGCTTGTGGTCGAATCAAAGGGAGCTCCGTAAAGAACAATTTCTGCTTCCTCAAAGCTGCTGTCACAACCGATAAAATTTTCAATATTTGGTAAGATCATAAATCAGTCCTCCACCTCCTGAAGCATTTCCTCCAGAAAAGCCGGAAGATAAAATGCACCTTTGTGAAGCCTTGTAGTATAGTAACGGGTGCGAAGATTCAGTGAATTCCATGCCTTCGAATCCAGGTCATCCACAGGATGATATTTTTTACTTGCAAAGCCAAACAGCCAGTAGCCGGCAGCAAAGGTAGGAATATGAGCCTGGTAAACACGGCTGATCTGGAAAGTACTGGCAATTCTTTTGTGACTGCGCTGCATGGCATGCGCATCCTCGGAATAAAAAGGACTTCCCTGCTGATTAACCATGATTCCATCCGCCTTCAGCGCATTATAGCAGTTTCCGTAAAATTCACGGGTAAATAATCCCTCCGATGGGCCAAAGGGATCCGAGGAATCTACAATAATAAGATCATATTTATTTTCGCAGCGGCGTATATATTTCAACGCATTTTCATAATGAAGGTGCACTCTCCTGTCATCCAGCCTGCAGGCATTTCCCGGAAGATATGCGCGACAGGCTTCTACTACCATAGGATCCATCTCTACCAGATCAATATGGCTGACACGGTCATACCTGGTCAGTTCACGTACAACTCCGCCGTCTCCTGCTCCGATCACAAGAATATCTTTGGCTTCTTTGTGAATAGCCATAGGTACATGAGTGATCATTTCGTCATAAATAAATTCGTCACGCTCTGTGAGCATTACATTACCGTCCAGTGTGAGCACCCTGCCAAATTCCGGTGTCTCAAAAATATCAATTCTCTGATAGTCACTCTGCTTTGAATAAAGCTGACGGTTTACCCGGATACTATGCTTCACATCCGGTGTATGAAATTCCGAAAACCACATTTCCATTTTCTTTACCTCCCTGCCAGTACGTTTAAACGCAATATATCCGGATCTTCAGGGCCTGTCATATTGCATCCTTTTGCCTTGGCATATTCAATATAATCCAGGATTTCCGGAGTGATTCGTTCCCCCGGAGCCAAAATCGGGATTCCCGGAGGATAACACATTACAAACTCGCTGCATACTTTGCCTTCGGTTTCTCTGAGAGGAAGGCTGCATTTTTCTGCATAAAAAGCTTCCTGAGGACTTGTCACTACCTGAGGATCGATATATTCCTGATCCAGCAATCCTGATTTATCCTTCTGGAATCGCCTGCGGATCTCCGCAAGAGCACTTACCAGCCGCTCTATTTCCTGGGCACGATCTCCGATCGACAGATAAGCCAGAATATTTCCAATATCACCAAATTCGATCTGAATATCATATTCATCTCTCAGTATATCGTAAACCTCGATCCCTGCAAGTCCGATATCCAGGGTATGTACACTTAATTTCGTAATGTCAAAATCAAAAACCGAATCTCCATTCACCAGCTCTTTTCCAAATGCATAATAGCCGCCAATAGCATTGATCTCTTCCCTTGCATACTCTGCCATATCTGCTACCTGATGAAAAATCTGGCGTCCTCGCTGTGCAAGATTCCGGCGCGAAATGTCAAGACTTGACATCAGAAGATAGCTGCCTGAAGTAGTCTGAGTCAGATTGATGATCTGACGGACATAACCGGCATGAACACCTGGTCCTGTAAGAAGAAGGCTGGACTGGGTCAGGCTTCCGCCGCTTTTATGCATGGATACAGACGCCATATCTGCACCAGCTGCCATTGCCGAAACCGGCAGACCTCCGCCAAAATAAAAATGAGTTCCATGTGCCTCATCTGCCAGACACAGCATTCCTGCTTCATGAGCCATGCGTACAATTGCGCGAAGATCACTGCAGATTCCATAATAGGTGGGATTGTTCACCAGCACAGCCACCGCATTTGGGTGCTCCTTAATTGCCTTTGCCACCTGTTCACGTCGCATTCCAAGAGAAATCCCAAGTCTCTGATCCACCTCCGGATTCACATAGACCGGGATTGCTCCGCACAGAACCAGCGCATTCAGCACACTTCTGTGGACATTTCGGGGAAGAATGATCTCATCTCCCCTCTTACAGGCAGTTAGCACCATAGTCTGCACTGAGCTTGTAGTTCCTCCAACCATAAGAAATGCATGCGCTGCTCCAAAGGCATCTGCTGCCAGCTCTTCCGCCTCCCGGATCACAGATACGGGATGACAGAGATTATCAAGCGGCTTCATGCTGTTTACATCCACACCTACACATTTTTGTCCCAGAAATTCAGTAAGCTCCGGATTTCCTCTTCCTCTTTTATGTCCCGGCACATCGAAAGGTACTACTCTCATACGCAGGAATTTTTCCAGAGCTTCATGAATTGGAGCATGATTCTGGTCCAGTTTAAAACGACTTCTGTTCATTGCTTCTCCATTTCCAGTTCCTTTATCCGCACAAAAAAAGCAGGCCGATACAAAACCGTAAACCTGCTTAGATCATTCTTCCTGATTTTATTTTCATCGCATATAAATATGAGAATCCCCATATTTACATGAGATCAGAATCCGGATGATATATGTCAGAGTCTATATAGCAATCATACTTTTACTACTCTTATTGACCGTTTCACAAGTCTGCGCAACAGGCGCATGACGGTTATCAAAGGAACCAACTTATAAAATTTGAGCTTCTAACTCAATCAATAAGGCAACCAAAGTTACCATCAGCGGCAGTGGACCCGGCTGTCCGTATGGCCTTGACCCCAAAATGGAGTGGTCCAAAATAATTGCTTTGAAAAGACTCTTTCTTGTCCTTCAAAATCTACATAAGCATAGCATATCTGAAAATTCATGTCAACTATCAAAATCGTTTAAATACTTATAGTATGGACCATTTATAATAATGTCAGAAGGATATTCTTTTCTTGAATCCCTTATATTTTCATGCTAATATATATAATTAGGTCAAAAACTACAAAATACAAAATGGAGGAAATATGAATCAAAAAAGTACATCTGCTCCCATAGCAGAAAACAAAATGGGGACCATGCCCGTAGGAAGGCTTGTACTAAACATGTCTCTGCCAATGATGATCTCCATGCTGGTGCAGGCATTGTACAATATTGTAGACAGTGTTTTCGTTGCCATGCTTTCCGAAAATGCTCTGACGGCAGTTTCCATGGCTTTTCCACTGCAGACACTTCTGATCGCAGTAGGTGCAGGTACCGGTGTGGGTATGAACGCACTGCTTTCCAAATCCCTTGGAGAAAAGAATTTTGAAAAAGCTGATCGGACAGCCAGCAATGCTGCTTTCCTGTATGGCTTAAGCTATCTGGTTTTCCTGATCCTTGGATTTACAGTAGTAAAACCATTTTATGCCAGCCAGGTACATAACGCAGACCCTGAGATCCTTAAATTTGGGATTGAATATCTGAGCACAGTTATGATATTCTCCTTTGGTCTGCTTGGACAGTTTTTCTTTGAACGTCTGCTCACATCCACAGGAAAAACCATATTCAGCATGACTTCTCAGCTGTGCGGTGCCATCACCAACATCATCCTTGACCCGATCCTGATCTTTGGTCTGTTCGGTGCTCCGAAAATGGGTGTTACCGGAGCTGCTGTAGCTACTGTGATCGGACAGTGTGTAGCCTGCATCGTTGCCGGAATCTGCAACCATAAATTTAATCATGAAGTCCGGCTCAGCTTCAGGGGCTTCCGTCCTGACCTTAAGATCATCGGCCATATTTATGCAGTAGGTATTCCATCGATCATCATGCAGTCCATCAGTTCTATCATGACCTACTGCATGAATCTGATCCTGGTACAGTTCACAGTCACTGCAACTGCAGTATTTGGTGTTTACTTCAAATTGCAGAGTTTTTTCTTCATGCCTGTATTTGGACTTAACAACGGCATTACACCGATCATTGCCTATAATTATGGTGCACGCCACAGAAAGCGTATGCTTAAAACTGTCAAAGTCAGCATGTTCATCGCATTCTGTTTTACATTCATTGGTTTTCTTGCCTTTGAATTTATTCCGAAAACACTGCTGGGGCTGTTCAGTGCTTCCGAAGATATGCTTACCATCGGAATCCCTGCACTTCGTATCATAGGAATCCACTATCTGATCGCATGGTTCTGTATCATTGCGGGAACTGTATTCCAGGCACTCGGAAAAGCTGTATTCAGTATGATCGTATCTATCATGCGTCAGCTGTTTGTCCTGGTACCTGCTGCTTATATCCTTGCTTCCATCGGCGGACTTCACGCAGTATGGTGGTCTTTCCCCATTGCGGAGATCATTTCTCTGATCGTGTCCGTAGCTTTCCTGGTTGTCATAAATAGAACGATCATTCAAAAAATTCCGGAAGCCTAAGGACATCAAAGCTTCCCATTCCAATTTATACAAAAAGAAGACAGAAGATTTCCTTTTTTCTCTTCAGGATATCTTCTGTCTTTTTTATTGTTATTTATAGATCCGGTAGCCATCCCTTCCGGAGCGTTTTACCTGATAAAGGGCAAAATCTGCTTTTTGATACAGTTCCATAAAGGTATCTCCATCCTGTGGTGCAAAAGCAATTCCTGCACTAAAAGTAAATGTATGCTCTCCCATGCCTTCCATACGGATCTCCCTGAGCTTTTCATGAAGTTTTTTTATTCTGCTCTCCATATTTTCCCGTGAACCGATATTACAGAGCAGGATCACAAACTCATCCCCGCCGATACGCCCGATCACATCCTGTTCCCGGAACTGCTCTTTAAGAAAACCTCCCAGCATTTTTAATACATTATCTCCCATGACATGTCCGTAAACATCATTCACTTCTTTAAAATGATCCATATCCAGGATCAGGAAGCCATGAAAGCCTTCCGGAGCTTTTTCTCTCAGAATAGCATCGATCACCTTCTGCGTATTCTCTCTGTTATAAACGCCTGTAAGCGCATCCTTCTGGGCAGAACGTACCAATTCCGCTTTCTCCTGATTATTTCTTACAACAATATACAGGAGCAGGAGCAGCACCAGAATACAGAAGCTTCCCATAAATAGGATTTCATAACCAGAAATGAATTCATAAGCCTGCTGTGCACTTTTTACAGGAATTGCATAACAGATCATCCAGTCATTGTATCCAAGAGGCATATATGCCAGATACCGGTCCTCTTCTTTTCTCTCTTTGAGACTAAACTTCACCAGACCACTTTCGCCAACTTTAAAATCTTCCTGAATATCCTGAAGAGCATGCTTTCCTTTGAGATTTTTTTCTCCGTAATATTTAAAAAGATTGATTCCATATGTGATCTCCGTACCAGACGCCGAACCACTGTCAAAGGCAATGATCTCTCCATCACTTGTGGCCAGAAGACTGTTTCCCGCTCCATCAAAAAGATCATTAAAAAGCATATGGCTCAGCGCTGTAACATTACAGGATCCGCCCAACACACCGATCACTTTATGGTCTTTGTATACCGGCACACCTAAAACCACCCGCACCTTATGGTCCACACTGCTTTCCAGGGGATCGCTGATGGTCTGCTCTCCACTGATAGCCTCCTGAAAATATCTGCGATGAGAAACATTCTTGGTTACTCCATTGTCGTAGTATGCATCTCCATTCTTATCAATAAGAGCAGCCCTCTCCAGGTCTGTCTTTTCATAAATAGATATCAGTTGTTCTTTATTTTCTTCTGAAAAAAGTTCTTCTGATTTTCCCATTGCAGAGGCAATCTCATTCAGATATTGATAATTAATATCCAGTATCGTCCGCAAATGTTCACTTTGTCTCTGCACATTTATCTTCAATGTATTCTGAGAATTCACCTGTACAGCCCTCTGCACACACTCGAAAAAAATAAGAATCCCTGCTATAACCGCCAAGATAAAAACGCCGGTTGCCATAACATAATTTTTTAATTCAAAGTGATTCTTTTTCATACGTTTTCTCCTGATCTAACCTTTTTTGTCCTGCATTTTTATTTTACCATGATTTTTGTTTTTTCTCTATAACAAAAAATCTGCAGATTCCAATCATAAGATTGAAAAATGCAGATTTTTTACAACGATATCTGATTATTATGCCTTATTATGCCGCCTTCCGCGACTCACGTCCGGCTTATATTGCTGCAATAAGAACAACGTTATTTATTTTTCTTTGTGTTTACGATCAGCGGAACAATTTCTCCTTTTTTTACATCCACCAGTCCCTTATCAGTCAGCTTCAGTGCCGGGCTTACCGGTAATCCAAGTGTTGCCACTGACATGATCGGATTATTATGCACATATCCCAGATCTGTAAGGCTTTTTCTTACCGCCTTCAATGCAAGGCCATTCTCCCTGATTGATTTTTCGGATAAAAGCCCACATACCGGAAGTGCAAGTTCAGAAAGGATCCTTCCATCTTTTACTGTCAGAAATCCCCCCTGCAGTTCCCGGATCCTGTTTACAGCAAATAACATATCATCCGGAGAGCTTCCTGCCACAAAGAGATTATGATGATCATGAAAATATGTTGTTGCCACAGTTCCCTTTTTCAAGCAGGAGCCTGTAAGAAATCCATAGCCGATATTTCCGTTCTTCCCATGACGTTCCACCACCATAGCCAGAAGACATCCGCTGTTTTCCCAGCAGATCTTTCCAGCTTTCACCGGCATTTCCACCAATTTTTCAGTAGTATGGGTACGATCCGGATTGATCTCTATCACACGAACTGTTGCATATCCTTCCTGAAAAGGAGCATTCACCTGAAAATCTTTCAGAAAAATCTCCGGAAGCTGTACACTCCGGTAAAAATCTGCCGGAAATTCATATGTGGAAGCAGACAGCGGCAACTGCGGTTCATCCTTTGCATAAATCGGAACACCATTTTTGAATACAGCTTCCGGTTTAAGAACGGACGGATCTTTAAGCAGCATAAAGTCCGCAAGTTTTCCCGGTGCGATAGCTCCTCTGTCATAAAAATGCATCCGCTGACATGGTGTATATGTGGCACAGTAGATTGCCTGTTCCATCGGAAATCCCATATCGATCGCTTTCTGTACCACTGCATTCAACGGTCCCTGCTCATACAAAACATCTGCCATAGTATCATCTGTTACAAAGGAACAATACTCGTAGAGCTGGTTCTGGCAGATATATTCCAGGATTTCCGGTTTCAGCATTTTATCCTGGATCTCAAAAAACATTCCGTTTTCGATCCGCTGCTTTACTTCCTCAAGAGTATGTTCTGTATGATCACCATTAATACCCAGATAAAGAAACTTTGCAAGATCCAGATCCAGTAATGACGGACAGTGTCCCTCGATCACATATCCCGGATGGTCTTTTTTCAGATATTCCAGAAACCGGCTGATCTCCAGATCATTTTCCCGGATGATCTGCCGGTAATTCATGATTTCGCCTACACATACCACATCTTTTTCTTCCAGCAGATGCTTCATTGCACTGCAGTCAATGATCCCGCCTGTTGTTTCCAGCTTTTCACTGGTTGACGGAACGCTGCTTGGAATCCCGTAAAAAATATCGATAGGTGCATTCTTTGCCGCAGAGATCATTTCCAGAATCCCTCGGATCCCTTTGACATTGGCCATTTCGTGAGGCTCTGAAACCACCGTCGTCACACCATTTTCTCCTGCACATTTTCCAAAAAAAGCCGGTGTGGCCATAGAACTCTCAATATGCATGTGAATATCTGTCAGTCCTGGAATCATGTATGATCCCTTTGCATCGATCACATTGTCAGTCTGAAGATCCGTATCCTGTTTTCTGTCTATGTAATAAAATTTTCCATCTTTCACCGCAACATTGGCAGATATGAATTTCTTAAGATAGGAATTAAATACCTTTGCGTTTTTGATCAGCAGATGAACCTGCTCCATACCATTTCACCATCCTTAGATAATTGAATAAAAATACAACAGACAGACTGCTACCAGTACATACATGACCGGTTCAACCTTTTTGATCTTTCCTGCTGCGATCTTCATAACGAGATAAGCCGGAAGCGCCACACAGATACCATTTGCGATATTATTTGCAAAAATCGTAAAGGTTACACATAAAAATGCCGGAATATACTCTGTAATATCCGAATAATCAATATTTCTCATAGCACCAAGCATATTGATGCCGATATAGATCAGCACCGGACCGGTTGCCGCAGATGGGATCACAAGAGCCAGTGGTGCCAGAAACAGCGAAAGTCCGAAGAAAATGCTTGTAAAAATAACCGTAAGTCCCGTTTTTCCTCCTGCTTCTACGCCTGCAGATGACTCCAGATAAGTAGTAAGACTCGGCATTCCAAACAATGCTCCAAAGCTTGTTGCAATCGCATCTACCTTAAAGCATTTATCAATACCCGGAAGATTTCCATCCTTATCCAGATAGCCTGCCTTTGCTCCCACTCCCAGAACTGTTCCGAATGTAGAAAAGAAATCCGGTACAAACAGAGCGATCAGAAATGGAATATAAGCAAAATTCAGCGCTCCCATAAAATCAACTTTCAGGAACTGATGGCCGATACCTGCCGGAAATGCAAAAATGGATTCCGGAGCATGTGTAACACCGAAAGGAATTCCTGCCAGAGTGGTCAGCAGGATCGCAAGAATCATACCACCCGGTATATTTCGTACCTTGATCACCAGAAGGATCAGAAATCCGATCACTGCTACGATCACAGATGGAGATGCAAGATCTCCAAAGGAAAGACAGTTTTTTGCATCATTTGCCACGATCAATCCACAGTTTTTTGCACCAAGAAGTGCGATAAACAGACCAATACCGGCACTAACCGCTTGTTTCAGGCTTATCGGGATCACACGTACCACGGCTTCTCTCAGACCAAAGAATGAAATTATGATAAAAAGAACACCACTCCAGAATATCACACCTGCTGCGATCGGCATACTTACGCCTTCATTGGTAATCATAGACGCAATAATTCCAACGCTTCCAAGTCCCGGAGCCAGAGCAAACGGTCGATTGGTAACCAATGCCATTGCACAGCTGGTCACAATGATCAGAATGATCATAGCTGTCAGAGTCGTGTGTTTATCATAACCGGCGCCTGCCAGAATATTTGGGATCGTGGCAAGCACATATGCCATAGTTACAAAAGTTGTCAGTCCTGCCAGAAGTTCTGTTTTTATATTTGTATTGAACTCAGACAGTCTGAACTGTTTTTCCAGCCAGTTTTTCATTTATTTTTTCCCCCTTGATATGATGATAGGATGTATTGTAAAATATGCATATCAGGAAGTCAAATTCATATTATACATAAAAATTATACCAAAATGGAATAATTGGAGGAAAACATGAACTATCATGAACTGAAGTACATTCTCTGCATTGCCAAATATCAGAATCTTACAAAAGCCGCACAGGAGCTTTATATTTCCCAGCCAACCCTGACCAAGCATCTCCAGAAACTGGAACGAGAAATGGGGACCAAGCTGTTCAGCCGCAGCGGAAACAGCTATACACCTACCTTTGCGGGCCGCAAATATATGGAGTATACCCGAAAGATCCTGCAGATACAACAGGACTGGGAAAAAGAGCTGAAAGATCTTACAGAAAATAATGAAGGAGAACTGAACGTTGCTTTCCCACTGATGAGGAGTACCTGTATGGTTCCTCAGATCATGACCTCTTTTTTTCAAAAATATCCTAAAGTAAAGGTCAATATCCTGGAAGAGGCATATTCTATCCAGGAAAAACTTCTGCTCAATGATCAGCTTGATTTTGGCATTTTCAATGAAGTACATAAACACCCCAAGCTGGAATACGAACTGCTGAAAAAAGAAGAAATCCTTCTGATCATGCCTCCGGAGCACCCATTGGCTGCTGCCGGCAGTGTATCCACTCACGGCATATACCCGAAGCTTGATCTCTCACTTCTGGCAGAAGAGCCTTTTATCCTGCATTTTCCGGAACAGACTACCGGACAGCTTTCGCTGGAAGCATTGAAAGCTGCCCATATCAAGCCTTATGTGCCAATACAGAGCCGCAACACAGAAACCTGTGTCAAACTCTGCATGCAAGGACTTGGTATGTGTTTCACCCCGGAAACCTATGTCCAAAATATGGACCTCCCTGTAAAACCAGCCTGTTTTTCCATTGGTGAAGATGGTGTTTTCAGCACACTAACAATTGCATACCGAAGAGGTACCTATCTCCCACAGTACGCCCGGGATTTTATATGTACTGCGAGGACGGTCCTGTAGTGTTTTGATCAACATATATTGAAGCAAAAAATCTTCTGTTCAGAGGGAATGTTTTTGTTGCATTATTCTGAATATTCCTGTATAATTAACACAATAATCAAAACTTAAGAGCGTAACGTACAAGGGCGTACAGCACATATTTCCTATGTCTGTACGCCTTTGTGTTATTTCTGCAGTCCTGCGATATTTCGCTTTGAGAAAGGGAGGAGATTTCTATGATGAATGCAATCGGAAGTGTGATAAACCAGATCGACAGTCTGGTGTGGGGCTGGTGGATGATCATTTTACTTCTGGGCACCCATATTTTCATGACCATCCGTACCGGTGTGATCCAGCGTAAGATTGGTACCGCCATTCGCCTGTCTGTCACCAAAGATACCAATGCGGAAGGTGAAGTCAGCCAGTTTGGCGCCCTGACAACAGCCCTTGCTTCCACTATTGGAACCGGAAATATCATCGGTGTCGGTACTGCCATTGCTCTTGGCGGTCCCGGTGCAGTCCTCTGGTGCTGGCTTACCGGTGTCTTCGGAATCGCCACCAAATACAGTGAGTCTCTCATCGCTGTAAAATACCGCGTTAAGACCAAAGACGGCCGTATGCAGGGTGGTGCTATGTATGCCCTGGAGCGCGGATTAAATATGCGCTGGCTTGGTCTGATTTTTGCCTTTTTCGGTGGCTTTGCTTCCTTTGGAATCGGATGTGCTACCCAGGTCAATGCCATTGCAACGGTATGTAATGAGAACCTTCATATTCCGCCGGCAGCGATCGGCATTGCTGTGGCAGTTCTTACTGCCCTTGTTATTTTCGGCGGGATCAAATCCATCGCCAATGTATGTGAACGTCTTGTTCCGTTTATGGCATTTTTCTATGTGATCGGATGTATCATCATCCTGGGGATCAATTTCGATTTTATCATTCCCGCAGTAAAAACCATCTGCAAATTTGCTTTTACCCCTGGTGCTGCTGCAGGAGGTCTTGTAGGACGTGGTATCATGATGGCCATGCAGTATGGAATCGCAAGAGGACTTTTTTCCAATGAATCCGGTATGGGTTCTGCCCCCATCGCCGCTGCTGCCGCACAGACAAGAAATCCGGTTCGTCAGGCTCTCGTTTCCAGCACCGGTACATTCTGGGATACCGTTGTGGTATGTCTGATGACCGGTCTTGTTCTGGTAACCAGTATTATGAAAAATCCTTCGATCGACATGGGAAATATCACTGATGGCGGTGTTCTTACTACACTGGCTTTTCAGCAGATCCCGGTTCTTGGTCCTGTGATCCTTGTAGTGGGTATTATTTCCTTCGCATATTCTACAGTCCTTGGATGGGCATATTATGGCGAGCGGTGCGTGGAGTATTTCTCCGGCAAAAAGGGACTCATTCCCTATCGTGTGCTGTACATTGCGGTAGCTGCCATCTCCCCTGTTATCTCTCTGAACCTGGTATGGACCGTAGCGGATATCCTGAATGCACTGATGGCTATTCCAAACCTGATCGCAGTACTACTGCTTTCCAATGTGATCGTAAAAGAGACCAAAAAATATATCAACGATCTGGATGCACGGGATGACACACCGGTGGAAGTGATCGATAAATAAAAAAACGATAAATATAAGCATTTTATATAACAAAGTTACAGCTCCGACTACTTCTCATATTACAAAGCAGTCGGAGCTGTCCGTTTACAAATGTCTTCTTCACTTTTTTATAATACATCCTGCGCTTTCATCTCTTCGGACACAGCAAGATATTCTTTGCTGTTTTCCACGATACCAAGCTTCTCTTCCCAGGTAAGGTTTCGTTTGATCCTGGCCGGACTTCCCATTACCAGGGAGCCATCCGGGATCACCGTATTTTTAGTCACAAGGCTTCCGGCTCCTATGATACAGTCATTTCCGATCTTTGCACCATCCAGGATCACGGCTCCCATTCCGATCAATGTCCGGTCTCCGATGGTACATCCATGGATCACCGCATTATGTCCCACAGTAACGTTGTTTCCGATATGGACCGGCATGTTGTGGCTCACATGAATGGTACAGTTTTCCTGGATATTGGTTTCTTCTCCGATCACTACCGGCGCATCATCTCCGCGGATCACCGCATAATATAATACACAGCTGTCACGGCCGATCGTTACATTTCCAAGGATCACAGACTGCTTTGCGATCCTGGCACCTTCTGCGATCTTTACATTTTTATAATTCATTTTTCCTCCTGAATCTGCTTTTTTTCTGCACAGAACCCTGGTATATAATCTAACTATAGACTCCGTGCACAACAGCAATTTTAATGTTTATACTGACTTTTTAACCCATATTATATTTCGTCCGGATCACAATATCTGTATACTGGTATTCCTTTTCCGGTGCCTTGCTGTCAAAGAGAAGCTGGAACAAAATAATCACCGGAGAATGTCCCTGTACAGCCGCATCCTGACCGATAAGGAAATTGATCGTCCCCTCTTTCAGCCATTTCAGATTTTCTTCCAGGAAATCATTGGCGATCACATGCATGGTTTTATCCTTTCCAAGCTTCTGCAAGGTCTGGCAGACACCCTTTACACCATGACCCGTAATATAGATCCCGGTCAGCTCCGGATAAAGCTCCAGAAATTCTTCCACGATCTTGGATGCCACCCATTCGTCATCATAAGAATACCTTATATCCACGATCTCGATTCCCGGAAAGCTTTCTTTAATCTCTGTCGTAAATCCTTTCTGCCTGCTGATCAGACCAGGATTGGCAACCTGTCCGGAAATTATGGCAACCTGCCCGTTTCCGCCTGTCATCTCCCACATCAGGCCTGCTGCCGTACGACCGGCCTGAAAGGTATCCTGTCCCACAAAACATAACCTTTTTGTATCTTCCAGATCTGCATTAAAGGTAACTATCGGAATTCCATACTCTTCCTGATACTGATCGATCCTCGCTCTCAAAAGCTGATCCTCTGATGGAGTCAGCGCGATTCCATTAAACCCCTTTTCCCGGAGTTCTTCCATTGCAGCCATTACTTTTTCCGGTTCTACGCCTTCGATCTCATAGATCTTTACTGTTCCGCCAAAGCTCTCCACTTCTTCTTTTGCTTCCAGGACTCCCTTTAAAACCTGCTGCATAAAAGGAGTCTCCATATACTGAAGGATCACACCGATACGGATTTTCCTCTTTGCCATGGCAAGGGCACGACCGGCACGGCTGGGCTGATATCCCATCTCCCGGGCGATCCTTTTGATCCTTTCCTCTACTTCCGGGCGGATACGGCCTCTGTTGTTCAGTGCCCTGTCCACAGTGCCTCTTGAAACTCCTGCTGCTTCCGCAATCTGTTGTAATGTTACTGCCATATTTTACCCTCCAAAACATCTCCTGTGTGCTTTGTGTTCACGCGCACGCTCTTTTGTCTCATTATACACATTTACACTTTCTCAGGCAATCCCTGATTTCATTATTTTTATAATTTTCCTTTACGATCAGACAGGCCCGGCATAAACAGGTGCATTCCCTCAGCCAAAAATGCTTCCGAAAAAATCTCCGGAAGCATTTTTATCATTGCAAAACTGGTTCCCTTGTCAGTCCAGAAGCTCCTGTACCATCTCGGGGGTAAAGGTTACAGCCTTCACATGATCCACCTCGATCTGATACAGGGCATTGGCCGCAATATGCTCCGCAGCCTGCTCCAGATCACGGATTCCTGTGGTATCTTCAAATTTCTTAATTACTGCGTCCAGCGCCTCATCCGTTACGATACATTCTTCCTGTTTCAGGCTCATACGTTTCAGAACCTTGGGAAGCGCAAATCTGGAAAAGATGATCTTCTTTTCCTCCGGTGTGTAATCCGGAATATCGATCACTGCAAAACGTGACATCAGAGGTGCGCTGATCTGTGCCTTATCATTGGCTGTGGCAATAGGATAGACACCAACTGTCGGAACCATACATTCCATATAGTTATCTGTAAAACCAAGGTTATCCAGCAGTGTCAGAAGCACGTCTGCCGGATTTCCGTTTCCTTTACCTGATGCAGCCTTGTCAAGCTCATTGATGATAAATACCAGATTGGATTCTCCTGCCATGGAAAAAGCCTCCATGATGATTCCAGGCTTGGCATTTGCATAAACACGAGAGCTTCCTGTAAGCTGTTCCGGATCATTGATCGAACTCATATCCAGGGTTGTCCACGGCATTTTCAGGATTCTTGCAACTGCATAAGCGATCTGAGATTTACCGGTACCTGCCGGTCCTACAAGAAGCAGTCCGTAAGCAGGAAGTGTATGAGTACGGTTGATCTGAATGATCGTCTCAATGATCCTCTGTTTTACACGCTCCATTCCATAAAGCTCCTCATCCAGGATACGGCGTGCTTCCTTCGGATCAATAGACTCAAAATAATTATGCTTCCACTGAATATTCATCATGATGGAAAGTGCTCTCTGGGCATGGCGTCTTTCCTCCTGAGAAACCTCATGAGAACGGGCAACTGCCAGATTTCTTCTTGCCCAGAGACGGATATTATCCGGCATAGTCTTTCCGGCACAGTTCATAAAGTCGGTGATACTCTGAATACTGGTAAGCTTCATATCGTCACCGTCTTCTTCCTCCTCATCGTTCTCATTTTCTTCTGCCGGCGCACTGCTTGCAAACAGACGCTCGATCATAAACTGAAGAAATCCGTCCTCAGCAGAAAGTTTGGTGCCTCCGCCAAAAGCGATCTCACGGATTTTGTAAACAGCATATCCTTCTTCTGTATTCTGTCCTGAAAGACGGATGTTGATATGATTTTCTCCGAGCCATTTGATCAGGCTTGTAAAACGGGAATCGATCTTCAGGATGTCTGCCGGAAAAACACCGTCCTCTTCCTTAAACTCAAATGCAGTCTGCTTCGCAGGATTGGAAAAATATCCGCAGGAATGATGTTTCCACTCTCTTTTGCTGTTATCCAGGATCAGCACCGGTTTCTCCGGTGTGGCTTTTGTTTCATTAGAACGAAATGTTGTATATGTGCACTGGCTTTTTGTCTCTTTTTTATCTGCCGGCGCTGCGCTGAAATCAAAAACTGGCATATTTTTTACTCCTCTTTCTCTGAAAAATATCTTCATTCAGTTTATCATGGATTGGAAATCTCAACAACTGCTGATATAATTTTTTATGCATTTTTTGTATTCGTCATTTTTCCGTAAGTTGTTTAAACAATTTTGCAGTTTGCCGATTGACACTGCCTGTAAACTATGTTATCGTGCAATCATGTCTGCTTTCATTTTTACGAAAGCTGACACAGTTACCATGTATGTGATTTACTGTTTTTCACGTCATTGTAATTGTATTTTTTTGGAGGAGGAAATGAGAAATCAACTTTCACAGCAGGATGATTTTTATCCACAGATCGTTAAGCTTGTCATCCCCATCATCATTCAGAATCTGCTAAGTGCAGCGGTCAATTCCGCCGATGTTATCATGCTGAACTTTGTAGGTCAGTCATCCATCTCCGCAGTATCCCTGGCAGCGAATTATTCCAATGTCCTGTTTATGGTTTATTACGGTCTTGGTACGGGAGCCACCCTGCTTTGTGCCCAGTATTATGGAAAGGGAGATTACAAAGCCATTCAGATCATCGAGGGAATCGCTCTTCGTTTTTCCATGATCATCTCTGTTCTCGTGGCACTCGTTGCATTTACCATGCCACAGATGATGATGAGACTGTTCACCAACGATCCGGAGCTTCTGGCCATTGGTTCTTCCTATATCCGCATTATGGGTATCACCTATATCTGCTGGGGTATGACGGAGGTTTATCTGGCTGTCCTTCGAAGCATTGGCCGGGTAACTACCAGCATGGCGATGAATATGCTGGCATTTGGACTGAATATCCTTTTGAATGCGACTTTTATCTTCGGATTGTTCGGAGCACCCAAGCTTGGTGCTACCGGTGTGGCTATTGCTACTGCACTTTCCAGAATGATCGAGCTGATCGCCTGTTTTATTATTTCTGCTTTCAGCAAAAATGTCCGACTGGATCTCCGATGTATGTTCACAAAAAACAAACTGCTGTTCAGTGATTTCGTGCGGCTTTCCCTGCCGGCTCTTGGCAATGATATTTCCTGGAGTATTGGTTTTTCCATGTACTCTGTGATCCTGGGACATCTTGGTACGGATGCGGTTGCTGCCAATTCTCTGGTTGTAGTAGTCCGTAATATCGGCTCTGTTTTCTGTTTCGGTATTGCCAGTGCAGGAGGTATCCTTCTAGGCAATGTTATGGGGCAGGGCGATCTGGAACGTTCCAGGCGTTATGCTTCCAAAACACTGAAGCTTACTGTTATTGCAGGTTTTTTGGGCGGACTTATCGTTCTTGCCATCACACCGTTCGTAATGAGATTTGCGTCCCTGACACCCACTGCCATGCATTATCTGAAATATATGCTTCTGATCAACAGCTACTATATTATGGGGTCTGCCGTAAATACAACCCTGATCGCTGGTGTGTTCCGGGCAGGTGGTGATACAAAGTTTGGTCTGATCTGTGATACCATTGATATGTGGGTATATGCAGTACCCCTTGGATTCTTCGCTGCTTTTGTACTGAAGCTGCCGGTTATGTGGGTGTATTTTCTGCTCTGTACGGATGAATTTGTGAAGTGGCCATGGGTGATCAAAAGGTATCTCAGTGGGAAGTGGGCTAAGAATATTACCCGCGAGAATATATTTGAAAATAAATAGAATACAGAAACATTTTAGACGGCTGGAATCTGCGTTATTTTTCAAAAATTCGCTGTTTGAGCGAAGAAAGTTTCGGACTTTTGGAAAATAACTTTAGCAGGTTCCGGCCGTTCGTTACTCAACTACCGCTGCAGTCCTTCTATCACCATCTCTGTCAGACGCACAACACTTCCCTGCACCTCCCGGATCTCTTTCTCCGAAATACCATCCTTATGAAATCCCCCGGTGCAAACCACTCTCTTTCCCAGCTCTTTCGAAACCTGCTCCGCCATCCACCGGCAGATCACCTCGTCCTTATGTCCCGGAAAATTCAAAACTGAAGAAGTCGCACTCACAGAACCATCCCCTGTCAGAGACACTCTCGGTTCCGTCTGCACCACACATCCCAGATGAGGTCTCTCTCCGCCTTTCAGACAGATAAGCACATCCTCTCCAACAAATGCAGCACTGACCTCCAGCTTACAGCCTGCAGTCTCCACACACTCTTTTACAATCCATTCCATCTGCGATACTCCTTTGCTTCGATCCCAAACGGTTCCAAAAGCTTTGCCGCAATATGATACACCATATCATCAATGCTCTCCGGTTTATGATAAAACGTCAGCATCGGCGGAATGATCCGCACTCCCGGAAGCATGGAAAGCTCATAAAGATTTCGGAGATGAATCCCGCTTAACGGTGTTTCTCTGGCTGCCAGCACCAGTGTTCTCTGTTCCTTGACCGTCACATCTGCCGCACGCAGAATAAGATTATCCGCATAGCCACTGTGGATCCCCGCGATCGTCTTCATGCTGCAGGGCACGATCAGCATCCCCTCTGTTTTGAAAGAACCACTGGCCGGTTTTGCCCCAATTTCTCCCGGTGCACATACATGATCTGCCAATCGTTTCACATCCTCCGGTTCCAGCTCCGTCTCCTGGCGAAGAGTCAGCTCTGCACTGGAACTCATGATCAGATAAGACTCAAAATCCGGATTCTCCCGGATGATCTCCAGACATTTTACAAGGAGCGGCAGGCCGCTTGCACCTGTCGCACCAACTATAATTCTCTTTTTCATTTTTTCAGCCATTTCTCCGGATCCAGTTCCATAAAACGGGCTCTGTGAAAATCTTCCTTCAGATCATAAGGCACCGTACAGTCAAAAATAGTCTTGCATGCAATTCCATGATCACGGATACTTGGAGAAAATGCAGGATCATTGGACGGATCAAGAGGATGACAACGGACACCCGGAATGGTGATCACATCCACATCCCCCTGGAATCTCGTATTCATCGCCCAAAGTACGTCATTCATATCAAAGCAGTCCACATCTTCATCTACCAGAAATACATTTTTCAGCTCACTGAAGGCGGAAAATGCAAGAAGTGCAGCCTGACGCTGTCTTCCCTCATCACTTTGAGAAAGCTTTTTAAACTGAAGGACAGCCATATACTTTCCACCTCCGGCACTGCTGCAGTATACGTTCTGAAGTCTTCCAGGCATTGCTTTTTCCACCATGCCATAGATGCTGGCCTCTGTAGGGATTCCCGCCATGGATACGTGCTCCTCACTTGGCCCGATACAGGTCTGCATGATCGGATTTTCACGATGTGTCACTGCTGTAACCTTGATCAGCCAGCACTGATCACTTGCAGGCCCTGTATATCCCGGAAACTCCGGCATGGCGTATCCGGTATTGCTGTTCTGATCTTCCTTTACACGCACACCCGGGATCACTTCTCCCTCGATCACGTATTCCGCATTGGCGATGGCACGCTCGTTAACGGTTAAACATTTACAGAGTTCCACCGGCTCTTTGCGCAGTGCACCGGCTACAGACAGCTCATCATACCCCAGTGGTGTTGTAGGCGGTTCAAAACAGGAACCGATCTCAATAGCAGGATCAACTCCGATACTGATAGAAATCGGCAGCCTTTGTCCCAGCTCCTCAGCACGCTCTGCCATTGCTCCGATATGTCTGGCACCAGGTGTAAAGAAAATGGAAAGCTCATCTTTTCCCTGAATGCAGAGACGGTGAATGGTCACATCGTGAACTCCAGTATCCGGGTGTGTGGCGTAGCACATGCCAAGTGTGATATACGGGCCCGCATCATCCGGTGTGTTCGTTGGCGCAGGAACCAGCTTATAGAGGTCAAAATCTGGATCTGCTGCCTTATGCACCACCTGCTGACACGGTGCATCGCCTTCAAGATCGACTGGTGGAATTGGATTCTCCACGCTTTTGCAGAGCATCTTTCCAAGATTTTCCGGCTGAGTGTCAAGTAAAGCAGCAACTCTTTTTCTGCTTGCCAGAAGACCGATAGCTACCTTTGCATCCGGGTGTCCTTTTATACGATTAAAGATCATGGCAGGTCCTTCCTTTGTGGGACGCTTCACCGTTCCACCGGCTCCTACATAACGATATACCCCTGCAAGCTCTGCCATCGGATCAACTTCCACCTCTGTTTCGATCAGCTGATCTGGCATCTGCTCCAGAAATGCCAGAGCACTTCTCAGATCTCTTACTTTTTCTGCCATAAAAAACCTCCTGCGTTATCTTTATATTACTGTTCACTCCGTTCTCAGTAACATCTTTATTTTCTTATGTTATTTTATCTCTTTTTTACATGGTGAATCAATTCTTTCTATGATATAATTGTTTCCAATATGGAATGATTTGTCACTATTTTCTAAAAGGCAGGTGTTACCATGACTCTTGAACAGATCGACTATTTTATCTGTGCAGCTCAATCCCGGACTTTTTTTGATGCTGCAGAAGCTATGCATATCTCCCAGTCCTCCCTTTCCAAGCAGATCATGAAACTGGAAAAAGAACTGGAGCTTACCTTATGGGACCGCAGCAAGCGTACTGCTGTGCTTACTCCTGAAGGAGAGTTTTTTTACAAAGAAGCACTTAAGATTTCCAGACAGTATCATCGTTCTCTGGAAGCAGTGTACCATTTTAAGGACAGTAAGCTCCAGGCACTTCATATTGGAACACTTCCTTTTCTTTCTCAGTACCATCTTACTTCTGTGATACACGGTTTTTGTGATACACACCCGGAGCTTTCTTTTTCTCTGAAGGAGGTAGAAGACGAAGAACTTCTTTCCGGTCTTGAAAAAGACTTTTTTAATCTGATCTTTGTACGAAAACACATGATAGACCCGGAGCTCTATACTTTTCATGCTCTCACAGCAGACCGTCTGGTTGCTGTTTTTCCTGAAGCTCATCCCTCCGCGTCCAAAAAATCGGTCTCTCTTTCCGAACTGAAAAAAGAATCTTTTATCCTGATGCCTCCGCACACCTCCATTTACCGTTTCTGTATGCAAAGTTTTCATAATGCAGGGATCCACCCTCAGCTTCTGCGTACTGCCCGCGCAGAATCTATTGTCAGCGCAGTGGAAATTGGCGAAGGGATCAGTCTTCTTACAGAAAGCAGCTTTCAGTTCTTTCGTCAGCCTTCGCTTGTTGCTGTCCCGGTTAATGGACTGAAAAAGCTATCTGTTGGAATTGCCCATAAAAAAAATATGGCTCTCACAACCTCTGCAGAATGTTTTCTGCAGTTTGTGAAAAGCCATATGTAAGGTATTTTTTCTATAATCCAAGCATCATTCCCACACCATGTACCGCAAACGCAACGATCCATGCAGTGGCACACTGTACTGCTACAATACCAGCGGCAGCTCTTACAGTTCCCATCTCCCGACGCACAGTTGCAATAGCTGCAACACAGGGTGTATAGAGCAAAGTAAAGATCAAAAATACGTAAGCAGTAAACGGTGTAAATAAAGTCTGAAGCAACGCCGTATTTCCGCCCAGAAGGACTGTCAGCGTAGACACAACACTCTCTTTTGCCATAAAGCCCGTGATCAATGCGGTGGATACTCTCCAGTCACCAAAGCCCAGCGGAGCAAAAAGTGGTGCCACGATGCTTCCAATCTTTGCCAGAAGGCTCTGATCTGTGCTGGTAACAAGGTTAAGACCTGCATCAAAGTTCTGCAGGAACCACACGATCAGCGTTGCCGCAAAAATAATTGTAAACGCTTTCTGGATAAAGTCCTTCGCCTTTTCCCAGATCAGCTGTCCTACACTTTTTGCAGAAGGAAGCCGGTAATTGGGAAGCTCCATGACAAACGGAACCGGCTCTCCCTTATATTTCGTCTTTTTCAGGATCAGCGCATACAGGATCCCGCAGAGAATTCCTGCAAAATAAAGGCTGATCATCACAACTCCTCTCCACTGCTTCGGGAAAAATGCACTGGTGAGAAGTCCGTAGATCGGAAGCTTGGCACTGCAGCTCATAAACGGAGTAATCAGAATCGTCATTTTCCGGTCACGTTCACTGGATAATGTTCTGGTTGCCATAATGGCCGGCACCGAACAGCCGAATCCGATCAGCATCGGCACAAAGCTTCTTCCGGAAAGTCCGATCTTTCGAAGGAGCTTGTCCATAACAAAGGCTACACGAGCCATATATCCGGTATCTTCCAGGATTGACAGGAAGAAAAACAAAGTAACGATCGTAGGAAGAAATCCGATCACGCTTCCGATACCGCTTAAAATTCCATCCACAACCAGTGACCGCAGTACTGAGCTGACACCTGCCACCTCCAGTCCCCTGCCAATAAGTGCAATTACCCAGTTCACGACCATAGTCATTCCGTCTGAAAGCCAGGCTCCCAGATAATTAAACGTCATCACAAATACAATTGCCATAATTCCCACAAAACAGGGAATTGCTGTATATTTTCCGGTAAGGATACGATCTATGGCGACACTTCGTTTATGCTCACGGCTTTCTGCCGGTTTTACCACAGTTTTCTCACAAAGCTTTTCAATAAAATTGAAGCGCATGTTCGCAAGAGCTGCCTCACGGTCCAGACCGCCATCCTTCTCCATAACATGTACCAGCCCATCAAGAACCTTTTTTTCACCTTCAGGCAAAGCCAGACGTTTTTCGATCAGAGAATCTTTCTCTACGATCTTCGTAGCTGCAAAACGTACAGGAAGTCCTGCTTTTTTTGCATAGGGTTCGATCAGATGAACGGCTGCATGGATACATCTGTGAAGTGCGCCTACCGGATCCTTCGGTGACTGATTGTCAGTACAGAAATCAATTCTTCCTGGTGCTTCTCTGTATCTTGCAACATGGACTGCATGATCGATCAGCTCATCAATTCCTTCATTCTTCGCTGCTGAAATAGGTACAACCGGAATTCCTAAAATCTCCTCCAGTTCATTGATCCGAACAGAGCCTCCATTTGCCCTTACCTCATCCATCATATTTAAGGCCAGCACCATTGGGATTCCAAGCTCCATCAGCTGCATGGTAAGATAAAGATTTCTCTCAATATTGGAAGCATCTACAATATTAATGATTCCTGTCGGCTTCTCATTCAGCAGAAAATCTCTTGTTACGATCTCCTCGCTGGAATACGGGGAAAGTGAATAGATTCCAGGAAGATCCGTTACCGTTGCCTCCGGATGCCTCCGGATGCTTCCTTCTTTCTTGTCAACAGTTACACCCGGAAAGTTACCAACATGCTGATTGGAGCCTGTCAGCTGATTAAAAAGAGTTGTCTTTCCACAGTTCTGATTACCTGCCAGTGCAAACGTGATCGGTTCCCCTTTGGGAATCGTATCACCGATCCGGTTCTTGCGATAATCTCGAGCCTTTCCAAGTTCTCCCACACCAGGATGAGCAATCGGCTGATGCCGTTCATTTTCTTTCTTCGTTTCCGTCATGGATTCGATCGATACGATCTCAATCTTTGCAGCTTCCGCCAGCCGCAATGTCAGCTCATATCCGCGCAGCACAAGCTGTACCGGATCTCCCATAGGAGCTGTTTTACGAAGAGACACTTCTGTCCCCGGTGTAAGCCCCATATCCAGAAGATGATGTCTCAGCTCCCCCTCGCCACGAACACTGATGATTCTGCCACATTCTCCAGTCTTTAATTTGTCCAGTGTCATATTGTCACCTCATCATAAGTACAATTTACATGGTCAATACATATATCTGTATTATCCACTGGTACATCGTTTCGTAAATAACTATATCAATCGGATTCACAGACAAGTGAATGGTATAGTTATTTCAAAAACGATGTACTAATATAAATGTAACACAATTTAAGTTATTTGACAATAACTGATTAATCTGATAAGTTTCGTATAAATAATACCAATTCAAAAGTTATTTATCATTAACATTTATATTTTTTCTCACTTTAGCACAATTCCTGTTTGATAAACAAACATCTTCATATTTTTTTTGCAGACATACAATAACATCCATGTATATTCCCGCAATAAAAAAGCGCAAACGACATATTATCTGTCGTCTGCGCCTTTTTATTGCGAGAACCGCTTCGGTGAATCCTTACTCACCAATTAACCAATTGTACATTTCCTCATACTGACGTGCGGAATTGTTCCAGGAAAAATCTGCAGCCATCGCGCGATCTACCATTTTATTCCATTCACGTTTCTTGTCATAATATACACTCTCTGCATAACGAATCGTAGCAAGCATTTCATGTGCATTGTAATTTACGAAGGAGAATCCTGTTCCGGTTCCCTCGAATTCATTGTACGGGACAACTGTATCCTTCAGACCACCGGTCTCTCTGACGATCGGAAGAGTTCCATAACGAAGGCTCATCAGCTGGCTTAAGCCACATGGCTCAAACAGTGACGGCATCAGAAATGCGTCAGATGCTGCATAAATTCTGTGAGACATTGCCTCATCATAGTAGATCTGTGCAGATACCTTGCCATGATACTTCCAGTCAAAATGACGGAACATATTCTCATAACGTTCCTCACCGGTACCAAGAGCAACGATCTGAACCGCATCCTGACACAGTTCGTCCATGATATAAGCGATCAGATCAAATCCCTTCTGATCTGTCAGGCGGGATACAATACCGATCATCATAGCTTTCGGATCCTGCTCAAGTCCAAGATCTTTCTGAAGCTGGATCTTGTTCTTGATCTTCTCCTTGCGGAAGTTCTTTGCATTGTAGTTCTTGGTGATATTCGGATCTGTCTCCGGATTGAATTCATTGTAATCAATACCATTTACAATACCACGCAGACTGTTGGCTCTCGCATTGAGAAGTCCGTCCAGCTTCTCACCATAAAACGGTGTCTTGATCTCTTCTGCATAGGTATTACTTACTGTGGTAATGGCATCTGCAAATACCATACCGCCCTTCAGGAAGTTTGCGTCCTTGTATGCTTCCAGTTTATCCGGCGCAAAGTAGTAATCGGAAAGGCCTGTGATATCCTTAACAGTCTTAACATCCCATACACCCTGGAATTTCAGGTTATGTATTGTCATAACAGTCTTGATTCCACGGAAGAATTCATTCTCCTGGAAAGAATCGTGAAGGTAAACCGGAACAAGTCCTGTCTGCCAGTCATGACAGTGGATGATATCCGGTCTGAATCCGATCACCGGAAGAACCGATAACACAGCTTTGGAAAAGAAAGCAAATTTCTCAAGATCCCATGGTGCGCTGTCATATGGTTTCGGACCGCTGAAATAATATTCATTGTCAATGAAGTAAAACTGGATCCCGTCATACTGCATCTGCATAATGCCTACATAGCAGTTCTTAAATCCCAGATCCATATAAAAATGGGTCACATACTCCATTTTGTCTTTCCATTCCTGTTTCATGCAGGCATATTTCGGTAAGATCACGCGTATATCAAAATATTTTTTGTCAAAGCACTTAGGCAGTGAGCCGGCAACATCAGCGAGTCCTCCTGTTTTGATAAAAGGTACTGCTTCTGATGTAGCAAACAGAATTTTTTTCATCTGTATTCCCCTCCCTGGGTACACCCGTTTTTATTTATGATTATACTCCAAAATTCATCTAATTTAAAGACCGATTTTTATATTCTAGTCTGATTTTATCTGCGATCAGTGCTATAAATTCAGAATTCGTGGGTTTCCCTTTTCCGGTGCTTACAGTATATCCAAACAATTCATCAATGGTATCCATCTTTCCTCGGCTCCATGCCACCTCGATCGCATGTCGGATCGCCCGCTCCACTCTGCTCGGTGTTGTCTGATGGCGTTTCGCAATGGTTGGATATAATACCTTGGTAATGGAATTGAGCATTTCCATGTCATTGACAGACAAAATGATCGCATCCCTTAAATACTGATACCCCTTGATGTGTGCCGGAACTCCGATCTCATGAATGATATTCGTCACATCGGTTTCCAGATTCCTCTCCGGCTGAGGCTTTTTGGTTTCTGTGATACCTGGCCTTGCAATCTCCCGCACTCTTCTGTCCCCAATCTTCCGAATATGTTTGATCCGGTTTAAAAGTGTGGTGTTGTCAAAAGGCTTCAAAACATAATAGTCTGCTCCAAGACTGAATGCATCCTCTGTAATCCTTTCCTGTCCAATTGCAGATAATACGATAAACACTGGAACTTTTTTGACATTTGCGTTATGGGAAAATTTCTCCATAACGGAAAGGCCGTCCATCTTCGGCATAATGATGTCGAGAATCACCACATCCGGCTCCTTATCTTTGATTATGTTACAGATTTCTTCTCCGTTGTGTGCTTTTCCGACCAGTTCAAGGTCTTTATCTTCTTCGATCATCTGACCGAGCATGTCTGTCATTTTCGCGTTATCATCAGCAATTGCAACATTTAATTTGTCCATGAGGACCCTCCTAACTTCTATCTCCTTGGGTTTCCAGACATACCCCCTGTCACCACGGCAGTAACCGACACTGTTAGCTGCCTGCGCTTTCCCCTTGCTGGCGACAAAATTATTATAGTGGAAATCCTGTAGTAAAATCAAGATAAAAGTAGTTATTTTATCACACTTTCGTACGATATTTTTCGACATTTTTTCTCTTATATATCACAAAATTCACTAAAATGCAGGTATTTCAATCTGTATCCGGCATTTTTCCCCATATAAAAAAGAGGCACTTTTCCCGGACTTTTTCCATGTTTTGTGCCTCTTTCCTCAACTGCAGATTTATGCATTGCCTGTCATATTTTCAATAAAAATCCCATATCCGCCGGTAGAATCCTGCACAAATACATGAGTCACGGCACCAAAGAGTTTTCCGTTCTGAAGCACAGGACTTCCAGACATTCCCTGAACGATCCCACCTGTTTTTTCCAGGAGTTCTTTATCTGTGATCTGGATCACGAAGCTCTTATTAGAATCCTCATGGTTCATATCGATCCTGGTGATCTCTGCGGCATATTCTTTTACTTCGCCGTCTGTGCAGCAGAGAACAGATGCGGGTCCAATTTTCAGATCCTGTTTGTAACCTACAGGAATCTTCTTCAGATCCAGATTTTTCACCTGATCAGCATCCACAGTTCCAAAAATGCCGTTTTTACTGTTTTCGGAAATCTCACCCAGGATATTGTCAGCTTCGTATCGGATCAGACCAGATAGTTCTCCGGGATTTCCTTTTTCTCCTTTCCGGATCCCCAGGATCTGGGCGTTGTAAAGATTTCCATCTGCGATACTTAAAAGTTTGCCGGTATCCACATCGCTGATCCCGTGGCCAAGAGCACCGAACCCTCCATTTTCGTCCACATAAGTCAGGGTTCCGATTCCCTGTGTATCGTCCCTCACCCAGATTCCAAGCTTGTATTTTCCTTTTTCATCTTTCACAGGCGTTAGGGACAGGGGAATCGTCTCTTTTCCCCGGCGGACCTTCAGTGTTACAGATTCTCCGCAAAGATCTGCAAGATCCTCCAGAAGATCCTGCTTGCACTGGATCCGGTTCTGATCAAAAGCCACAATATAATCTCCCGGCTTTACAATGTCCCGGGCCGGTTCTTCCATCTCACCACTTTCCGAAAGGATCTCGCCTGTATCAATGATCAGAACTCCTTTCGTCTGCATATAAATACCTACTGCATCTCCGCTTGCATATACTTCTTTTGCAGTTATATTTTTTACCTTCACATCCTTAAAAGGGATCACTCCCAAGAGTCTGCAGTGCAACTTATAGCTGTCTTTTCCTGAAACGGTGATCGCATCATCAAAGCTGATAAAAGGGCGTTTAAGAAGATTGGCTACTTCCCGGCTGTCCTCATGATCCACCAGGATCTGATCCGGGATCTTTCTGTCCAGAAGCCGGTAGCCCAGCCATCCCATCAGAATCAGATCCAGCGCAAGAAATACAAGGAGCCAACATCGGTATTTTCTTTTTCTGTTCATCTTACGTCACATCCTTTGTAATTTTCTGATACAAGCAAATCCCCACCCACTGCTTATTGCTTTTCGCAACTGAAGCAGGAAACTGACTTGATTCGGTTAAAAAAGAGGACTGACCTTTCGGTCGTCCTCTCTTAGTATGTAACGTATAAATTATTTCAGTCTTGTATTTTTTTGTTGCTGTGCCAATTCCTTCATCTCTCTTGCATTTCCAAGAACAGCCGGCGTGATCTGGGCACCGCCCAGAAGTCTGGCAAGCTCACGAACAGATTCCTCTCCTTCCAGAGGATGGATCTGGGTGATGGTTTCTGTTCCTTCTACATGTTTCTCAATCTCAAAATGGGTATCTGCCATTGCTGCGATCTGTGGAAGATGTGTGATACAAAGCACCTGCCTGTGCTGTCCGATCACTGCCATTTTTTCAGAGACCTTCTGTGCAGTACGCCCACTGATCCCTGTATCGATCTCATCAAAGATCAGTGTATCGATTTGATCTTTATCTGCAAGGATCGCTTTGATGGCAAGCATGATCCTGGAAAGCTCACCACCGGATACGATCTGTCCCAGCGGTTTTCTGCTTTCACCTGGATTTGTGGAAATCTCATATTCCACCGCATCATAACCATTATCTGTATAATTTTTTCTGCGGTCAAAACGGATAGAAAAATCCACATCCTCAAAATTCAGTTCCTTCAATCCTTCGATAATCTTTTCATCCAGCTGTTTACTGTATTTTTTCCGGATCTCTGAAAGTTCATGCGAAGCTTCCTCAAGAATCTTTTCTGCCTGCATAAGTTTTTCTTTCAGTAACCGGAAATTTTCTTCGAATCTTTGAAGTTTTTCTAATTTTTCCTGCTGTTCCTTCTGATAAGACAAAATTTCATGGATCGTCTGTCCATACTTTGCCTTCAAACTATTGATCAGATCCAGTCTTTTTTCTGTTTCAAAAAAAGTTTCTTCGTCAAAAGTCAAACTATCCATATAAGAGGACAGATCACGGCAAAAGTCACTGAGAAGTGAATCGATTTCCACAAGAGCTTCCTGTAAAGGTGCAAGATCCTTATCGTAATCTGCAATTCTTGAAAACTCTTTCAGGGCATTTCCGGTCATATCTGCGGCGCCCTGTTCATATCCGGTCATCCCACGGACCATTTGTGCTGTTTCCATGATTCTTCTGGCATTGCTCAGCTTCCGGTAGCGATCCTCCAGTGTTTCGTCCTCTCCCGGAATAAGAGCTGCCTCCTCGATCTCATTGATCTCAAATTCCAGAAAGGCTTTTTCACGGTTGCGCTGTTCCTCATCCATATCCAGTGCTTTCAGCTGATCCACACAGTCCCGATACTCCTGATAAGCTTTCCGGACCTTCTCCCTGGCAGGAAGGATCTGTTCCTTTCCATATACATCCAAAATAGCCAGCTGGCGGTCTCCATAAAGAAGTGACTGATGCTCATGCTGTCCGTGAATGTCCAGAAGACAGGCTGCTGCTGCTTTCATCTGGCTGACAGTACTTGTCTCTCCGTTGATCTTGTTGATACTTCTGCCGTCCATGATCTTGCGGGACATCAGCACCTGTCCGTCTTCCGGATAGATGTCAAGCGCCGCAAGGGACTCTCTGGCTTTCGTGTTTTCAACCTGAAACAGCAACTCTACCAGGGCATAGGAAGCATTTTCACGAATCATGCTTCTGGAAGTTTTTCCACCCAAGATAAGCTGTATGGATCCTAACAGAATGGATTTTCCGGCTCCGGTCTCACCAGTTAAGATATTTAAGCCTGGTCCGAATTCCACCTCTGATTCCTCTATCAGTGCAAGATTTTTTACATGCAGATGTACTAACATTGATTTCCTTTCTGGTATAAAGCATTTACATATTCTGTCATTTTATTTTCCTCTGGATAAGATCCCGCCAAGCTTCTGAACTACACCCGGTGCCTGTTCAGAGGTTTTCACCACACACATAATGGTATCATCTCCGGCAATACATCCCAGGATTTCCGGCCATTTCATAGCATCAAGAGCTGCTGCTGCCGCCATGGCCATTCCCGGAATTGTTTTTACCACTACGATATTCTGTCCGATGTTCATAGCGATCACTGCATCTTTCAAAACTCTGGAATATTTATCACTTAACACATCCGGTGTATGTTCTTCCAGGATCGCATATCTGGACTTTCCGTTGCTGCCTGCAACCTTTGTCATTTTCAGAGCACGGATATCTCTGGATACGGTAGCCTGCGTAACCTTAAAACCGGCCTCATTCAGTCTTGCTGCAAGTTCTTCCTGTGTATCGATCTCGTACTGACGGATCAGTTCGATAATTTTTTCATGTCTTGCTACTTTCAAAATTGAACCTCCTGCATCAGCTGTTACTCATTTTCTGTCTCAGAACCTCCACAAAGCTCAGATGGTTCAGCTTGAGGATTTTTGTCCTGACTGTGGCTTTCCGGATCACGATCCGGTCACCGGTGACCATGGATATCTGGGTATCCCCGTCGAAAGAGGCCACCGCTTTCTCAATGGTATTATGTCTTCCCTCACCGATCTCTACTGTAACTGCCTCTTCCCCGGAAAGAATGATACTTCGGGTGTTCATAGTATGGGGAGCGATGGGGGTCATGATCATCATACTGGCACTGGGAGAAACCACGGGACCTCCCGCTGACAGACTATATCCGGTAGAACCGGTCGGAGTGGAAATGATGATACCATCTGCATTGTATGAATTCATATATGCATCATTAACATAATTCTTGAAACGGATCACACGGAGATGTCCTTCTCTTCCGATCACAATGTCATTTAATGCGATATCTTTTCCAATAAGTTCTTCTCCACGATAGATCTTTCCTTCCAGCATCATACGATCTTCTAGCTCATAGTCATCTGACAGAAGCCGATCCAGAGCCGGATACACGGAATTTTTATCCACCTCGGCAAGAAATCCCAGAGTTCCCAGATTGATTCCAAGAAGAGGGATATCCAGATGCACCACATCCCTTGCAGCCTGCAGAAGTGTTCCATCTCCACCCAGTACAATAATGCACTGTGTATCCTGCGGAATCCCATCCGGGTCCGTATAATGATACGGTCCTTCCATTTTTTCGGTGATCTTCTGCACATGACACCTGGCACCATGCTTCTCCAGATAGGCAATGATCCTATTAGAAAATGTCAGTTCCGGATCCTTGGCACTGTTTGGAATTATATAAAATCTGTCCATATTGCTTCAGTCCTTTCCAAACATCAGTCCAGCTGTCCGTGGGCTTCCTTTACCACATCCTCTACGGATACGTCAAGACTCACAGGTACTTCTGTTCCTTCCGGATGTTTTTTCAGATGAAGGAGATATTCAATATTTCCTTCAGGTCCCTTGATGGGAGAAAAGGAAAGATGACAGGGCTCCATAAAAATACTCATGGCATAATCTCTGACTTTCTCAATGACTTCTTCATGGACCTTCGGATCACGGACAACGCCTTTTTTTCCGACTTTTTCTCTGCCGGCCTCAAACTGAGGTTTGATGAGACATACGATCTCTCCGTCCTCTGTGAGAAGGTTTCTTACAGGAAGAAGCACTTTTGTAAGGGAGATAAAAGAAACATCGATCGAAGAAAATGCTGCCGGACCTTCCAGATCTTCCGGTACCACATAGCGGATATTTGTTTTTTCCATGCATACAACTCTTGGATCATTCCTGAGTTTCCAGTCCAGCTGTCCATATCCCACATCAATGGAATAGACTTTGACCGCTCCGTTCTGGAGCATACAATCTGTGAAACCGCCGGTGGATGCGCCTACATCCATGCACACCTTATCCTTCAGCGTCACGCCAAAATTTTTCATGGCTTTTTCCAGCTTCAGTCCGCCTCTGCTGACATAAGGAAGAGTCTTTCCTCTTACCTCCAGCTTGACAGTCTCAGCAAACATGGAGCCAGCCTTGTCTTCCTTCTGACCGTTGACATATACTTCCCCGGCCATGATATACGCTTTTGCTTTTTCGCGTGACGGTGCAAGTCCCTGTTCCACCATCATGATATCCAGTCTTTTTTTCATATTATCCTCCAACAGCCCGGCTCTTTATGTGCCGGGCTGTAAAATGCCTCACAGCTTCGTATTCTTCTGCAAAGGCTATGTCCTTTATTTTCTGTTATTCACAAGATTTTCCCAGCTCTGTTCTACCGCATCCAGGATTCCCTGTACATTTAAACCTATTTTCATTCGCTGACGGTCCACCGTTCCATGCTCAATAAAATGATCCGGTATTGCCAGTGGAAGAACTCTTACTTCCGGATGACAGGCTTCCATATAAGCAGATACATGTTCTCCGAACCCACCGCTTTTTACATTCTCCTCCACAGTGACCAAAAGACTGTGGTTCTGCGAAAGCCGATCAAGAAGCTCTGTATCCAGAGGCTTTACAAAACGGACATTGACAAACGTAGCTCCTGCCATTTTGTGATTTCTTATCTCTTCACAGACCTTCTGACAGACAGAAACCATGCTGCCAACCCCGAGAACTGCAATCTCACTGCCTGGAGTGATCACTTCACTTCTGCCCTTCTTAAGTGGCTCATGACATTCTTCCATATCGGTACATGCCGATCCTTTCGGATATCGGATCGCACAGGGACCATCCAGCTCTTCTACTGCAAATTTCAACATCTCCTCAAGCTCTTTTCCATTCTTGGGAGCCATAACTGTCATATTGGGAATCATGGACAGATAGGATAAATCAAAGCATCCATGATGTGTTTCACCATCTGCTCCGACAAATCCTGCCCTGTCAATGGCAAAGATCACATGAAGATCCTGCATACATACATCGTGAAGGATCTGATCGATCCCTCTCTGCAGGAACGAAGAATATACCGCAAAAACCGGGATCATTCCCCCAAGTGCCATGCCTGCCGCAAAGGTTACTGCATGTTCTTCCGCAATACCCACATCAAAAAAACGCTCCGGGAATTTCTTCCGGAATCGGTTCAGTCCGGTTCCATCTGGCATAGCAGCTGTAATAGCAACTACTTTTTTGTTCTTCTCTGCCAGAGAACATATTGCACCGGAAAAATGATCCGTATATGTCGGCGCTGTTTTTGCTGCAAGGGGTCTGCCACTCTGGATGTCAAAAGGACCTGTTCCGTGAAAACGCTCCGGATGGGAAGATGCCGGTCCATAGCCTCTGCCTTTTTCTGTAAGGACATGGACAACAACCGGTCCCTCCACTCTCTTTGCCTCATTAAAAAGCTTCATCATCTGGCGCATATTATGGCCATCTACCGGTCCCAGATAAGTCAGCCCCATATTTTCAAAAAGCATTCCGGGAATGATCAGTTGCTTGATGCTGCTCTTGGTCTTTCGGACCGTATCTACCACGGCGGTTCCAACATGGGGAATCTTTTTGAGTGTTTTTGTCACGCCGATCTTCATTCCTGTATAAGTCTCAGCTGTACGCAGAGCGCTTAAATAGGTGGACATTCCTCCTACGTTCTTGGAAATAGACATGTTATTATCATTGATGATAATAATAAAATTAGTCTTCAGCTCAGCCGCATTGTTCAATGCTTCATAAGCCATCCCACCGGTAAGCGCACCATCTCCGATCACGGAAACCACATGGTATTTCTCTCCCATCAGGTCTCTGGCACGGACATAGCCAAGTCCTGCGGAAATGGAATTGGAACTGTGTCCGGTATCAAACGAATCACAGTCACTTTCATTCCTTTTTGGAAAACCGCTTAAACCTCCTTCTTTACGAAGATCCTTAAAGCCGTCTTTTCTTCCTGTAAGGATTTTATGTGTATAAGCCTGATGTCCCACATCCCAGATCAGCTTATCCTGTGGAAGATCAAGCACATTATGCAGAGCAAGAGTCAGCTCCACCACACCCAGATTGGATGCCAGATGGCCACCTGTCTCACTTACACTCTGGATCAAAAAGCTCCTGATTTCCTCAGCAAGGCGCGGAAAATCCTCCAATGAAACTTTATGAATATCATTTGGCTTTTTAATTTTTTCCAGAATCATTTGTACCCTTCCTTTGTTCTTTCTATTTCCTGCGGCTGACAAGACTTTCCACAAGAAGATCCAGAAATCCGTTCTTCCTGTCAAGGTCGTCTAAAAGTTCTACCGCATGGTCAGAAAGTTCTTTAACCCTGCTGGCTGCTGCCGGGGCTCCAACAAGGCTTACATAGGTAACCTTGTTGTTTTTTTCATCACTGTGGATCGGTTTTCCCAGTTCCTCCTGGGTACTGGTCACATCAAGGATATCATCCTGGATCTGAAAAGCCAGCCCGATGTTTTCTGCAGCCTGCTCCACAACCTTAAGTTCTTTCTCAGATGCCCCTGCCAGCACAGCACCGGTCATCATGGAAGCCTCGATCAATGCGGAGGTCTTGTTTTTGTAAATATAATCCAGCATCTTGTGTTCCAGAGGTTTCCCATCATTCTCCACATCAACACTCTGTCCACCAAGCATACCGTTGATGCCGGTCTTATCTGCAATGATCCGCATGGCGGCTATCACACGGTCTTTATCCTCGGTCAGATCAAAGGCGGAAAGCATCACTTCATAAGCTCTGTTAAGGAGTGCCACACCGCTTAAAACGCCCATGGCCTCTCCGTATACTTTATGTGTGGTCAGCCTTCCTCTTCGGTAATCATCGTTATCCAGTGCAGGGAGATCATCATGGATCAACGAATGTGTATGGATCATCTCCATAGCCGCCATAAAAGGCTCACAAAGCTTATCCTTTCCTCCAAACAGCTCGTAGGTTTCCCTGATCAGGATCGGGCGGAGTCTCTTTCCACCTGCCGTCATACTGTAATTCATGGCCTCTGCCATGGTTTTTGCAAAACCGGATTCTTCCGGAAGATATTCCCGGATCACATGTTCTGCTTCTTCTGTTCTTCTTTTCAGTTCTTCTTTAAAATTCACGAAATGTCCCATCCTCATTCATCTGAAGCATCTTTTTTTCTACAGTATCCAGTCTTCCGTTCAGAGCCTTTAGGAGCTCCATTCCCTGTCTGTAGAGGCGGAAAGACTCCTCAAGAGGTGTTTCTTTATCCTCCAGCTTCCGGGCAAGCAGATCAAGCTCCCCAAAAGTATCTTCTATGGATTTCTCTTCTTTCTTTGCTTCTGCCATTATCGCTCTTCCTTCCTGATGCGATCCGCAACTGCTTCTATGACTCCATCGGTTACTGCAATGGAGATCCTGTCACCTTTTTTTATCTGACTGATCTCTGTCACCGCATGTCCGTCTGAGTCGGACACAAATGCATATCCTCCATTTAGCTTTCTTAATGGAGAAAGTCCCTCAAACCGCTGGATCCATATTGCCAGTTCATGTCTTTTCTCTGTAAGCTTTTGTTCCATGGAAGAACGCAGGCATTCCTCTAGCTCCGATGCATACTGACGTTTTTCACGTAACATGGACTCCGGGCTCAGATACTGGAATCTGTTCTCATAAGCCTTAAGTTTTGCGGCAAAAAGTTCTGTCTTACTGTTCATGGCACGCTGCAGACGGTCTCCGTACATATGAAAGCTCTCCAGAACACTGCGAAAATCATCCACTGCCAGCTCTGCTGCAGCAGATGGTGTAGGTGCCCGCAGGTCTGCTACAAAATCCGCAATGGTAAAATCCGTCTCATGTCCCACTGCCGAGATCACCGGTGTCCTGCACTCAAAAATAGCACGGGCAACGCTCTCCTCGTTAAAGGCCCAGAGATCTTCAATAGAGCCACCTCCACGGCCGACGATGATCACGTCCACCCCTGCTTTATCCAGCATCCGGATTCCCTTTACGATACTCTGCGCCGCTCCCTCTCCCTGCACAAGTGCCGGATAAAGGATCACCTGCAGATATGGATTCCTTCTGCCTGCAATATTGCGGATATCCTGTACTGCTGCACCAGTAGGTGCTGTCACCACGCCAAGGGTATGAATAAAATGAGGAATGGGCTGCTTATATTCCTGGGCAAACATCCCCATATCCTCAAGTTCCTGTTTCAGTGCCAGATACCGTTCATAGAGGGCACCAGCACCTTCCAGTGTGATCTCTTTTGCATAAAGCTGATAACACCCGTCTCTCTCATATACGTCTACAATTCCGCCTGCAACTACCTTATCCCCGTCCTTCATGCGAAAAGCAAGACCCCTACGGTGTCCCGCAAACATCACACAGCTTAATGTGCCTGTTTCATCCTTCAGGGAAAAATAAATATGTCCGCTGGTATGGTATTTACAGTTGGATACTTCTCCCTTTACATAGACTTTCCGGAGAAAGTAATCCTGGGTAAACATATTTTTGACATAATGGTTTACCTGACCGACAGAATAGACATTTCTCATGCGTTCTCTTCCGGGGCTTCTGCTGCCTTCTCTTCTGTGTCAGCAGTCTCCTCCTCGTTTTTCTTCTCATCCTTCTCAGATGCGATCTTACCCAGTACTCCATTTACAAAGGAGCCGGAAGCATCTCCGCCAAATCTTTTGGCAAGTTCTACCGCTTCGTTGATAGCTACTCCTGTCGGTACGTCTGCATCATATTCCATCTCATATACTGCCAGACGAAGTGCCGCAAGATCCACACGGCTCATACGCTTTGTCTTCCATCCACGGCTTGCACTGTTCAGCTGTGCATCAATCTCTTCCAGATGTTCTTTCACATGTGCGTACTTCTTCTTCATATATTCCTGGTCCTGTTCTGAAAGTTCTCCAAGACCTTCAAAATAAAGAGAGAGCTGTTCTGTCATCTCTTCTTCTGAATTAAACTCTGTCATAAACATAAGTTTAAATACATGTTCTCTCTGTTCTCTTCTTCTCATAATTTCCTCCTAAGACGGAAAAAAGGAAAGGTTTACTTTCCTTTTTCGTTCTCCATATCCACGCTGGCAATATGAATATTTACATCTGCAACCTCAAGTCCTGTCATATTCTCAATAGCGGATTTAACCTTCTCCTGAACCTTCTTGCTTGTCTCAAGAATGTTTCTGCCATACTCGATATTCAGTGACAGATCCACGGTAACAACTCCTTCCAGAATGGTTACTCTCACGCCCTTGGACAGATTCTTCTTTCCAAGTTTACTTACCAGCTCATTGGTGATATTTCCTGCCATGGAAGCAACTCCATCCACATCTGTTGCTGCAAGTCCTGCAACGATCGCAACAACTTCATCTGCAATGTGAACTTCACCGATTCCGCCCAAATCCTGTATCTTATATGTTGTTCTTTTTTCTGCCATGGGAAACCCTCCTACGAATATAATATTTTTGTTCGTAATTTTATACTATTATATCAAAAAAAGTTATGAAATAAAAGGGCTTATTTACTGAATTCTGTCAGTACCAGATCAGGGTTTCTGTCCTCAACCATGCCAACACTCCATGCATTGACAAAGAGCAGCAACGGATTTCCCTTAAGGTCTGTGACTTTCTTCATATCAGAAGTTCCCACGATCTTGTCTACTTTTACAGTCTCCTTGTTGGCAATCCAGCGGATATGCTCATATGGAAGTGTTTCCAGGCGGATATCTACATTATACTCATTCTCCAGACGGTATTTCAGGACATCAAACTGCAGGATACCTACAACACCCACAATGATCTCTTCCATACCGGTGTTAAACTCCTGGAATATCTGGATCGCACCTTCCTGAGCGATCTGGTTGATACCTTTTACAAACTGTTTTCTCTTCATGGTATCGATCTGACGCACACGTGCGAAATGCTCCGGCGCGAAGGTCGGGATCCCCTCAAAGGCAAATTTCTTTCCAGGTGCGCAGATGGTATCTCCAATAGAAAAAATACCCGGGTCAAAGACACCGATGATATCACCTGCATAAGCCTCCTCCACAACATGACGGGATTCTGCCATCATCTGCTGCGGCTGAAGAAGTCGCATCTTCTTGTCTCCCTGCACATGATAAACCTCTTTGGTCGCATCAAACTTGCCTGAACAGATCCTCATAAATGCGATACGGTCTCTGTGAGCCTTGTTCATATTCGCCTGAATCTTAAATACAAAGGCTGAAAAATCATCACTCATAGGATCTACCTGTCCGCAGTCTGCAGTTCTCGGAAGCGGAGAAGTGGTCATCTTCAGGAAATGCTCCAGAAATGTTTCCACACCAAAGTTGGTAAGAGCAGAACCGAAAAATACCGGTGTCAGCTGTCCTTTGCTGACCTCTTCCTGAGAAAACTCCGCGCTTGCACCATCCAGAAGCTCGATTTCTTCCATCAGCTGCTCTTTCTGCTCAGGATCCATGACCTCATCTGCACGGGGATCATTAATATCAATCTCTTCTATCACACCTTCCTTGGTGCCCTTCTGTGTATCGGAAAAGGTAAGGATCTTCTTTGTATTACGATCAAACACACCCCGGAATTTCTTACCGGAACCGATTGGCCAGTTGATCGGACAGGTTGCAATACCAAGCTCTTTTTCGATTTCATCCAGAAGATCAAAAGTATCGTTGGCATCTCTATCCATCTTATTGATAAAAGTAAAGATCGGAATGTGTCTCATAACACAGACCTTGAAAAGCTTACGGGTCTGTGCCTCAACACCCTTGGATCCATCGATGACCATAACTGCTGAATCCGCAGCCATCAATGTACGGTAGGTATCCTCGGAGAAATCCTGATGTCCAGGTGTATCCAGAATGTTGATACAATATCCGTCATAATGGAACTGAAGAACGGATGAAGTAACGGAAATACCTCTTTCCTTCTCGATCTCCATCCAGTCTGATACTGCATGGCGGGCCGTAGCCTTACCCTTTACACTTCCGGCCAGATTGATGGCCCCTCCATACAGCAGAAATTTTTCTGTTAATGTTGTTTTACCAGCATCCGGATGAGAGATGATGGCAAATGTTCTTCTTTTTTCTATTTCTTTCGTATACTTCGACACGTGAGCCTCCTGTATATTCTCTGATATCTCTATTTTACTATAACCTTTCCTATTCTAGTATAGACAAGGCTTTGCTGTCAAGGCAATTCAGTCGTAAATTCCCTCTGTATCAATAGTCTGATCGTTCTGGATATCTGCAGCCGTCTCTGCGTTCTCAGATGTTTGATCCGCCGGATCGCTTTCCACAGATGCAGCGGTATCCTGCACCTCATCACCTGTACTTTCCGCATTATCCTCTGCACCTCCCGTATTTTTTTCAGCTTCATCTGCAGTATTTATGACATCCGATGCATTTTTACTTTGACTCAGAGGCGTGATCACAATGCTCTCTGCTGCCACACCGGTTTTCCTCTTTACAATATCCTCGATCTGTGCACGTTTTGCATCCTCCAGATCTGCATCCGGCACCACAACATCCGCAGTTTCACCCGTTAGATTTACGATTACATTTTCAAATCCCTTCGCCTCCAGAAGAAGCTCTGCAGCCGCCTCTTTTTCTGTAAGATCTGTCATGGAAACCATTGTGTTAATAGCATTCTGTTTTTCCTCATCGCTGATGTCTTTATTACTGATGATCGCCTGCAGGTCCGCTTTGTTCTGGGAACGCACCTGCTCCCTGCTGACTTTTGCCTGTGCTGCAAAATCCGAAGCACCGGTAAGTACGGCCTCGCCCGGGGATGCGGTATCCATCACCTCCGACTGGGTTGTGCCATCTGCCCCGTTCTCATCCAGAAGGGCTGTTTCATCGGTCAGATCATAATCCACATCGTCCAGGATACTGCTGCTGTCTGTACTCGTCTCCTTATCCTTAAATCCCAGATCCACATCTGCGAAATTCAGATATCCGGCCACAGCAATGAGAATGGCCAGCGAGGTGATGATTACCTGATTTTTCTTCATGATCTTTTTCACTTCTACTCTCCTCATTTCATTTTCATTATTCTAATTTTATTAGCGTCGATCTGAAATAATGCCATAATTGCCTGCTGAATATTCTGGACTGTCACTGCGCTGCCTGCTCCCTGAGCCGCCACCAGCACACCGGTAACTTCATTTTTGCTGCTTATGGAAAAGTTTTCCGTATTTCCCTCATCCCCGGTCATAATGATCACTTCCACTTCTCCGACTCCTTCCACATTGGAAAGCAGTTCCTCAAGGCGGCTCTCCAGGCGGGTTTTCTCCGCATTCTGATCCTCTGCTGTTTTACTATTCTTTCGGGTTACCGGAAGTCCTGCCACCAGAAGAAGGATTCCCAGAAGAAGGAAAACTCCCCACTCCTTCCATCCCATCCTCAGAAGCCAGGATCTGATACTGTCCTTTCCTGAGTCCGCAGATTCTTTCGAGCTCATTTTTCACCGCCTCCCTCTGTTTTTCTGTGACTGTTCCATAAAGTGTTATGGTCAGCTGAAGCTCTTTCTCCATATCTACTTCTGTTTTTGCCGAAAAAAACCCTTCTTTCCTGAGGATACCCTGAACCTGATCCTTCAACTCCTGTTCATATGCTCCTTTAAGAAATGTTTCCCTTATTCCTTCTGCTTCTGTCTTCATACGTACCTGTTCTTCTCTCCCATAATTATTGCTGAATCCGGACAGAAGTTCTTCACTTTTTCCCACTACGGCAAATATAGGCGTACAGATCAAAAGCACCAACAGAAGCCCCATAAACAGCCGTATATACTGCTCATAACGCTTATCAGGCAGAATATGCAGAAGTGCTGTAGTAAGTACATGAAAAAAAGCCAGGCTTTTCATCCACTGATAAAGTTCTGTTCTCATCCCAAGCCTCCTCCTGCCATCAGGATCAGAAATGTAAGCATACATAAAATTTCCGCAGTAAACAGGATTCTCATCAGAAGTGCACATCCCTCTGCCATGGTGCCAAAGGCTTCTACCAGCCGTTTGTCTGATACAGGCTGCGCCGCAGCCGCCAGAAAGCGATAGGTCAGTGACAAAAGTCCATATCGGACCAATGGCCCCGCCCCCACCGCCAGGATTACCAGTAAAAGTGCAATGCCCAGACTGTTTCTTACAAGAACAGCTGTGGTAAGGACCAGTTCCGTAACTGCATTTACCGCGCTCCCGATCCCAGGAAGAGCACCTGCAGTTTTTCCCACAGCACTCCGCTTCAGAGAATCCATTACCGGAGCTACAAGCCCACGCACCACCTGCAGTCCTGCTGCCACTCCAAGTAATGTCCGAAGCCCCCAGGAGATCACAGTCTCGATCAGCTCAGCCATTTTTCCCAGCATTTCTTCCCTGGAAAGATGATTTACAAATTTCAGAAGAATATATAAACTCACTCCGGGAAGCAGTACTCGTTCCAGGATCCATTGAAAAAGCCACACCAGAAGCAGTACTCCCTGATAAAAAGCAGCTGCACTGGATGCACCTGACGCTGCTGCCACTGCCATAAAATACACCGGTGAGAGTTCCTTCATAAACTCCGTGATCCACGCAAGCATTGAAAGCAGTGATGCACTCAAACCGGAAAAACTGTTCATCAGAAGAGTAAAAACAAGAAGATACACCACATAAAAACTGATCTCTCCCACCTGCCCGTTATCAAAGGCACCGGCAAACCCGGAAAAAACGGCAGCGAATAACAGCAGAAGCAACAACTTCACGATCAGCTCTTTTTCTCTTTCAATACCATAAAAAAGGAGACTGTGCAAAAATTCCCGCACACTCTCCTCCGAAAGCACCTCTTCCCCTGACAACAGTCTGTGAAACGCTTCTGTAACAGAAAATGTTTTTTCTCCAAGCATCTCATCTACCATGGACTGCAGGTCGGTAAGCTCCATCTGATCTGTGATCTGTTGTTCCGCCGAAGAAGCATAAACGATCACACCGCCAAAACAGTTTATAACTACAGCCAGAAACAGGGCTGCACAAATCTCTGACCAATATCTTTTCATGCAAGAAATCCCTGTATGGTATCCAACAGTGCCAGAAGAACCGGCATACTTAAGACCATTACAGATAACCGGCAGAACAGTTCGATCTGTGCACCAGTGGAGGAATATCCTGCATCTCTGCATATGCCGGATGAAAATTGTCCGATATAGGTGATCCCGATCATCTTCAGCAAAGTAGTGATATAGCTTCCATCAATCGGGAGACTCTGTTTCAGTCTCTCCAGGGACTGGAACAGATAGCTGATCTTCCCTACCGCTAATCCCAGTATCACAAGACCTATTCCCATCGTAACAAGGCTTACATACTCCGGTGCGCGGTCTTTCAGAAGAATCCCCAGAAGAACCCCTGCCGCTCCCAGAACAGAAATCTTCAGAATATCCACGGTTCTTTCCCTCCCCTACAGTACAAAAAGCTGCTGGATATTTTTAAAAAGCTCATAAATATACGGCACGATCCAGAACAGTACTAAAAGAAGTCCTGAAAAACTCACCAGAAAAGCCTGTTCCTCCCTTCCGCTATGTTTCAGGATCTGAGAAAGAACAGAGACCAGGATCCCTACTGCACCGATCTTAAATATGATACTGACCTCCAAATGATCCCTCCTTTTCTTCTGAAAGCCTGTCCTTCTTACTACTGTCTGATAAACAATACTATACCAGGAGAACCGCAAGCAGCAGGCCTCCAAGAATCCCAATTCCTTGGTACAGTTTTTTCTTTCCGGAAACCTCCGCTTTCCGCTTCAATATCTCTGCTTCCAAATTATTTTCATACAGGGAAAGCTGTCGCATCTGCATTTCCAGATCCATATAGCCCAGATATTCTCCGAAAGAAAAAAAAGCGTCCTTTTCCCCATGGGTAAGGCAGCTTTTTTTCAGGGCGCTTTCCGCACATTCCCTGCATATCTGTGAAAGTTTTTCTCCTGTTCCCGCTTTCATCCTGTCCGCGGCACTGATGAGAAACTCTCTGTATTTTCCATTCATTCTTCCTGCTGCTCCATAAAAAGCATCCGGCAGTGATGCATTCCCGCAGCGGATCTCGCCTTTCAGGCAGATCACCATCTGAAGCAGTTTTTCCAGTATACGAATCTGCTCCGAAAGTCTCATACTTCCGGAAAATCCCATTCCGGCTCCTGCCGCCACTACCAGAATACATCCTACAATCCGGTACATAGGCATTTCCCATTTTCATCATAGATTCCTTCCACGATTCCTGCACGTTCATGCTTTCCCAGAAAAATATATCTCTGGAAAACCCGCGCTTCCCACAATTTCCGGAAAAACGGCTGGGATAATGTTTCTTCCATGGAAGCTCCATGTGCAGTTGCGATCAGACGACATCCACAGTGGATAACTGATTCCACAGCCTTGAAATCTTCTTCTTTTCCAAGTTCATCCACAGCAACCACAACCGGCGACATTGACCGGATCAGCATCTGCATCCCTTCTGCTTTCGGACAGCCGTCCAGGATATCCGTACGCATTCCAAGGTCATTCTGAGGGATCCCCTGATAGCATCCGGCCAGCTCACTGCGCTCATCGACTACTCCTACCGTAACACCGGAAATATTTCCCCATCCATTACTCATCTGCCGGATGATATCCCGAAGAAGCGTGGTCTTCCCACATCTGGGCGGAGAAACGATCAAGGTATGCATGATCTGCTCTCTTGTCTGGATATATGGCAGCACTTCTTCTGCACATCCCTGGATCTCATGTGCCAGACGGACATTGATGCAGGAAATATATTTCATCCCACGGATACGGTTTCCGTCTAGGATCACCTTTCCGGTAACTCCTACACGGTGCCCGCCCTGTACACTCAAAAACCCCTGGCGAATCTCATCTTCATAAGCATACAGGGAATAGCCGCTGACATACTCCAGTGTTTCCTTAAGATCTTCCCGCGTAACCAGATAAGGTTCTGTATCTTTTTGCCGGAGGAAACATTCTCCCCCATCATAAGTGAGGAACAGAGGTCTTCCCACGCGGAGACGTATCTCATATAATTTATCATAATCAAGGTCTGCATCCACCAGAAGCTGGCGGACATTACTGGCAAACAGGTTCTGGATCTGGTTTGCGTCCATGTTTTCACCTCTTACACTTAAATATATTGCGGACATGCCGGATTTAGTACCTGTTGTCTTTTTTGATGCTCTCTCGTTTTTTCTTTATTCCGACAGAAAAAAAAGACTTTCTTCTTCGTCATAGGTCTCCATCTTCGAAAGATTCAGCTTCAGGACCCGATCCACAATATTTACGGAGGACGCACGGTATGCATAGGCACAGGATTCAAACATCACATAAAGACTGTCACCCTCCACCACGATCTGTTCCAGTCGTTCCGGAAAACGATAAGTTCTGGCAGAATTCTCGTTTACATACAAACGCTTATCGGATTGTTCATAAAACACCAGCCTGGATGGCAGGATTCCAAAAGAATGAGAGATCAAAAGCTTATCATTATAAAAAGCAATTCCCTGAACCTGCTCCGATATAGTGGAATAATCCAACGGAACTGCCATTTCAAAATCCATGCCCAGTTTCTCGTCCATGGTATTGATCAGTTTTCCCTCTTCGTCAACTCCGTATCGTGCAATTACACTTTCGTTATATTTTTCAAAGCAGCCTACATACAGACATCCCTTATAAAAGGTCATAAAAGAATCTCTCACGATCCCATAAAGACTGACTATCTGGAAAGTATCCACCGGCAGATGGCTGTCATCATAATCGTAGGCTTCTATTGTATCCATCTTTATACTCACTGCCTGTGCGATCCCGTTGATATTGGAGGAACACCATAATAACTTATGCTCCGGGTCATAGGCAAGTCCTCCCACATGAGGCTGTCCAGGCAGTATCACTTCTTTAATAAAATTATGATTTTCCTTATCGATCACATAAATGACCGAATTATGTTTCTGTGTGCTGCAGTAAGCGCTGACCAGCACATAATCCTCTGTAACCGCCAGTCCCTGAGGCGTCATGGATGTACACATGGCAGGAGTGGCACCCTTTTTTGTGAGCAGCGTCCTGGTATTCTTCAGCCCGGGAATGACATATGTTCCATATTCCTTCTCTTTTTCTCTCCCATCAAAGGCAAAATAAGAAAAATCCTCTTTCTGGGAAAGCATCTGTTTCTGTCCCCGCAGTGTATACACTGCAGCACCTCGGTTTGTCACCACAGCTTTTGTGGGCAGCTCCGTTTTTGCACGGTAAACAAATGCATATAAAAAATAACATATGCACAGCACAAAAACAACTGCCAGGATCTTCAGAATGAAAATCCTGAAGCTGCGTTTCATCTCTTTGTTCATTTCATCGTCTCTATTTGCTATTTCAAAATGATGTCTTCGTATTCAAATCGTAATTCCAGGCTGTCTCTGGCCCAGATTGCACCACTGTATCCCGGTTCCAGCTCCAGCATTATGTAATTTCCCTTATCCATGGAAATCGTACGCAGATCCCTGGACAGTCCCTCTCCGGTCCATTTGATATATGCCTCTCTCAAAACCCACTGGGCAAAAAAGGCTTTCTCCATATCATCTGCATCCAGGATTTCCCGTATCATATCTGCCGGCACCATTCTTTCAAGGAGCCGTTCGTAATTTACCTTCTTGTGGATCTGCACATCAATGCCCACCTCTTCTCCGGCAAACAGACACATCACATATTTTCCGGAATGTGTGATATTATAATGAATTCTTGGAAGCAGGGTAAAAAACGGTTTCCCATGTTCCCCCTTTGACCGAGGCTCAAAAGCAAGCTTCCGTCCAAATTCCCGCTCAAGTCCGATTTCCAGAAGCTTTTCCCCGATCATATGCTCCATGTTCTTGCCGTTATATTCATCTCTGATCTTCGTATAATAAATAATCCCATTCATAATCCGGCCTCCTCAAGAAAACGGGACGGTTCCCGTTCCTTCTCATACTGCTGTCTTACATAATACAGGCAGAGTTTCTTCTTTGCCCGTGTCATACCAACGTAGAAAAGCCTCCGTTCTTCCTCCAGATGTGCCTCCAGGACTGCCTTCCGATAAGGCATGCTGCCTTCATTTACATTCATGATATATACATTGTCATATTCCAGACCTTTGACCGCATGAAGAGTGGATATCACCACTCCTTCCCGTTTCACATCCTGTTTCTTCGCCTGTTCTTCAAGCTTTCTGGTATACTCGTCCATATAGGCCATCCATTCTTCCAATGTTTTCATTCCTCTGGCACTTTCATGGATCCGGTTCAGGGTTTCCATAAGCTCTTCCGGTTTTATTTTACGATACCTTGCATATTCCTGCAAGTATTCTTCGTATCCCATGCCATTCCGGATAAAATTAATGGCTGCATAAGGGGCCATAGTCTTTAAGATCCGAAGATGTGTCTCCATCGTTGTGATCCTGTCACACATCCAGTCTTTGTCTTTGTAAAACTCTCCCAATGCTTTAAAATCAACTTTTTTTTCTGTCAGAGCGTCTCTGGCTATGTATCGGTTTGGCCGGTTCATGATCTCCAGAAATGTACTGCGGCTCCGGTCTCCTTCTGCCATTTTCAAATAAGCGATCATATTCCGGCAAATCCAGTGTCGAAACAGGTTGGGCAGTTTTTCCTTCATAGTAAAAGGAACCCCATACTCCATCAACGCAGCGACCAGTCCTTCGGTTTCCTGATTAGTCCTGAAAAGCAGCGCTGTATCTTCAATATTATCCCCTTCTTCCATCCGGTTCCGCAGCAGGCTTGCAACTGCCATATATTCGTCTCTGGGATTTCGAAATTCTTTTATCTGCACCGGCTCTCCCGGTTCATTTGGTGTGGAAAGTTTTTTTGCATAACGGTTTTCGTTATGATCGATTACCTTCATGGCTGTATCCAGGATATTTCCACTGCACCGGTAATTGATATTCAGGATCACCGTCTCCGCATTTTTAAAATCTTCCGGGAAATTCAGCATGATCTCCGGGCGAGCGCCACGGAAATGATAGATAGACTGATCATCATCTCCCACCACAAACAGATTGTTCTCCGGTGCTGCCAGCATCTTCACGATATCATACTGAAGATGATTGATATCCTGAAACTCATCCACCAGAATATAGTGAAACTTTTTCTGCCATGCAGACAGGATATCTTTTCGTTTTTTCAGAAGTTCATAACAGCTCAACAGCATATCATCAAAGTCAAGTTTTCTTCTTTCATTCAGGACTTTTCGATATCCCTGAAAGATCTGTCGGAACACTTCATCCGGGCAGCAGGAAGAATAATAATGCTCCAGAGCGATTCTTCCACCCTTTACAACACTGATCTCCTTGGCAATATCTTCCACAAAATCCCCTTCCTGGGACTGTTCTGCAGCACAGTTTACCACCAGTTCTCTTAAGATCGCATATTTTTCTTCTTCGGACAGGATATTTCCTCCATTCAGACCATAAGCCTGTTTGAGGATCCCGTAAAACACTCCGTGAAAAGTCCCGAAAGTAACGCCGGTTCGCTGAACACCGGTAAATTTCAGAAACCGTTCTTTCATTTCCACTGCTGCTGCCCTGGAAAAAGTCACAACAAGAACAGAGGAAGCCGGTATCTTCCCTTCCTGGATCATATGTGCTGTTCTTTCTACTATGACGGAAGTTTTCCCCGAACCGGGGCCTGCCAGAACCATCATAGGTCCTGACAGGTGGGCGATCGCCCTTTTCTGAGATGGATTTCGTTTCATAACTGGATTATCGATCACACTCTTATTTATTTTCAAGCTTTTCGATTGCTGCATGTACACGTTTCAGTGTCTCTTCCTTGCCAATGATCTCCATGATCTCTGTTGCACCGGCCGGTGTCATCTGCTTGCCGGATACTGCTGTACGAAGCGGCCACATAACATAACCATTCTTATATCCGTGCTCCTTTACAAAAGCGCTTAAAGATGCATACAGCGGATCATTGGTATAATCCTCCTGTGCTTCCAGTACCGGAAGCACTTCCTTGAGAACTGCAAGAGAAGTCTCCTCTGTTGTTTTCATCTTTTTGTGGCGGTACATCGCACTGTCATACTCCGGAACTGCCTCAAAGAAATCTACAAGCTCCGGAATATCCGGGAATACTTCAATTCTGGTCTGAACCATTCCTGCGATCTTCTTAAGATCAAAGTCTTTTTTCAGAACTTCTTTCAGATACGGAAGTGCTCTCTCATAGAATGCCTCCGGATCCATCTTCTTGATATACTCACCATTCATCCATTTCAGCTTGGCAATGTCAAAAACTGCCGGTGATTTGTTGATATGATGATAATCAAATGCCTCCACAAGCTCCGGAAGAGAAAAGATCTCACGGTTGTCTGCCGGGCTCCATCCAAGGAGTGCAACATAGTTGATCACTGCCTCTGTCACAAATCCCTGATCGATCAGATCTTCATAGGAAGAATGTCCACATCTCTTGGAAAGCTTCTGATGTGTCTCGTCTGTGATCAGCGGACAGTGAACATAGGTCGGGATTTCCCATCCGAATGCCTCATAAATACGATTATACTTCGGTGAAGAGGAAAGGTATTCGTTACCTCTTACAACATGTGTGATTCCCATAAGGTGATCATCAATTACATTTGCGAAGTTGTAGGTCGGATAACCGTCAGATTTGATCAGGATCAGATCCTCCATCTCCTCATTGTTAACGGTGATATCTCCGTAAATAACATCATGAAATGTAGTGGTTCCCTCTGTTGGCATATTAAAGCGGATAACATGCGGCTCGCCTGCATCCAGACGGCGCTGAACCTCTTCCTTGGAAAGATGGAGACATCTCTTGTCATAAATAGAGATCTCCTTACCTGCAACCGTACGTTTCATGCTTTCCAGCTCTTCCTTGCCGCAGAAGCAGTAATATGCATCACCCTGCTCAATAAGCTGTTTGGCATATTTCAGATACATGCCTGTTGCCTGACGCTCACTCTGTACATACGGGCCAAATCCACCATCTTTGTCCGGTCCCTCATCATGGAGAAGTCCTGTTTTCTCAAGAGTACGGTAGATGATATCTACAGCTCCCTCCACATAACGTTCCTGGTCTGTATCTTCAATACGGAGGATAAAATCTCCGCCTTCATGTTTTGTGATCAAATAAGCATAAAGAGCTGTTCTTAAATTACCCACATGCATTCTTCCTGTAGGGCTCGGTGCAAATCTTGTTCTGATCTTTGTCATTTCTTTTCTCCTCGTTTTTGTTGTTTCTCTTTATAGGTGCTATTATATACCCAAATCCTTCAAAATGTCCATAGGTTTTCCGGCGGAATGCCCTGCCATCCCTCTCCCGTATCTTCGCATATACAGAAAAATCCTCTGAGACACCGTCGTCCCAGAGGATCCTTGATTCCTGTTTATGCTTCTACGCCTTTGTTCTTAAGATAATCGATCACATCTCCAACTGTGTTCAGATCTGTAAGCTCCTCTGCCGGGATCTCAACATTGTACTCATCCTCAAGAGCCATAACCAGCTCAAACAGGTCAAGAGAATCTGCTCCAAGATCATCCTTGAAAGATGTCTCCGGTGTAATTGTTGATGCCTCACAATTTAACTGCTCTGCAAGCATTTCTTTCATTTTTTCTAACATGTCTTTTTTCTCCTTTAATCATTACAGATCGAATCTGTTTCCTCTTTTTGAGCAAAGTATATAGTCTGCAAAAACAGTTGTCAAGAGGATTTTCCCAAAAAATGGCTCCAGAGCAAAAAATATTTTGATTTTAAAACTATTTTACTCTTGAAATTTTATCTGACGGGCCACGCTGAGAGCTATTGCCATCTCCAGCATCAGGAACACAATGGACGTTCCTCCGTAACTGATAAAGGGCAAGGTAACACCTGTATTGGGCATCAGATTCAATACAACAGCAATGTTAAGGATCACCTGCAGCGCAATATGTATAAAAATCCCGGTAACGATCAGTGAGCCAAACAGATCCGGTGCATTCTGCGCAATAAAAAACAACCTGTACAAAAGATATCCGAACAGGATCAGTACAAAAATCCCTCCGAAAATTCCAAGCTCCTCACAGATAATGGAAAAGATCATATCATTTTGTGCTTCCGGAACACTTCCAAGCTTCTGGATACTATTTCCAAGCCCGCGGCCAAAAAGCCCTCCGGAGCCAATGGCATACAATGCCTGCAGCGTCTGATAACCGCCTTCATCGGAATATTTCTCAGGCTGAAGCCATACAAGTACTCGCATAACACGGAAGCTGTCACTATTCTTGGTCGTCGCAACCAGAAAAAGTACTCCGATCACAATAAGGATCACTCCTGCCGCTGCCACAGCAATAAACGGACGCATATCCGGATGTGCCACAAACACCATTCCAACTGTTATTCCCAAAATGATCATGGCTGTACTCAGGTTATCTGTAAGTATATAAGCCGCAAGCGCAAGTCCTGCCCCCGGAAGTCCCAGGATCATACAGCTCTTTAAAGTTTTCACCTTTCGTCCCATTTTTCCGATCATGTAAGCCATCATGATAATAACCGCGATCTTTGCCAGCTCGGCAGGCTGAAAGTTGATCGGTCCGATATACAGCCATCTGGTAGCACCATGAGAGGAATGTCCCAGCGGAGTCCGCACAAGTCCCATAAGGATCAGCGAAGCCACATACAACGCAGTTGTAAAAGGAAGAAGGATATGATAATCCAGTATTTTTGAAATAAATAACGCTCCGATCAGACATGCTGCACTGATCAGTGCCTGTTTCTTAAAATAAAACATATCGTTGCCATAATTCACTTCTGCCATATATGAACTGGTGCTGTAAAGCATGACCAGTCCAAAGCACACCAGCAGTACAATAACAGCTACCAGATTATAATCATAATAATCAGATTTCTTATTCTGCTTTTTTCTGTTAAGCAGAGTTTTTTTCATTCTATCACCATCGCTTTCTGTATCTGCGAAGAATTTCCTGATATCCACGAGTAATAAAGAAAGTAAAAAAAATTCCCGGAAAGCCGCATAAATGCTGTCTTTCCGGGACGTTCCATAAATGGACCTGAGGGGAATCGAACCCCTGTCCGAAAGCCTATCCCTTAAGGCATCTCCCATCACAGTCGCTGATTTAACATTCCCTCAGCAGTACGCCCACCGACAGGCTTACTGCTTCAGTAGCTTCATGATACATCTACCGGGGCAAAGCTTACCCGGCAAGGTTTCTCACATGGTCGACGCCAGATTCCCGATGTGTGAGTGCAACGGGGCTGACGAGCAGCTTAGGCTGCTAACGCTAACTTTTCGTCTGCGTTTATATTTAGTTCCCGGTTGGTACGCAGTCCAGGAGTCTGCGGATGGCTTCCCTAACTTCAAAGCCCCCGTCGAAACCAGTACAAGCCCTTAAAAGACTTCTGTGACAGGATCATTTCCGGTCATCTCTGGTGGACAGACGAACTTCTTAGTCAGTTTTTTGACTGGGTTTAATTATACCAGAATGATTTTTCGTGTCAAGGATATTTCAAAAAAAGTCCAGACTGTACAGTTTTTCTTACCTGTACAGTCTGGAATATGCATTCAAACTTTGGTATTTTAAATACTATCAAAATGATCTTTTAATTTTATGGCACAAAAAAACCCGCTTACGCGGGTTTTTTGCTGCATTATACACGTGAGAGATACTCACCTGTTCTTGTATCGATCTTCAGTTTGTCGCCCTGGTTTACGAACAGAGGAACCTGAACCTGTGCACCTGTCTCAACAGTTGCCGGTTTGGTAGCACCCTGTGCTGTATTTCCTGCGAATCCTGGCTCTGTCTCAATAACCTCAAGCTCTACAAAAAGAGGTGGCTCGATTGCGAATACCTCTCCGTTATGAGAGCAAACCTTAACCATCTCATTATCCTTAACAAATTTTAGAGAATCGCCAACCTGCTCCTCTGTAAGACCAACCTGATCATATGTCTCTGTATTCATGAAGTAGTATAAACCACCATCCTGATACAGATACTGCATATCTACACGCTCAATACGTGCTGCCGGGAATTTCTCTGTAGGACGGAAGGATTTCTCTACTACAGAGCCTGTGATAATGTTCTTGTATTTTGTTCTTACAAAGGCTGCGCCTTTTCCTGGTTTTACATGCTGGAATTCAACGATCTGACATACGTTTCCATCAATTTCAAGTGTGATACCATTTTTGAAATCACCTGCTGAAATCATAAATATTTCCTCCTTAATATATGCGGTTCTTTTTCGCTATGGATTATTCTATAATACCTTTTGCCATTTTTCAACTGTTTTTTTGTTTAAGCCTTCAATTTTTCTTCAATTTCTGCGATCAGCTCATCAAAAGGCTTCACTCCTGTGACAACTTTAATGTCCGCAAACTTCTCATAAACCGGATCTCTCTGTTTCAGAAGTTTCTTGATCTTCTCTTCTTTATTCTCAGTTCCTTCCAATGTGGGATTGTTACTTCCTTCCAGACGTTTGATCAACGTTGCAGCAGATCCCTTCAGATAGATGATCGTTCCCATACTCTGGAGATATTTCTGGTTCTGCTCCTGAAGAGGCAATCCCGCACTTACAGAGATTACCTTCCGTTCGCTGTCTGTGGACAGTTCCTTGACTGCCATAGTCTCCAGCGCACGGTAAAATGCTTCTCCAAAGCGTTCAAATACCTCCTTTACTGACATGTTCATTTTTTTCACGATCAGTCTGTCCACGTCAATAAACGGAAGCCCCAGGTCCTTCGCCAGTCTCTTTCCAACTCGTGTCTTTCCTGAACCCATAAAGCCGATGATTACAATATGGTTCATGAATTCTTTCCCTCCTCTTTTTGGTAAAAATGTAATACTATTTTTTCCAGATATCGCTTCAGTACGATCTGGATCTCCTCTTTTGGATGAATCGGTTTCACAAGGATCGTCCGGATCCCTGCTCTCTTTGCTCCATAAATATCCGTAAACAACTGATCTCCTATAAAGATCGTCCTGTCAAGATCGATTCCGATCACCTGGCAGGCTTTTTTATAATTTTTCACAGCCGGTTTATGGGCATTTTCTATAAAATCCCCCTCTACTGCTTTGGCAAAGGGCTCCACACGAGGTTTCTGGTTATTGGATACAAAACAGTATCGAAACCCGAGAGTCCTCAGCTTTTCAAACAGTTTCTTTGCCCGGTCATCTGCCGGTGCCCCGTGGGGAACAATGGTATTATCGATATCAAAGAGCAGCCCTCTGTATCCTTCTCTGTAAAGCTTCTCATAATCGATCCCATACGCAGAATCCAGATATTCATCCGGAAAAAAGCATCTGAACATCTATTCCACCTCAGTCCTTTCCTATCGCTCGCAAAGAGGAATATACTCTGCTTCCGGAAGGACATTCTTATATGCGGGACGGATGATCTTATCCACATTGATAAGCTCTTCCATACGATGTGCGCTCCAGCCTACGATACGTGCAATAGCAAACATCGGTGTGTAAAGCTCCAGCGGCAGATCCAGCATGCTGTAAACAAATCCGCTGTAAAAATCCACATTGGCACTGACACCCTTATAGATCTTACGCTCCTCTGCGATAACCTTTGGTGCAAGACGCTCTACTGCAGCATACAGCTGATAATCCTTCATTCTGCCCTTTTCTCTTGCAAGCTGTTCCACATAGCCTTTAAAGACTTCTGCACGTGGATCTGAAACAGAATAGATCGCATGTCCCATACCATAGATCAGTCCACGTTTATCAAAGGCCTCTTTATGAAGAAGCTTCTTAAGGTATGCACTGATCTCCTCTTCATCACTGTAGTCATGTACGTGTTTACGCATATCGTTAAACATTTTTACGACTTTGATGTTGGCACCGCCGTGTTTCGGGCCTTTCAGAGAACCTAGTGCTGCCGCGATCGCAGAATACGTATCTGTCCCGGAAGAGGAAACCACATGTGTAGTAAAAGTAGAGTTATTACCACCGCCATGCTCCATATGAAGGATCAGAGCAATATCAAGGATCTCTGCCTCCAGTGCCGTATACTTCTTATCCGGTCTTAACAGACGCAGGATATTCTCAGCTGTGGAAAGCTCCTTTTTAGGCTGATGGATATAAAGACTCTCGCCTCTCTCATAGTGGTTATAGGCCTGATATGCATAAACAGATAACAGCGGGAAAACACTGATCAGGTTGATACACTGACGGAGCACATTCTCCAGTTCAATATTATCCGGGTCTTTGTCGTAGGAATAAAGTGTCAGCACGCTTCTTGACAGAGCGTTCATAATATCTCTGGATGGTGCCTTCATAATGACATCCCTTACAAAATTCCGCGGAAGCATACGCTGGTTCGCAAGAATCCCGGAAAATCCATTCAGTTCTTCCTGATCCGGAAGCTTTCCGAAAAGAAGCAGATAGGTTACTTCCTCAAAGCCGAAGCGCCGGTCATTGATAAAACCATTTGTCAGATCCTTAATGTCATACCCGCGATAAGAAAGCTTACCTGCGCAGGGAACCTCTTTTCCGTCCACGATCTTCGTTGCCTGGACATTGGAGATCTGGGTCAGTCCTGCAAGGACACCCTTTCCATTCAGGTCACGCAAGCCTCGCTTGACATCGTATTTACCATATAAAGACAGATCCAGTTTGTCATTCTCACGACAGATCTGGGTAAGTTTCTCAATCTCAGGTGTCACTTTCATGTTGAATTTGCTCATCAGTTATTTCCCCTTTCGATTTCTGTTTTATTGCTGTTCGATAACGGTCCCTCCTCATTCCCCTCTCAAGCAATTCTGGTCTTATTTGTATATCCCGGCGTAGCTGGCCGGGATATTTCAGATATATTATAACATTTTTTTCGGTTCCGGTCTATGCCGAAAATATAACCGAATACCTGCTTTACAGTTTATCGGTTATGAGCAGGCAGCGAATGCGGATCGCAAATCTCTTCTTGTCTATCTGCGATCAGCCCTGCTTATATGTAGCAAAGAACTCTTTCATCTTCTTCATTGCCTTGTCAAGCTGGCGGATATCCGGCAGATAAACAATACGGAAGTGATCCGGCTGGTTCCAGTTGAATCCCTTGCCCGGAACAACAAGCACCTGTTTCTCATGAAGAAAATCCAAAGCAAACTGTTCATCATTGAAAATATTGAATTTCTCAGTATCGATCTTCGGGAATATATAAAATGCCGCATGTGGTTTTACAACGGAAATTCCCGGAATATCATTCAGTGCCTTGTAAATAAAGTCTCTCTGCTCATAAACACGTCCGCCCGGCTGCGTATATTCATTGACACTCTGATATCCGCCAAGTGCAGTCTGTACAATGGACTGTGCCGGAACATTTGAACAGAGACGCATGGAAGAGAGCATATTGATTCCCTCTATATAACCCTTCGCCTTACTTTTTGCACCACTTAAAATCATCCATCCGATGCGGAAACCTGCGATCATATGAGACTTGGACAATCCTGAAAATGTTACACAGAACACATCGGGTGCAAGGGATGCAATCGATGTATGTTTATATCCATCCATAACAAGACGGTCATAGATCTCATCAGAAAAGATGATCAGCTCATTTTCTCTTGCAATGTCTGCAATCTGTTCCAGGATCTCCTTCGGATATACTGCACCTGTAGGGTTATTGGGATTGATGATAACGATCGCCTTGGTCCTTGGTGTGATCTTGCTCTTGATATCCTCAATATCCGGATACCAGTCAGACTGTTCGTCACAGATATAATGAACTACATTTCCGCCTGCCAGTGTTGCAGTAGCTGTCCACAGCGGATAATCCGGAGCCGGGATCAGGATCTCATCCCCGTTATCAAGCAGCGCCTGCATACAGAGGTTGATCAGTTCACTGACACCATTTCCCGTATAAATATCATTAATGGTAACTCCCGGGATCCCGCGAAGCTGTGCATACTGCATGATCGCTTTTCTTGCAGAAAAAATGCCCTTGGAATCGGAATATCCCTGGGAAGTACGAACATTACTCAGCATATCCAAGATCACTTCCTGAGGTGCTGAAAACCCAAATGGATACGGATTACCAATATTCAGCTTCAGAATCTCCATTCCATCTTCTTCCATTCTGGCAGCCTCATCCACAACCGGTCCGCGCACATCGTACAGCACGTTGTCAAGCTTTGATGATTTCCCGAATGTTCTCATAAAAACCACTCCTCTTCTAATTTTCACTATTATTTAACCATTTTAATTTCATAGTCAAAAAATATTTATTCTATATCATCTCACATTTAGGCTTTCAACGCAAGAAATAAAAATTTAAAAAAATCAAATTTAGCACTTCCCTTTTTTAGCATGTTAATGTATAATAGCACTCGAATTTAGTTTTCAACGCAATTTAATATGTGATGAGGAGGAAACAACAATGTCTTACACAGAAGAAGTTTATGAAAGAGTTGTAGCACAGAATCCTGGCGAGCCAGAATTCCATCAGGCAGTTAAGGAAGTTCTCGATTCCCTTAAAGTCGTAATTGACAAAAATGAGGAAGAGTATCGTAAACTTTCCATCCTTGAGCGTCTTGTAGAGCCAGAGAGGATCATCTCCTTCAAAGTACCGTGGATCGATGATAACGGAACTGTACAGGTTAACAAGGGATATCGTGTTCAGTTCAACAGCGCCATCGGACCATACAAAGGCGGCTTAAGATTCCATCCTTCTGTAAATCAGGGTATCCTGAAATTCCTTGGTTTTGAGCAGACCTTTAAAAACTCTCTTACAGGTCTTCCGATCGGCGGTGGAAAAGGTGGCTCCAACTTCGATCCTAAGGGTAAATCTGACAGAGAGGTTATGGCATTCTGCCAGAGCTTTATGACAGAGCTTTGCAAATATATCGGCGCAGATACAGATGTTCCGGCTGGTGACATCGGTGTCGGCGGACGTGAGATCGGTTATCTCTTCGGACAGTATAAGAGAATCCGTGGCCTTTATGAGGGTGTCCTTACAGGAAAGGGTCTTTCCTTCGGAGGTTCCCTGATCCGTACAGAGGCTACCGGTTACGGTGTTGTATACATGCTCAACGAGATCGCCAAAGCTCACAATGATTCCGTAGAAGGAAAAACAATCGTTGTAACAGGTTCCGGTAATGTAGCTATTTACGCTGTTGAGAAAGCTACTCAGCTTGGTGCCAAGGTTGTTGCAATGAACGACTCCAACGGATATGTCTACGATCCGAACGGAATCAACCTTGACGTCGTAAAGGATATCAAAGAAGTAAAACGTGGACGTATCAAAGAATATGCAGACCGTGTTGAGGGTGCTACCTACACTGAGGGACTTGGCATCTGGAATATCAAATGTGATATCTACCTTCCATGTGCTACTCAGAACGAGCTTGGTCTTGACGGAGCTAAAACACTGGTTGCAAATGGCTGCAAATACGTCGTTGAAGGTGCAAACATGCCTACTACTCTTGATGCAACAACATACCTTCAGGAGAACGGTGTTCTCTTCATGCCTGGTAAAGCCGCAAACGCTGGCGGTGTTGCCACATCTGCACTTGAGATGAGCCAGAACTCCATGAGACTTTCCTGGACAAGAGAAGAGGTTGATGAGAAACTCCACCACATCATGATCGATATCTTCCACAAAGCTGATGACGCTGCTAAACGTTACGGTATGGAAGACAACTATGTTGTAGGTGCAAACATCGCCGGCTTCGAAAAAGTTGTTGACGCTATGAAAGCTCAGGGTATTGTTTAATTAAGTTTCCTGAATCATTAATATATATTTATAGCAGGGACCGCAGAGGATTTTTCCCAGGCGGTTCCTGTTTTTTTGTATCCACTTTTACGATCTCTGAAAAATCGAACATTCATGTTTCAAAAAAGGCCGGTTGTCTTTTGACAATCGGCCTGAAATCTCCTGCATTTGCAGTCTATTCATTTAATCTCTTAATTGATCAGCTTCTTCAGCTCATCCATAAAGGTACTGACATCTTTAAACTCTCTGTATACAGACGCAAATCGTACATACGCCACCGCATCCAGATCCTTCAGATGCTCCATAACGATCTCTCCGATCTTGGTACTGCTGATCTCACGGTCTTCTGACCGGAAAATATCTCCTTCTATGGAATCGATCATCTCTTCCACTCTCTCAATGGGAATGGGGCGCTTATAGCAAGCACGAAGAACACCATCCTGGATCTTGGAACGTTTATAGCTTTCCCGGTTCTGATCCTTCTTGATCACAGTCAGCGGAATCGTTTCCACCTTCTCATAAGTTGTAAAACGCTTTCCGCAGGCATCACAGAGACGGCGGCGGCGGATGGAATTGGTATCCTCTACAGGTCTGGAATCTACAACTCTTGTATTATCCTGGTTACAGAACGGACATCTCACAGAACTCTCCCCCTTTCCGGATCAGTAAATCATTACTAAATTTGTTTTTATTATAAAATAAATGCACATAATGTGTCAATAATCGGACTTGCATAAATTTTACAGATTTTCCATAAAATCATACCAGGTGATGAATTTATGCGCATCTGTGAGCTGAAACAAAAAGAAGTGATCAATATCCATACCTGCCGCAGTCTTGGCTGCCCTCTTGATGTGGAATTCTGCTGTGAAACCGCACGTCTGAAAGCCCTGATCATGCCGGAACCGGGAAAATTTTGCTGGTGTTTTTCCAAAGAAAATGAATATTCCATTCCATGGGACTGCATCCGCCAGATCGGCGAAGATATCATCCTTGTTGATTTCCGTAATGAAAAACTGCTGTCCGGAGAATAAATACCTCCTTATTGTCAAGGCCCTTTATTTTTTATATTTTCCCTGAAAAAGTATATTTCAACCGCCCTCTGAGAATCATCTTAATGTACTGACAAGACAAGGAGGATTCTAAGATGGCACTGAATAAAGTTGAAATCTGCGGAGTAAATACCTCAACCCTTCCCGTTCTCGATCAGGAAGAAAAGGCGGAGCTCTTTAAAAGAATCAAAGCTGGCGATGAAGAAGCCAGGGAATTGTACATCAAAGGCAATCTGCGGCTTGTTTTAAGCGTGATCCGGCGTTTTCAGAACAGCAGTGAAAATCCGGATGACCTTTTTCAGATCGGCTGCATCGGCCTGATCAAAGCGATCGATAATTTCGACACCACTCTTCAGGTAAAATTTTCCACCTATGCAGTTCCCATGATCATCGGAGAGATCCGAAGATATCTCCGTGATAACAACAGCATACGGGTCAGCCGTTCTCTGCGGGATATCGCTTACAAAACCATCTATACCCGGGAAAACTATATGCGGCAGCATCTCAAAGAGCCTACCATTGCAGAAATCGCTGATGAGATCGGTATCGACAAGGAAATGATCGTCTATGCCATGGATGCGATCCAGAGCCCGGTAAGCCTTTTTGAGCCCGTGTATTCCGAAGGCGGAGATACCCTATATGTTATGGATCAGATCAGTGATAAAAAGAACCTGGAAGAAAACTGGGTGGAGGATATTTCTCTTCGAGATGCCATGAACCGGCTTGGAGAGCGTGAACGTCACATTATCGATCTCCGCTTCTACGAGGGAAAAACCCAAATGGAGGTAGCTGATGAGATTGGTATCTCCCAGGCTCAGGTCAGCCGACTGGAAAAACATGCTCTTCGCAGTATGCGAAACTATCTCCGGAATTGATTCATCTCTCTTCAGACAAAAAGCTGCAGCAGAATATCTGTTATCCTGCCGCAGCTTTTATCTCTTATTTCAGCGCTTTCTCAATTTCTTCGATCACGATCCGAAGCGCCTTCAGCCTTGCATATTTCTTATCTACGGATTCCAGAATGTGCCATGGTGCATAAGCAGTGCTGGTTTTCTGAAGCATCTCATCTACTGCTGTTTCATACTGATCCCATTTTTCACGGTTTCTCCAGTCCTCATCCGTGATCTTCCACTGTTTTTCCGGATTGCTCTGGCGGTCGTTGAACCTGGCAAGCTGGGTGTCCTTATCAATGTGGACCCAGAATTTCACGATCACAGCGCCCCAGTCAGAAAGCTCCTTCTCAAATTCATTGATCTCATTGTAGGCACGTCTCCAGTCATTCTCGCTGCAGAAGCCCTCCAGACGTTCTACCATCACTCTTCCGTACCACGTCCGGTCAAAGATGGCAATGTGACCATCCTTGGGAAGCCTTGTCCAGAAACGCCACAGATAATGACGGGCTTTTTCATGAGGCTCCGGACTTGCGATAGGATGTACCTCAAATCCACGGGGATCAAGAGCCTCCGTGATCCTCTTGATATTTCCTCCCTTTCCGGCAGCATCCCAGCCTTCATAGGTGATGATCACAGGCACTCTTTTTCGGTAAAGACGGTTATGCAGGCTTCCAAGCTTTGCCTGCAGTTCCTTAAGCTCAGCCTTGTACTCTTCATCCCCCACTTCTTTTCCATCCAGAGGAATCTCGCTTAATCTGGGCATCTCCACCAGAGGAAAAACATTCTGCAGGATCGGCACTGCATGTTTGCTGTTTTCCATGGCAACCTCTATATTGCTGATCATGGTTTCCAGTACCTGCAGTTCTGCCCACTTCCGGTCACCGGCATCGACAATATACCATGGAGCCGCAGATGTATTGGTATCCTGCATATACTGGTCGAAAATCTTTCTGCACTTCTTATAATGATCATTCTGCCAGAGATCATATTCATTGACTCTCCATCTGGTATCCTTGCTTTCCAGAAGGATGCCCATACGTTTTTCCTGTTCTTTCCGGTCGATCTGCATAAAAAATTTCAGGAGTACATATCCATTATCCGTCAGCTGACGTTCAAATCTCCGGATACTGTCAATCCGTTTTGAATAATTGTCACCCTTCAGCTTTTTATCCATACGTTCACGACAGGTCTGATCCATCCATCCTGAATCCAGGAATGTAAACTTGCCCGCTTCCGGGATTTCCCTGAAATATCGGTAAAGAAATGGTTTCCGAAGGTCTTCCTCTGTAGGTGCTGACATAGTCGCAACTTTGAAGAAACGAGGATCGATATTCTTGATCACCTTACTTATGGTACTTCCTTTTCCGGAAGCTCCCCAGCCTTCAAACAGCACGATCACCGGAATCTTATGCTCTTTCAGAGCCATCTGCAATTCATATAATCTGGTTCTTGCAGCGCTTAAACGCACTTTGATATCCTCTTTTTCCGGAATTTGTTCCGGGCTCCAGTTTTTCAACATCTGCATCGTCCTTCCTTGAATTTTTTGAATATTCATATTATACCACAGAAGATCTTATTTTACGATAATTTTTACATAATTTTAACCTTTAGCCTCACAAAAGCAAACAAATTGCACAACAAAATTCATTCATAAGCATCGAAAATCTTTTTAACCTCTTGACATTTTTGTCGCCGCTTCATACAATAGACGCTGATTGTTATTTTTTTAACTTCATAAAAAAGCAGTGCCTGAAAACTGTTGAAATAATAAAGATCAAGGAGCCGATCATGAAACTCACAGAAAAACTTCTGCAGAAAATGGAACAGAAAAAAGAACTCTATGGCGATGGCATCATCATGCCGGACGGGGATTACCGTCTGATCCAGGATGGACACTTAAAAACTCTCATGTCCCTTCTTCCATATACAGAAAACGAAATCTGGAAAATGATCCCCGATGATGATTCCGCACTTTTCTGGCTGGTAGAAAAAACAAGCTGCGTACTGACCGATGTCAATTCCACGATCGGAATGAAGATGACCCCCGCACAGCAGAAAACCTACGAAGCACTTTCCAGTCGCGGGATCATCTCTGATGAATATTATGATCTTACCAAACAGCGGGAAAAAGTAAAAGCTGCCCGGGCTAACGCCTGAGCAGCTTTTATTTATATCTGTCAGTCCTCATACCCTTCCAGAAAAGAATGTTTCACTCCATCTTTTTTGTATGCGATAACTGTATGAAGATTAACATTTTCCACACTTCGGAAAATATTACTTTCTACATGTGGATTTACCTTCTTAAGTTCTGCAATCAGATTCTTGATCTCCATTCTCTTGGAAACACTGGTACCATCTGTACGGCAGGTAGTACAGGTATCGGTAAATTTACATGCACACTGGATAAAATGAAGGTCATTATAATCTCTCCAGTGTTTGATATCTGCCTCCCGGATCAGATACATAGGACGGATCAGCTGCATTCCCTCAAAATTTGTACTATGGAGCTTCGGCATCATAGTCTGTACCTGCGCTCCGTAAAGCATTCCCATCAGGATCGTCTCGATCACATCATCATAGTGATGTCCAAGAGCGATCTTGTTGCAGCCAAGCTCCTTTGCCTTGCTGTAAAGATAGCCCCTTCTCATACGGGCACAGAGATAGCATGGGGATTTTTCTATATTATAAACCGCATCGAAGATCTCAGTCTCAAACACTGTGATCGGAATCCCGAGAAGCCTGGCATTGTGCTCGATCACCGCACGGTTTGCCTCATTATATCCCGGATCCATCACAAGAAACACCAGTTCAAAGGGAAACTTATTATGACGCTTCAGTTCCTGGAACAGTTTGGCCATCAGCATAGAATCCTTACCACCGGAAATACAGACTGCTATCTTATCTCCCGGCTTCACCAGCTCATAATCGTTGATTCCCCTGGCAAATCTGGAAAACAGCTGCTTATGGAACTTTTTGCGGATACTCAGCTCGATATCCTTCCGCCGCTGTTCCATTGCATCATTTTCCTCTTCTTCACTGTTCTCTTTACCGGATTCTTTCTGCATCTGCTGAAAAAGCCATCCTGTATATCCACCTTTCAGGCTCAGTGCGGGAATTCCTTTTTCCCGGAGCATCTCTGCACCCTCCTGGCTGAAAAGCCCTCTTGTACAGTAAAGGACCGGTATCTTATCCCCCCTCAGTTCTTCTGCCCGCTCTTCCAGTTCCTGTTCCGGAACAGAGATTGCTCCAGGGATCATTCCATATTCTACAGTTACTTTATCACGGGTATCTATCAGAAGATATTTCCCCCGTTCTTTCTCTATCTGGTCAAAAGAAATCTCCAGTGTTTCTTCATTCATACTGCTATTATTCCTTTCCTTACATTTTCAAAGTTTCTGGTTCATATTGTAAGCCTTCCCGTCAAAAACCTCAAGAAGATTTTCCTGAAGGTTCCTGCGTTATTAGAATGCTGCTGTTCACTTTGTTCTCGACAACCCAGCCTGTACTTTTTTCTGAAAATCAGTTATAATATTTTTGTTTGTAAAAAAATTTTCACCAAGGAGGATACCGGAAATGAAAACACAGAATCAGACTCTGCTCTCTGAGAATACACTGACATCCCGGCCCACAGATATTATTGCGGGATTTCCTGTACGTCCCGGGTTTTTTGAATTAAATGGCGCTACTCCTCTTTCCAACGGAGTCAACTTTACCGCACATACCCGCCACGGTACATCCTGCGAGCTTCTTCTTTTCCACTCCGGAGAAGAGGAACCCTTCGCAGTCCTTCCTTTTCCCAATGCCTGTCGTATCGGTGATGTCTACTCCATGATCGTCGTGGGACTGGACATCGAAGATCTGGAGTACGGCTACCGCATTGACGGTCCTTACGAACCGGAAAAGGGTCACATCTTCGATAAGACAAAAGTTCTTCTTGATCCTTATGCCAAAGCCGTTGCCGGTCAGCGTGAATGGGGCCAGCAAAAGATCGGAAGCTATCATGCCCGTGTGGTACGTGATTCCTTTGACTGGGAAGACATGCCGCAGTCCACCCGTAAGATCAGTGACCTGATCATCTATGAGCTTCACGTCCGCGGCTTTACACAGGATTCTTCTTCCGGTGTTATGCACCCGGGAACCTTTGCCGGTCTTCGTGAAAAGATCCCTTATCTCAAGGAACTGGGGATCAACGCCGTAGAGCTGATGCCGATCTTCGAGTTCGACGAGAATATGAATGCCCGTACTGTAAATGGCAAACGGCTTCTGGAATACTGGGGATACAATTCTGTCAACTTCTTTTCTCCAAACACCAGCTATGCTTCCAAGCCGGAGCATAACTGTGAGGGAACTGAGCTGAAAGAGCTGATCCGTGAGCTCCACGAAAATGGCATCGAAGTAATTCTTGATGTTGTATTCAATCATACCGCCGAAGGAAACGAGCTGGGAAAAACCTTCTGCTTTAAGGGCTTTGACAATAAGGTTTATTATATGCTGACTCCAGAGGGAAATTACTACAATTTCAGCGGATGTGGAAATACTCTGAACTGTAACCATCCCATTGTACGTCAGATGATCCTTGAATGCTTACGTTACTGGACCATCAACTACCGTGTGGACGGCTTCCGCTTCGATCTTGCCAGCATTCTCGGACGCCATGAGGACGGTTCTCCACTTAACAATCCGCCCCTTCTGGAGCTCCTCGCTTACGATCCAGTCCTTAGAAATGTCAAACTGATCGCAGAAGCCTGGGATGCCGGCGGGCTGTATCAGGTTGGTTCTTTCCCTGCCAGCCGCAGATGGGCTGAATGGAATGGCCGTTACCGTGACTGCCTCCGTTCCTTCCTGAAGGGAGATTTCTGGAATGCCTGGGACGCGGCATGGAGTATTTCCGGTTCCGGTGATCTGTACGGAGGCTTTTATTCTGATCATAATGACAATTATGCAGGATACAATTCCTGTGTCAATTTCCTTACCTGCCACGATGGCTTCACCATGTATGATCTTTATTCCTACAACGAAAAACACAACGAAGCAAACGGCTGGAATAACACCGACGGTTCCAACGATAACCGCAGCTGGAACTGTGGAGAAGAGGGCGATTCCACCAACCCTGAAGTACTCTCCCTCCGCTTCCGCATGATACGAAATGCCTGTGCTGTACTGATGTCCAGCCGCGGAACTCCGATGTTCCTTGCAGGTGACGAATTCGGAAACACAAAACACGGAAATAACAATACCTACTGTCAGGACAACGAAACCTCATGGATCAACTGGAAGCTTCTGGAGAAAAATCACGATCTTTTTGAATTTTTCAAATTTATGATCCGGTTCCGTAAAGACCACCCTGTTATCTCCCGGAAGCTTCCCAACGCTGTATGCGGTATGGAAAATATCCACACCCATAACATTGATGCAAGGGATGTGACCATTCCAAGAGATGCCCACACCTTCGCTGTAAGCTTTGCAGGCTATGATAAGAGCAAAGGCACTGATGACCTGATCTACATTGTGATCAACGCATACTGGGAGGACGTAACGGTCACACTTCCGGAGCTTGCCCGTCCCGGTGCATGGTATCTCTGTGTCAACACGTTCGGTGACGGAAATGGCCGTTATTTCTACGAAAAAGGCCAGGAGCCACGCATTGAACACGATTTTTGCATGCGGCCCAGATCCGTTGCCATCTTTACCGGCCGCAATTATTAAAATTCATATCAGGGGCAAAATCCCTTTTGTCCCTGTCTGAAAGAAATGGAGTATTTTGAATGGAATTAAAAAACAGAACTTTATCCAATTTTGCAGAACTTGTAGAGACAGGTGAATGCAAAAAATTCCGCGGTCGTCTGAAGACAGGCATCGACCTTGGTACTGCCAATACCGTTCTTGCCGTTGTCGACCGAAATAACCGTCCCATAGCCGGAATTTCCGCACCATCCCATGCGATCCAGGATGGAGTGATCGTCAATTACTATGAATCTGTCCAGCTTGTGACAAAGCTTAAAAATGAGCTGGAGGAAAGGCTTGGCACAGAACTTACTTACGGTGCTGCTGCCATTCCTCCCGGAGTTTCCGAAGGCAGTGTCAAAAGCATCGGCTATGTTCTGGAGGGTGCCGGTTTCGAGGTTACAAATATCGTGGACGAGCCTACTGCCGCAGCTGCTGTCCTTAAGATCACAGACGGTGCTGTTGTGGATGTGGGTGGCGGCACAACCGGTATCAGCATCCTGAAAGACGGAAAAGTTATCTACACCGATGATGAGGCTACTGGCGGCAGCCATATGACCATGACAGTCGCCGGTCACTATAAGATCCCTTATGAGGAAGCCGAAGTATTGAAAACTACTCCGGAAAAAGAAGACGAAATTTTCCCTGTGATCAAGGCCACTGTAGAAAAAATGGCTGTGATCACCGAGAAATTTCTAAAGGGCTATCAGGTTCCGGCTGTTTATGTAGTTGGCGGTTCTTCCATGTTTAAGGAATTTACTACCGTTTTTGAAAAGAGGCTGAAGCTCCCGGTATACCGTCCGGTCCATCCGCTTCTTGTTACGCCCCTTGGCATCGCATATCACTGTGAGCTGCCAAAAATCTAAGCTCTTCCCGGTCTGGTCCTACGATTCTCCAGAAGGCAAACAACCTCCACTGAATCGGTGAGCGGGAACATATCAACCGGCTGCATCTTCTTTACCAGGTAATCTCTCTTAGTAAGGCAGGCAAGATCTCTTGCCAGGGTTTCCGGGTTGCAGGATACATAAACAATTTTTTCCGGTGAAAGAGTCAAAAGGGAGTGAAGGAATTTACGGTCACTTCCGGAACGTGGCGGATCCATGAGAACAACCTCCACCTTCTCTCCCTCTGCTGCCATTCCTTCCATAAACCATCCTGCATCTCCCGGAACAAAACGAACATTACGGATCTTGTTTTCCCTGGCATTCATTCTGGCATCACGGATAGCATCACGGTTCAGTTCTACACCAATGACATCCCTGGCATTCCCGGAAGCGATGATCCCGATAGTACCTGTGCCGCAGTAAGCATCGATCACCCTCTCTTTTCCTGTCATTGCCGCAAACTCCATAGCTTTTCCGTAAAGTACTTCTGTCTGCACAGGATTTACCTGATAAAAAGAAGATGGAGAAATACGGAAGGTCAGTCCCATAAGTCGATCTTTGATGAATCCCGGTCCGTAAAGTACGATATTGCGGTCTCCAAGTACCATGCTTGTCTGTCTGTCATTGACATTGAGAACCACCGTAGTGATCTCCGGATGCTCTTTACGGAGAGCTTTTACAAAGTTATTCTTAGATGGAAATATTGGAGAAACCGTAACTAATACCACCATGATCTCTCCTGTGGAAAAGCCTCTCCGCACAAGCACATGGCGGAGAAGTCCATATCCTGTATCCTCATCATAGGTCTTGATCTTAAAGGATTTCAGCATACCACGTATGGTACGGATGATCTCCTGACTTTTTTTATCTTCGATCATACAGTCATCTACGGAAACGATCCTATGACTCTTCTCCTCATAAATCCCGGAAATTACGTTTCCCTTCCGGTCACGGCCAAAAGCTGCATGAACTTTGTTTCTGTAATAATAGGGATCTTCCATTCCAATGATCGGCTCTACTTTTCCGAATTTTTTCAGAAGGCCTTCTGTAATTCTCTGTTTCCTGCGAAGCTGCTCCTGGTAGGATACACCCTGATAACGGCAACCGCCGCATTTCTTCGCAACTGAACAGACAGTCTCTTTCTGTTCCATTTTTATCTCTCCTCTTTTATGGGCACAAAAAAGATGTTCCCAGTTATTTTCACTGAGAACATCTTATCAGACCTTTTCTTTTTTTACAAGAAAATCCTTGGCCTACTCCTGATATGGCTCATTAAATACAAGAATATGTCTCTTCACATTCTCGTAAGTACCCTGGACCATAGCCTCATTGAGGTCAAAGAAATTATGCTTGTCTGTTGATTCCATATATTTCTCCACATGAGCTGTCAGGCTGTTAAAGCTTGCTGTGGCAATATTCACCTTACGGATGCCAAGAGAGATCGCCCTCTGGAAATCTTTATCAGTGATGCCACTGCCGCCATGAAGAACCAGCGGAATATCCACTTTCTCATGGATCTTCTCCAATACATCAAAAGCAAGCGTCGGCGCTACCGGATAATTACCATGGGCATTACCGATGGCAACTGCAAGCGCATCAATACCTGTCTCTCTTGCGTAAACGACCGCATCATCCGGATCTGTGCAGCGGATACCGTGGTCACAACTTCCATCCTCACTTCCGCCCACAAGTCCCAGCTCAGCCTCAACTGTAGCGCCGTATTTACGTGCTTTCTCCACAACGGCCTTTACTCTGGCGATGTTTTCTTCAAAAGGAAGCGTAGAAGCATCCAGCATAACCGATGTAAAGCCAAGCTCCAGAGCCTTGTCAACCGTCTCAAAAGTAAGACCATGATCCAGATGGACAGCCACATCCACCTTAGCCTCCTTTGCAGCCTGTACCATCATCGGTCCCATCAGGTGAAGCGGAGAATTTTTCAAACGCACCTCCGCGATCTGAAGGATGATCGGAGTATCCAGTTCTTCTGCTGCACGGATCGCACCTCTTACCATTTCCATATTACCAACACTGAAAGCACCGCAGCCAATATTTTTCTCTTCGGCACGTCTCAGCAGATCTTTCATTTTCACAAGTGCCATGATTCGGCCCTCCTGTCCTGTTTATCGTACACTGTTTGCATCTTCTTACAGAAAAAAGCGGTGTCAAAGCACTACTGGCTGATACCGCTTTTTCTATGCAAAGCGGACATCTTTATTCCGCTTAACTGTACATCAGCATGCACCTATTTTCCTGTCGTAATTATAAGCCTGTCTTCTCAGCAATGAATTTTCTTGCACGGATCGCATACTCAAGCGGATTAGCCTTAGCCGGATCCTGCTCAGCCTCAACAACCATATATCCTTCGTAGCCTGCATCCTCGAGAACCTTGAAGATCGGATCATAATTGATGCATCCATCTCCCGGAATCGTGAAGGCACCGGCTCTTACGCCTGCAAGGAAGCTCATGTTTTCTTTCTTAACCTGCTCAACAACTTCCGGACGGATATCCTTCAAATGAACATGTTTGATCCTGTGAACATATTTCTTTACAACCTCAAGAGGATCCTCTCCACAGTATGTAAAGTGACCGGTATCAAAAAGAAGACTTACATATTCAGGATCTGTATTCTCCATCATACGGTCAACCTCAGCAAGGCTCTGTACAACAGTACCCATATGATGATGGAAAGTAAGAGCAATACCATACTCCTCTTTTGCGATCTTACCAAGCTTGTTCATACCTGTGCAGAAGGTATCCCACTCTTCGTCATTCATCTCATATTTATGTCCGAAAATCGGAGTATCCATCTGGCCCTGAACACTGTGGCTCTGCTCAGATGCGCCGATCACTTTCGCACCCATAGCTTTCAGGAAAGCAAGCTGTGCACGGAACTCCTTCTCAACCTCCTCAAACGGTTTGGTGATCAGGAAGCTTGAGAACCACTGGTTACAGATCTCAACACCACGAAGCTCAAGAGCCTTCTTAAGAACCTCAGGATCCTTCGGATACTTGTTACCCACCTCGGAGCCTGTGAAACCGGCAAGAGCCATCTCACTGACGCACTGCTCAAAAGTATTCTCTTTGCCAAGATCCGGCATATCATCATTTGTCCATGCAATTGGTGCAATACCAAGCTTTACTTTATTCTTATCAAACATTGGTCAATTCTCCTTTTTATTTGAATTATTCCATAATCTCAGAAATCTTAACCGGTCTGTGCTCCTCGCTGGATTTCTTAGCTGCAAGACCCATTAACACCGGTTTCAGACCATCATAAACATTAAGAGGTGTCTCTTTGTCATTAACGATCGCATCAATAAATGCTGCAACCTCTTTACCATAAGCGTCCATGTATCTCTCAAGGAAGAAGAACATCGGCTTCTCACCTGTAACACCCTCAGCATTGCTGATCACTGTGGAAGACTGGCTGTCATTGGAAATAGCAGCCATACCATCAGAACCGAAAACCTCAGCTCTCTGATCATAGCCATAAGAAGCTCTTCTGCAGTTATCGATAACAGCAATAGCACCATTCTCCATCTGAAGAGTGATAACAGCTGTATCAACATCCCCAGCCTCACCAATAGCCGGATCAACCAGATTTGCGCTCTGAACATAAACCTCTGTAGCATCGCAGCCTGCAAGATAACGAACCATATCGAAATCATGAATTGTCATATCCAGGAACATGCCACCGGAAACCTTAACATAATCAATGCTAGGCGGCTCAGGATCGCGGGAAGTGATCTTGATGATCTCCGGTTTACCAACCTTACCAGCTGCAACAGCCTGCTGAAGAGACTCAAAGTTATGGTCGAATCTTCTGTTAAAACCAACCTGATATTTCAGATTTGTGCCCTCAAGAGCATCGATAACCTCTTTGATCTTGGCAATGTCATGATCGATCGGTTTCTCACAGAAAACATGCTTGCCAGCCTTGATAGCCTCTACAGAAATCGGAGAATGAGTATCTGTAGAAGAACAGATCAGAACTGCGGAAATCTCAGGGTCGTTGATGATCTCCTTATAATCCTTAGTCGTGTGCTCAACACCCATGCTCTTAGCCCATGCAGCAGTCTCATCATTTAAGAAAGGATCTGCAACCGTCTTGATCACCGCATCCGGCACCCTTGTTGTAATACTGGTAATATGAACTCTACCAATTCTACCTGCTCCGATAATACCAACTTTAATCATAGTTTTGATCTCCTTTTGATTTATTTTCCCAATGTAATCTCTTTGCGTGTCCGAACACGCTCTTTATGCTTAATATAATATCATCGCAACACACAAATCGCAACCCCTAATATTGTACAATATTATCATCTTTTTTCTATTAAAAATGACGAGAACTATTTTTAGCCACAATATGTAATATTTTTAGGTCAACTTCACCGAAAACATCTCCAACACATCCCCATACAATCGTCCCAAATCTCCCACACCCCACCACCCTCCAAACATCCAGCACAGCATCACAGCTCACATCCCTTCCAGCATCCAGCACAGCATCACAGCTCACATCCCTTCAAACATCCAGCGCAGCATCACAGCTCACATCCCCTCAAGCATCCAGCACAGCATCACAGCTTACATCCCTTCAAGCATCCAGCGCAGCGCCGATGCCCAAACTCTCCCTGCAAACAGGCGCAAACTCAGCCCTTGCAGTCGTCCAGCGCAGCGCTGACGACCCACAACCTATCGTCAAACGACCTTTTTTCTCGCTGGAAGCACCAGCCGCGGAAGGGGATGCTGTCTGGCTCTGCTTCTGCAGGAGGGGAGCTGATTCTTGGACGGCGGGAATCTGCGTTGTTTTTCAAAAGTCCGCTGTCTGAGCGGCAGCAGGCCGCGAGTTCGGACTTTTGAAAAACGCTTTTAGCAGATTTCCGGCGTCCTAGAAGCCAGCCCCCGACGAAGCCGCAGACCAGACAGCATCCCCTTCCGCGGCGTCCCTCCGCACAAAAAAAGGAGACACCCCACTTCAGTGTCTCCCCTCCGGAATCGTATACTCATTCCTTATATATATTTCCGTAAAAATCTTCGCCCTCTCCGGCGCTTCCCCATTAAACAGCAGCCGGAACAAAATCATCACCGGCTCATACCCCTGTATCCTGGCATCCTGCCCGATCAGGAAATGAATAAACCCTTCCCTCATCAGCTCATAATTCCGCCCCATAAAATCATTGGCAACCATCTTCACCTGACCAGCTTTCCCCGCTCCGGCGATTGCCTCACACACACCCTCCTCCCCATGAGAAGTAAGATATATCCCGTCAAGATCCGGAACATCCTTAAATATCCCTTCCGTAATCTCCCTGGCCCTGCCATTCTCCTCAAAGCAATACTCCGGCCCAATGATCTCAATCCCAGGATACTTCCGCGCAATTTCCTCACGGAATCCAACCACCCTGCTGCTCAGAGAAGTATTGGTACTATAGCCGGAAATCACAGCAACCTTTCCTTTTCCACCGGTCAGCTCCCCCATAAGCCCCGCAGCCGCACGGCCACACTGCACACCGTTCTGCCCTACAAAGCAAAGTCGTTTCGTATCCTCCACATCCGAAGTAAACGTCACCACCGGGATCCGAAATTCCTCCACAAACCGGTCAATTTCCCTTTTCACACGTTCCTCATCCAAAGGAACCATGGCAATACCACTAACCTCTTCCATCCGCATCTTCTCCATAGCGAGAATAACATCCTCCGCATTCTGATGCTCGATCTTATGGACCAGGACTGTACCACCAAGATTATCCACCTCAGCGCACGCCTCCTGGATTCCCTTCAGAACTTCTTTCATAAAAGGTGTTTCCGCACCCTGCAGGATCACGCCGATCTTAATATTATTTCTGCTCATGGATAGAGCACGGCCCAGTTGATTCGGCTTATACCCCATCTCATCAGCGATGGCACGGATCCTCTCAGCAACCTCCGGACGGATCCTGCCCCTGTTATTTAACGCTCTGTCAACAGTACCTCTGGAAACACCGGCAGCTTCCGCGATCTGCCTTATAGTAACTCCCATACTAAGCACCTCTTTCTATGATAATCCGGATTCTTTTCTGTATTCCGCAGGACTTAAGCCCGTAAACTTCTTAAATATCTTGGAAAAATAATGATAATCTCCAAATCCGGAACGCAACGCCACATCCTTAACTTTACAGTTCGTCTCTGAAAGAAGCTTCTTTGCACAGTCGATCCGAAGCTCCTGTATATAATTGGAAAAACCGATCTTCATCTCCTGTTTGAAAAGATAACTGAGATAAGCAGGATTCACCTCCGCCGCATCTGCTGCATCCTGAAGGCTGATCGGCGCTTCATAATGTTCCCGGATAAACTCCAGAGCTTTTTTCACAGCAGCAGAGGTTCCCTCCGGAACAGCATCCTCTTCCCCTACAAAAAGCTGTGAAATACAGGCACTGCCCTTTTCCCTGAATTTCTCAAAGCTTTCGATATCTCCATACCAGATGGGCTCTTTCTCAATTCCGGCTGTCTGATTCAATTTCTTAAGCCACTGTACCAGAAGTCTTCCGTCGGTATAACGATCCTGACAGTCAGCGAGAACCTGTGTCCAAAGCTCCTCCGCTTTCTTTCGGTCTTTCCCTGCCTTCAGCCTGGAAATCTGCCCTTCCAGCTTCTCAGCACTTTCCGGTAAAACACTGTCCGCTTTCTTCCGTCCTTCAAAATAAAGGATCTCTTTTTTCTCATAAAAATGCAGCTTCATCATTTCTCTGGCCTGCTGATAAGCCTGGCGGATCCCATCCTCTCCCATGCAGACACTGCTGACACTGATACCAAAATCACAAAGATCCTCCTGACAGTGCCGGTAGCAGATCGCTGCTGCCTCAGTCAGTCTCTGCTGCATAGCCGATGTCCTGCAGTCTCCGGAAAGATCAAGAAAACAGCAAAAAATCCCTGCGCCAAGATAGACCACTTCCGTAAATTCACTTTCTGTCCCAAGAAGCTCCTCCGTACGTTCCAGCAGTCTGTGACGGAAATGATGGGAATACTGTTCCACTTCCAGCGGCGTCCATTGTCTTTCCCTCTCTGCCCAGTTCTCCATAAACATACAGATCACAGCACTGTTAAAATATTTCCCGGCGATTCCGGCTTCCACACGCTTTTCCTCACGTGCCTGATTTTTCAGCATCCCCGAGATCAGTCCGTTAAAAAAATAATACTTCAGAGCGTGACTTCCCAGATGGATCAGCTTTCTCGTCCGTGCCTGTTCCTGACTTTTTTCTCTGCGCTTCTCGATCAGCCGGGCTGATTTTTCCAGAGTATCATAAAGACTATCCTCGTCCAAACTGTTCTTTAATACATATTCATCCGCCCCAAGGCGCATGGCCTCTTTTACATATTCAAAATCATCATGACAGCTGAGCACGATAATATAGATATCCCTGTTTTCCTCACGGATCTTTCTGATCAGCTCAATTCCATCCATCACAGGCATGGTAAGATCCGTCACAAGAACATCGATTTTTTCTTTCTGAAGGAATCCATAAGCTTCCTCCCCGTCTTCTGCATCATCCACGATCTCATATCCTGCTTTTTCCCAGGAATCCAGGGTTTTGAGATAGCTCCTTACAAGAAAATCATCATCTGCCACCAGTGTTCTGTACATTAATTTTTTCTCCCTTCTTCAGGCATATCATAGATCGCAGGCAGAAATACCGTGACCTCCGTACCGTTTCCACTGCTTACGTATTCCATTCCTCCCTGTGTCCCGTAATAAAGCTCCAGGCGTTCTTTTACATTAGGAATCCCCACTGCGGAAAGTCCGTTTGTTTTTTTTGCATGACTGTTAAAAAGATCTCGGATCTGCTCTTTTGTCATTCCTCTGCCGTTATCCTTTACTATGAGGATCAGCTTTCCTTCACTTACGTTTCCGCTGATCCAGATTTTTCCTGTTTGCCGCTTGATGTCGATCCCGTGAAGAAGAGCATTCTCCACAAGCGGCTGAAGGATCAGTCTCGGAATATAGCACCGGTATGCTTCCTCAGAGATCTCATATTTCACCTGAAAGCTTCCCTGATAGCGAAAATCCTGCAGATGGATATAATTTTTCAGTATATGGATCTCATCGGCAACAGAAAGGAAGCTTCCCTTTTTGTTGATACTGGCCTGCAGAAGCTCCACGAAATCTCCAATAAGCCCCGCCAGCTCTTTTTCCCCTTTCAGAAATGCCGCAAATTTGATGGAGTTCAATGTATTATACATAAAATGCGGTGTGATCTGATACTGCAGTGCTTCCAGCTCTGCATCTTTTTTCTGCTGTTCCTCTTCAATCACCTGGGCGATCAGAGCTTCGATATAATCCAGCATGTGGTTGAATTCTTTTCCGAGGGTTCCGATCTCATCAGCAGTAGTCACTTCTGTACGGAGGCTCAGATCTCCCTCACCAACCTTCTCAACCGTGCCAGTCATGGATCTGAGCGGTCCGCAGACTACTCTGGAGAGCCACAGTGCCAGCAGCACAGCTGCCACAAAAACTGCACCAAATATTCCGATCAGAAAGAGCCGCATCCGGGAAAGTCCGCTTAAAACTTCTTTTTTCGGTACCTCCAGATATAAGCCGCAGTCTGAAAAGCTACCTCTGCTAAAAAAAGAGATCACACCGTTTTTTTCTGCATAGCCTTCCATTTTAGGAACATTCTGGTCTGTAATCTCCGGAAATGTTTTTCCAATGTCACTGTAGTCTCCGGATGTCACGATTTCATCATTTCTGTCTACCAGAACTATTCTGGTGATCTTTTCATCATTGACAGCTTCCAGATATTCGTAATAAATTGCCCGTTCCCTGATGTCTGCGACAACATACCCCAGAATCTCTCCGTTATCATCCTCTACCTTCTGGATCACAGAAAGAAAGCTGCCGCCTTCATGGATCGGAGATTCCACAAGAACCGGAAAGGAATCCAGTTCCTGTATTTTTTCCAATTCCTCGATATGTTCTCCTGAAATCCCCTGCTTGTTTACCGGAAATTCCTCAGAAGTCACAGCCATTTTTTTGTCTGGAAAGACAAAGTAAAGGGAGTTGATATCTTTATATTCCCGACTGTGTTCCCGGAGAAGCCCAGCCATATTTTCCAGGCTGTTTTCATTTCCTGTACAGCTGTAGTCCTTCGCATTATTCCGTATATCTGTATCCCAGGCAGTTCTCGTATTCACATAATAAATCTCTTTCAGGGATTCGTCCAGATCTTTTATAGTCTGCTGCATCCGTCCATACAGGATACCTGAATAATTTTCTTCGATCATCCCTGCTGCCCGAAAATAAAATACCACTGTAAGAGAACAGGCAGTAAACATGGTTACTGTCAGGATCGCCAGTAATATCTTTGCCCGGATACTTTTTAACATAGAACTCCTCCCTTCCGTAAAGCGGATATACGCCTCTCTATGCTATATGCCCATAAACGCAGGAAACAGCAGGAGTATCCTACCCCTGCCTGATTTCCTGTTTGCGGTTGAATATATGTTTTACAATAAAATATTTATAACTGTCCGTGTGCCTCGCGCTCGGTAAGCTCCTGCATGATCGCCGGATACATTTTGTCAAGCTTATATCCGAAAAGCGTTACAATGATCACTGCTGCAATGAGGATCGGTCCAAATTTATAAAGAGAAACGATCATCTCCAGTGCTGTTTCCGGCTGTGCAGTTATTCCTGCAGATGAGCTTACATATCCGGAACTGCTTAAAAGGCCTGTGATCACTGCGGAGGCAAGACCTGCGCCAACTTTTGTTCCGATGGAACCGCCTGCAAAGATCAGACTTTCCTGACGGATATGGTTTTTCCACTGTCCGAACTCTACTACATCACCAACCATACTGAATACAACTGCGTTCAGTGGAGCAAGTCCGATGGCACGTGTGACACAGCTCATAACCATGAAGCCGAAGCTGTATGGATTCAGGAAAAACAGAATCTGGCCGCCAAGTGCAACAAATCCGCCGACAAATGCGATATTTCTTTTTCCGAATTTCTTGATCAACGGTGAGCAGATGAAGATTCCCACTACCAGAACCAGGGTTTCTGTAAGGAACAGTGCGCTGTACATCCATGTATCATTGTTGAAAATATATTTACAGTAGTACGGAAGAATGGTTCCTGTGATCGTAAAGGATACACTCTGTACTGTCCACAGAAGCATTACTGCCCAGAAATACTGATTTGCAAAAAGTGCCTTCAGCATTGTCGGAATCGGAAGCTTCTCATCTTTCTTTCTTGCTTCGATCTGAACCTTTTCCTCACATTTGAAGAAGCAGAGAAGCAGAAGTGCAAGTGCAAGCACTGCCCATACACTCATAACCTTGATCCATGCAGCCTGATCATTTCCAAGAAGCTTTACAAGCGGCAGTGTACAGGTTGCTGCAACGATCTTTCCGATAGGTGACAGTCCCATTCTCAATACACTGAGTTTATCTCTCTCTGATGATTCGCGGATCATCATTGAAGAAAGGCTTCCATATGGAAGATTGATCGCTGTATAGCATATGGTCGTACAGAAGTTATAGGTTACAAAGAGATACAGAAACTGAAGCATCCCTGTTGTACGCGGCACTGTGAAAAGCAGTACTGCTGACAGCGCAAATGGAATGCTCATCCACAGAAGCCAGGGTCTTGATTTTCCCCATTTGCAATTGGTCCTCTCTACAATGACACCCATGACCAGATCGGAAAATCCATCAAAGCATCTGGAAAGTAACATTACCAGTCCTACTGTTGCTGCGCTTATCCCTACATAATCTGTGTAAAACAGCGTCAGCAGTGTTCCGATCATTCCGAACACGATATTACATCCTACATCTCCTCCAGCATAACACAGCCCTGTTGATACCGAAAGTTTTTTCTTCTCCATCTTATTATCCCGCCCTTTCATTTCTTTTCGTTTTTTTTATTTTCGCTTTCCTTTTGATGATTCTATTTTATCGAAAATACGGGATTATCATAGTATGAGAAATTTTAGTTTTTTCGGTATTATTTTTACCTGACTGTTAAATCTGTACCAAAGTTTTTCTGGTTCTGATATCTCTACATCCTTCTTTTGTCCTATTTTTATGTTTTGTGTTTTATTTTTGGATACCAGCCTGACTTTTTACCGAATCAGTCAATGCCTCTGCCGGATTGTAAAAAATAATAAGCAGCGGATGGAAACCTGCTTGTATCAGGGATGAGAATGTCCGTCATCCTTCATATATGTATCAATATTTTCTTCGGTAAGCACCTGGGAATCCAGAATCTCATTTTCTCCTGTTCCCTCTCCCTCCAGATCCTTCACAATATACCGGATGGTTTCATAACCGATCTGATAACCGGACTGCGCGCCAAGCGCCACGATACGCCCATCCTGAACCGCTTTCAAGGCATCTTCCTGAGCATCTACGGAAACAATAGAAATCTCCCGTCCTTCAGTTGCCTCTGAAAGTCCCAGGGCCGTCACTGCACTTGTGGTCATGATTCCGTTAAGATCCGGATACTTCACCAGGATCTCATCCACATCCTTCTGGGAAACCCGCATATTGCTGTATCCGTTCCGAACCATTTCAATGGTGATCCCAGGCTCTTTTTCCATATATTTTTCAAATCCGGCAACACGCATCCGGTGTCCAGCCTGCTTAAAATCACCGGCGATCACGCCAATCTTTCCTTTATGATCCAGAGCCTTTGCAAGCTGCTCGCCCAGCTCATAGCCTAGTTTTTCATTGTCAATTCCAATATAAGGGATTTCTGAATCCTCTATGGGAGTATCACAGGCATATACAGAAATCCCCTTTTCTCTTGCGAAATTTAAATAATCTTCGCATTCATAGGAATCTATAGGAGAAACTGCCATCGCCTGGATATCGGTTTTCAGAAGATCCCGGATCATATTTTTCTGAACCTCTTCTTCTGTTTCGGAATCCGGAGACAGAATCACCACATCTGCATGATATTTTTCTGCCGCATCTTCCATTCCGTCGCAGACAGACAACCAATATTCACTGCTTTTAGATTTTGTAACAACACCGATCGTTACCTGCTCTTCTTCTGTTTTCTTTGCAGAAGACCCGCATCCGGAAAGGCTGCAAACTCCTATGACTGCCACCAGAATACAGATATATTTTTTTCTCATGAAGGATATGCCTCCTTTTCTTTTGCAGCTATATTTGCCACGGAAAAAAAGACTCCGGAGCCTTTTTCTCCGGTCCGGAGTCTTTTCCTATCTGGCAATGCAGGGTTTACATTTACATTTTACCAGAGTTTTCTGTAGATTTCTTTTACTTCCTCTTCTGTTACATCACGCATGGTATTCTGAGGACTTCCACTGTCCATGGCATCATGTGCCATTTTGTCGATGACGTTGAAGAACTCTTCTTTATTGATACCGAACTGTTCCAGAGTCGGAGTATCCAGTTCATTTACAAGTGACTCTACTGCTTTCAGGAATTTCTCAGCTGCTTCCTGATCAGAATCAGTTGCATCCGCCACACCAATATCACGTCCCAACGCTCCGAATCTGTCGTATGCTCCGGGAAGCGCAAAGGTAAGGCACTCCTTCAGAAGCATGGCATTGGAAAGTCCGTGTGCTACATGGAACAGTGCTCCGATCGGACGGCTCATTCCATGGATAATGGTAACAGATGCATTGTTAAATGCGATTCCTGCCTCAAGAGCAGCGACAGACATCTGTACACGAGCTTCTTCATTCTTTCCGTCTTTATATGCAACCGGAAGATATTTAAAGATCCTCTTTACTGCAGATACTGCAAAAGTATCGGAAAGTGTCTGTGCTTTTCTGGATGTATAAGCTTCCACACAGTGGCAAAGTGCATCAAGACCTGTTGCTGCTGTGATCTTTGGAGGTGCAGTCATAGTAAACTGCGGGTCGATAATGGCAAGATCCGGCATGAGAACTTTGCCTTTAAGAAGCATCTTGATGTCTTTTTTGGTATCCGTGATAATCGTGAACTGTGTTGCCTCAGATCCCGTTCCTGCTGTGGTAGGGATCGCCGCCATTGGCGGCATCTTTACATCGATCACTTTTCCCATGTAGTCGGAAATGCTTCCACCGTTTACTACCAGTGAGCCGATGGCTTTCATAGAGTCAATAGGGCTTCCACCTCCCAGAGCTACCAGGAAATCACAGTTCTCATCTTTATAGATCTGTAAGCCTTTTTCGATCATGGTATCTGTTGGCTCACCACAGATGTCAGAATAAATGCTGTATTCAATGCCCTGATTTGTCAGCGCCTTCTCAACTTTTGCACAGTTTCCCAGGTCGATCATTACTTTATCGGTTACGATCAGAGCTTTTTTACCAAGGAGTTTCAGTGCTCCTTCTGCCATGTCCAGTGCTCCGGAACCAGAAATAATTTCTCCAGGTACAATAAATTCTCTTGCCATTGTCAAAATCTCCCTTCAGTCAGTACAATTTTTTTCATAATAGCAGCAGGTCTACTGCTGTCCGCTCCTCACGAACAACAGCATTTTCCTCTTCCTGCTGTCTGTTATTTACGATCCAGTATCAGTATCTCCGAATCCTTAAAACTCGGCGTCATGAAGCCAGGTATATCTCTCATCCTCGCAGCGGTCTGTCTGCAGCCACGGATTTCCGTCAATGTGGCGGATCATCCAGCATGTATACATCTGATATCCAGGTGCAACTGCCTGCGGATGAAGCTCTCCTCCTGGAATTGCGGAAAAGCTCTCGTCTGTACTCTTAAATACCTGATCACCGACAAAGCTTGCTCCAAATCCTTCCGGATGATCAAATTTGAAAAAGTATGTCTCAGGCTGCGGATGTCTGTGCGGCAGGTATCCGGACCAGTTTCCTCTGTCATTGAGAACCTCACCAAGTACCATATTGGACTCCGGTGAAATGTCATGATCGAAGATGGTGTTTACTCTTCTCTTCGCAACATTTCCGAACTTGCCTACGCAGGAATATCCCCACGGAGCATCTTCCGGTTTGTAGAGTTTTGCACCGAAATCTTTCTCGTTCTTTGTGCACTGAACAAGGATCTGTGACTCTGCATTTGCTACAACTGTAATCTCAGTTCCTGTGCATCCGTGAACACACCATGGTCCCTCTGTGAACACGTCTTTTCTGGTTGCTGTAGCTTCGTTTCCGTTCCATTTATAGGTAATGTTTCCGGAGAGGAGGAGAACTGCTGTCTCCTCACCCTCTCTTAAAAATGTTCTTGTCTCTCCTGATTTCATACGGTAAACACGGATGTCCATCATCATGGCCTTGTACTCATTATCGTATGTTGTAAGAATCTTTTCGCCTTTTTCGTCATATTCCGGATAACCAAATACTTTACTCATTTTCTTACCTCCCAGATTAGTACAGTCTTGCCTCTTCACGGCCTTTCATAACTCCCTCGCAGGCCTTTCTTACGCTTTCTTTCTCAGATGTTGTTGCGATTCCTACATCCCACCAGGACTCATATCCGTCTGTCATGGTCTTCGGGATAACTTTGAGATCAAAGAGGCATGCGATCTCCTGCTTTTTGGCATCTTCCAGAGCGTCTACCAATTCCTGGATGGTGCGGCAGGTATAGGTCTTCAGACCATAGCCTTCGCCGATCTTTGCATAATCTACAGGGATCAGATCTCCGGTCGGTTTCTTGCCGTCTGTATAACGGAACTCTGTTGCAAGGCTTCCGATTCCGTGGTTCATCTCAAGGTTATTGATGCAGCCAAATCCGCAGTTATCGAATACCATGATATTGACTTTCTGTCTCTCCTGCATGATAGTCATGATCTCACTGTGGAGCATCTGGAAGCTGGAATCTCCAACTACGCAGTATACTTCATTATCCGGCTCAGCAAATTTCACACCGAGGGTAGCGGCAACCTCATATCCCATACAGGAATATCCGTACTCTGCATGATATCCGCCACGTTTGTCTGTTCTCCACATACGCTGCATACAGCTTGGAAGGGAACCGCCTGCTGTGATGATGGTTGCATCTTTGTCGATAGTTCTGTTGATCGCTGCAAGTGCTGCTGTCTGTGTGATCTTTCCGTTTGTAAGCTTTACATATTCCGGGATCGTACGAGGATCTCTTGCCTTGATCAGCGGCTCAAAATCATCTCCTGTGTACTCAATGCTTCCAAGGCGCTCCATCTCTTTATCCCATGCAGCTTTTGCTTTCTCGATCTCATCTGTATATGCAGATTTATATCCTCTTGCACGAAGCTTTTCTGCTAGTGCTTCTACGGTAGCTTTTGCATCACCCACTGCTTTTACTGCATCCATCTTGTATGCGTGGAATCTGCAGTTGTTGATACTTACAAACTGAACATCCTCATTCTGGAACAGATGCTTGGAGCTTGTTGTAAAGTCAGACATTCTGGAACCGATAGAAATTACCACGTCTGCGTCTTTACCAATGATGTTGGAAGCGTAGGTTCCTGTTACACCGATACCGCCAAGACAGTACGGATTGCCGGACTGGCAGGCACTCTTTCCGGCCTGTGTCTCGCCGAATGGGATCTTGAATTCCTCGCAGAATTTCTCAACAGCTTCTCCGGCTTCTGAGTAACGGACACCACCACCAACAACGATAAGCGGTTTCTTCGCTCCTGCGATGACCTCTGCCACATCCTCAAGCTCTTCCTCTACTGCAACCGGTCTTGTGATCCTGTGCACTCTCTTCTTGAAGAAGTACTCCGGGAAGTCAAAGGACTCACCCTCAACATCCTGGCAAAGTGCGATGCAGCATGCACCTGTTTCAGCCGGATCTGTAAGAACTCTCATTGCATTGATCAGAGCGGTCATGACCATCTCCGGTCTTGTGATCCTATCCCAGTATTTGCAGACTGGTTTGAATGCATCGTTCGTACTGATGGCAAGGCTGCTGCTCTGCTCCAGCTGCTGGAGAACCGGGTCAGGCTGGCGAGATGCAAAAGTATCTGCCGGGAATACAAGAAGCGGAATATTATTTACAGTTGCTGTTGCACATGCTGTTACCATGTTTGCAGCTCCAGGTCCGATGGAGGAAGCGCATGCAATGATTTTTTTGCGGTTGCTCTGTTTTGCAAAAGCGGTAGCAACGTGGCACATACCCTGCTCATTTCTTCCCTGAAGAACCTTCAGCTGTCCCGGATTTGTATCCAGTGCCTCACCAAGTCCTACAGCAATACCGTGTCCGAAGATCGTGAAAAATCCTTCTACGAATTTTGTCTCCACTCCGTCCATGGAAACATACTGATTATCCAGAAATTTTACAATTGCCTGTGCAGTTGTCATTCTTACTGTCTTTGCCATTTTTTCCACTCCTTTTCTTTATACTCTTGCGATCATTTCGCCGAATTTTTCTTTTTCATCTTTAATGAATGCGTGAACTTCATCCGGTCCCGGAAGGGAATCGGAGCAGTTGTTGCTCTTAACCATCATGGATGCCTCAGCAGAACCAAACTCCAGGCAGTCAATGATCTCCCAGCCCTGATACAGTCCATACAGGAATCCGGAGCCGTATCCGTCGCCGCCGCCGAAACCTTTTCTTGCCTCAACCGGGAATGGCTTGATGCTGAACTTCTGTCCATCAACTGTGTAGGCTGTGGAACCCTTCATACCGTGTTTGATGACAACGATCTTTGCATTTTTTGCCTGCCAGTAAGCTGCACTCTCCTCATCAGTCATGCCTTCTTTGATCAGTTTCTCTGTAAGGTCAAACTCTTCTCTGGAGCCCATGATGATGTCAGCTTCCTTAGCCACGATGGAATAGTAGATGGAAATCTCATCTGCATTCTTCCAGTTGTACTCTCTGTAATCAATATCAAAAATGATCTTTGTGTTTACTTTCTTAGCAAGCATAACCGCTTTGATCGCTGCTTCTCTGGAAGGGCTCTCTGCAAGAGCAGTTCCGGAAATGAGGATCGCTTTTGCATTTTTGATATAATCCTCGTGGATGTCGTCTACATGAAGCTGCAGATCTGCGATACGGTTACGATACATGAGGATACTGCTTTCCTTTGGAGAAAGCATCTCGGTAAAGGTAAGTCCCAGCTTCTCTCCGTTTGTACATTTTGTGATCTGTGAGGTATCGATTCCTCTCTCATCAAAATAATCTACAACATACTCACCGAACTGATCATCCGAAACCTTTCCGATAAATCCTGCTTTCAGGCCATGCTTGGTAACACCTACAGCGATGTTTGCAGGAGATCCTCCTACAAATTTCTCAAACATATGTACCTTCTTCAGGGGTTTGAACTCCTCCTTTACCTGATCGTTGTAAGCAGGATTAAAATCAATGGCAACTCTTCCAAGGAGCACCAGGTCCATTGGTCTGGATTCATCAAATTCGATATACTTCATGATCTTACCTCCGTTTGTTTGATGGTTTATTTTTTACTTCTTTTTTATGTGCTTTTTTGATTTGCGTGCTTTTTCTTTTATTTAGCGTGCTTTCTTGCGTGTTTCTTATGATGTTAATATAGCACCGTTTTACAATTTGGGCAAGTACTTCTTTTCATTTTTCTTTTTTTCAGTTATTCTATACAATTTTTGTAGTTTTGTTTTGTTCAAAGTAGCTATTATCTACATGTGCATTTGCGTGTTGATTTTTTAGCACGCTATTAGCACGCGATCAAATGTATCCAGACAGTCGTTTTCTTGGAATCTATATTTCATATCGTAGTATCTTACAGATTTCCTGTAAATCGAGTAGGAGGGAGTGATTAGCTCCCGTCCTCTCACACCACCGTGCGTACCGTTCGGTACACGGCGGTTTCAATAGTTGATGTGCACAGACTGATAGGCTGTGGCTAAATCATAAAAGCCACCGTTTATCAGTCTTTCTTTTGTCATGGCTTTCTTAACTGTTGTCAAATTCGCACAATACCAGTGTCCTCTTCGGCAGTTTGCCGCCATGTTCGCATAGTATTCGTGTACTCCCATCTTTATCAGATTTCTTTTCTTTGTTCTTGGAAGTTTCCACTGTTTCCATATACACATGCGTATTCTATGATAGAGCCATCCGTTGATATCTTCAATATTGTTCTTCAT
>NZ_FMUW01000036.1:0-25167 GCF_900101315.1 Blautia sp. SF-50
TCTAATGCAGACTTAGTTCCAAATACAATCAAATATTTCAGCAGTACAAAGCTAATCGACAGAATAAAAGCCAGAGAATGTGAGCTATGCGGAAAAACTAATACTCCCATAGAAATTCATCATGTTCATCGGCTTAAAGATTTACAAGGTAAAACTTTTTGGGAAGCTCTTATGATAGCGAGAAATCGCAAAACAATAGCTTTGTGTAGAGAATGTCATAAGAAATTACACTGTGGACAGTTAAATTGAGTTTATAAATGGAGAGCCGTATACAGTGAGAGTTGTAAGTACGGTTCGGGGGCGAGTATTTGGAAACCTACCATAGCAATATGGCAAGGCGCTGGGTACTTAGCCTACAGCGGGAAGGGCGTATTATCCGCCAGGGGAATGAAAATGAGGAAGTCAATATTTATCGCTATGTAACAAAGGGTTCTTTTGATGCTTATTTATGGGGCATTGTAGAAACAAAACAGCGGTTTATCAGCCAGGTATTTACCAGCCGGGAACTGGCAAGGATCTGTGAGGATATAGATGAAACCGTATTAAACTTTGCAGAGATTAAAGCGGTAGCTTCCGAAAATCCCCTGATTATGGAAAAAATACAAGTAGATAATGAAGTGGCACGTCTGAGAATCCTGAAAACTGCACATGAAGGGAAACGGTTTGCCTTGCAGGATGCGGTTACGTTCCAGTACCCGAAAAGGATACAAAGTCTGGAGAAAGAACTGCAATCGCTTCAAAAGGATTTGGAGCGCAGGAACCAGGCTATGGAAGTACAGCCGGAGTTTGCAATCACTCTGCAGGGAAAAGTCTATGAGAAGCATAAAGAAGCAGGGGAAGTCCTGCGTGGGATTATAGAAGGTGTGACAGCTTTTACCAGGCACGAAGTCGGTATGTATAAGGGATTTCAGGTATTTGTCCAAAAGGATATGATGGGGCCGGTATTGTTCCTTCAGGGAGAGAAGGAATATAGTGTGGAGTTAAAAAGCAGTGACTCCGGCAATATGGTCCGTATGGAAAACCGCTTGAATGTCCTTGATAAAGCAGTAGAAGATGTTCAAAAAGAAATTAAGACCTGTGAAAATGAGATAAAAAATGCAAAGCAGGAATATGAAAAGCCTTTCCCGTATGAGGAGCTTTTAAAAGAAAACATTACCCGGCAGATGGAGATTGATGCAGAACTGGAAATCAAGGACCAGGAGGAGTGTGTGGAAGTGCAGGAGGAAACCAAAAATCTTCCATGCCAGACAGCAGTTCGGTAATGAAAAGTAGAGTAGAAAAGGAGATCACAATATGGAATATAATATCAGAGTATATAAACCGGAATTGAAACAGGAAGAAGGAAAGATCAATAATCTGAAAGGATTTGCTACCATTACCTTTGATGAGGCCTTCTGTGTGAAAAGTCTTGCAATTAAAGAGTCCTCGAAAGGAAATCTGTACCTCGATATGCCCCGTTACAGAGATTACGAAACAGGGGAGTATGTTCCTTTTTTTCGGTTTACCGATAAGGAATTTCAAAAGGAAGTGTTGGATACTGTAAGGGAAGCCTATGAGAATATGACAGAAACTAAAACAGACTGTAAGGGCAGTTGGGGAGAGGAAGAACTGTATTACAATCTGAGTGTAAATCCGGTACAGGGAAGCGATACATTTAAGGCAGATGTTGCCATTCGTCTGCAGGACGTATTGGCAATCCAGCAGCTTCATGTGATTCAGGCATGGAACGGAAAAACCTTTGTAGGTATGCCCCAGAAAAATTCTGCAAAAGGAGAACGGGAGGACATTGCCCATGCAGTCAATGCAGAATTTAAGGCAGATCTGGAAAGTGCAATCATGGACGAATACAATAAAAAGATGGAATATGCCAAAAGCCAGAAACAGCAGCGAAGAGGGAGATAGGAGCTATTCATAAAAAGACTGGTATTTTTGGAACAATAATGGTAGAATGAAGAAAATATCAGCATGGGAGGAAACAGTATGCCAAGACGTAAAAAAGTAGAAAATCTTTCTCTTGAAGAAATGCTTATGAAGACAGAACAGGAGATTAAAACAACAGAGGCAGAATTAAAAGAACTGCGTTTGAAAGCAAAAGAACTTAGGAAGAAGATTGAAGATAAACAAAAAGATGAAATCTTTAGCGCCTTACTTGCTTCCGGAAAAACAGTGGAAGAGGTCATGACATATTTAAAATCCGGTAATGAAGAAAAGGTTGAATAAGATAAGAGAAAATGCCGTTACGGGTGATACTAAACCTGTAGCGGCATTTTTGTGAAATTTTTTTGCAAATTACAATAAAAAAGTCACCTTTTATCGTATTAATGTGCGTTATATATAAGCGTAAAAAATTTCCGAATGTAAAACTCTGATTTCCCAATTTTTGGATTTGTGATTTTGAATCATAAGAATATAAAAAAATGTTGTTATGGGTAAGCAAACCTACAACAGCATTTTTTAGTGCGTTGTGTGTGCACGTTGTTAAGGAGTGAAAGTTTCTAATTTACCCTAGTAGTGGGAAGGATTAATAGATAAAATCGGTAAATACAATTTATTACATTTAGGTAACAATATCTGACACGATAATATAGATTCAAGAAATGGGTGCTAATATTAGTTATCAAACGAAATATTAAAAAATTAAGTGGAGGGTATGTTATGGCCTATTACATAGGAGAAAAATGTATTAAATGTGGATCGTGTAGAGAGGAATGTCCTGGCAATGCAATTAAAAAGAAAGATGAGGTGTATTATATTGAGCTAGATAAATGTTTAGAATGCGGAACGTGTAGTTTTGTTTGTCCAGTAGGTGCAGTTGATATAAAGAAAAGAGGTGGACTATGACAGCAATTTTAGATAATTTGAAAAGAATATATTGGGAAGTATCAAATGCTAGTTTATGTTTTGAACTTACCATTGAGGAAATAATAAAATTTACAGACATACAAGAAATAATATTAAATACAATGGAAACAGATTTGCTGCTTGATCAGCAACGAGAATTGATTGAAAGTATACATAAAAAAAAACTAAATTTAACAGTTATTGTTTCAACATTCAATAATTGGAATAATGATATTTTTTCATTGGTTTCTAATATTATTGTAGTAATTAATAATGATATTGGAGTTATAAATAATATAGAAAGTCTTGATGAAAAGAAAAAAGATAAAATGAGTGTAATAATTGAAGTTAATGACAATAATTATTTTCAATTAGAAGAAATTATATATCAAGTATTTTCAACAGGGATAAAAAATTTAGAATTAAGCATTACCCAAACAGCAAAAAATGACTTTTCGTACAAAAATGCTTTTACTGTCATAAAAAAATATGTAGATATTAAAAAAATTTTTCCCAATATCAATATTACTTCAGATATGAAAAAGATAAATAAATATGTTAATAAAAGTATTATTGAGAATGCATTCGTAAATTATGAGGGATATGTAGGAATTCTTAATTGCTTGCCTACATATTTTGAAAATATTAATGAAATTTCGTTTGACGTTGCATTAGATAGGTATTTGAAATTATATTTTCATCAAGATATACAATTCTATAAAACAAGATTGGGAACTGTTGAACATATTAATAATTTGAAGGCCATTAGAAACGAGATTTTCAAATATGGATTTTATAATATAACTGTTCTTGAGATTAAAAAAAATTGGAAATTATGGTATGGGAAAACCAATATATATTTAATTGATTCAATAACAAGTAATAAAATAAAATTAAATAGAGTTGCAGCTGTTTTAATAGAAAGTATAGATGGACGTAGGAGTATTAAGGAGATTGTTGAAATAATTGGTTTGAGTTACCAGGATAAAAGTCGAATAAATTTTGAATGTATAAGTACTATTTTACAACTGATAAAAGAAGGGGTTCTTTATCCTTTAAAGATAAGGGTGGTTACAGAATGAAAATATTGTTAATTAATAGTAGTTTTGGGAAAAGATATGATAGTAGAAAAACAGTTACATTAGCTATGTATTATTTAGGTGCAATTTTACGAGATAAGGGTCACACTATACATATAATAAATCCAGATGATTATATTGATGGTATGGTGGGAGAAAGTCTAGCTTCAGTAATCATAGAGAAATTTAAGGATTTTGATTTGTTTGCATTTTCATCTAATACATTTACTTGGGGATATGTAAAAAAATGTATATCGACGCTTAAGGTAAATAATATAAAGAATCCGATTGTTGTTGGAGGCATACATCCTAGCAGAGTATTCAATCATATAATGCAGACAACAGATATAGATTATATTTTAATAGGAGAAGGGGATAAATCCTTCCCTATATTAGTAGAAACTTTGGAGAGAAAAAAGAATCTTTCTGAAGTACCAAATCTTGTATATAGAAATGATAAAGGTGATATTATGATAAATTCTTTTATGGATAAAATGACCTTTGATAAAAATACATTGTATTCCGCATATGATTTAATCCCAGAGAATATATATGAAACTATTTCAATAGAAACTTCACGAGGGTGTAGTGGGAATTGTTCCTTTTGTTCAATTTTAAATAAAAGATGTTGGAGAGGTTTTAATAGTGATGAAGCGGTAAAAAGAATTATAGGCATAGAAAAATATATGAGAGATAAAATTTTAAGAAAAAGTATCATTTTTACAGATGATCATTTCTTTGAAGATAAAGTAAGAGCTATAGAAATATTAACTAAATTATCAGTTACTAATATTAAATCGTATTCTTTTTTAGTTGAAGCTAAATTAAAAGTACTTTTAGATGATAATGTATTATCCGCAATAAAAAAATTCCCTGGAATAAGTGTCCAAGTAGGTGTTGAATCTGGATATGACGAAGGATTGAAACGTATAAAAAAAGGAATAAAGAAAGAGCAAATATTTCAAGTGGCGGAAAAAATTTTAAAGTATCAATTAAATACTAATATTTTTTTCTCATTTATTATTGGATTTCCCTGGGAAACAAAAAAAGATATTTTTAAAACTATTGAAACAGTTGGTTTTATAGCTATGAAGTATAACATAATTGTTAATCTTGTATGGTGGTTACCATTACCATCACCAGAATTTGATGCCTTAAGAAAAATGAATCCTGATATAGGGTTTGATATATTTGACAATGTGGAGTGGAATTACGATGAAAGAATATTTGAAATGTCCCATCCACTGTTGACCAAAAAAGATATTATTGAGATTAATGAGATAATTGCAGCATATGCAGAAGTTGGATATGACTTAATTATAAGAGAGAAAAAATGATAAAGTTTTGATAAATATTGTGAATGAAAAGTTTAATTGTTCAGTTATACGGAGAAACTAAAAAAAACTGAGAACGGTGAAGATATCAATAAGTACCCTTGTGATTAATGAAATTGGTGTTGCAAGTAAACTTTAATCATAATGGCGTCAAATGAATAATAGATATTTGCTACTTACTTTAACGGAAAAGATCAAATTATATAGTTTTAAGGTATTTACAATAAGAAATTACTGTATGGAAAGACAAAAGAGAATGTTAGAAATTATAAGATATTTAAAAGGACAAATGTACGGATGATTTATAATATATAGTCAGAATTACAAAGCAACAAGAACAAAGCGTTTGAGATAGAAGTGTCTTATATGGAAATAATTAATATATTATGCATGAAGCAGAAAATTCCAAAAGTATTGCTTTATAGGAACTATAATAATGTTTGTGATACTCCCACTAAGAATTCGAAACAACGATGATACTTTGAAGAAATGGAAAGCTTCCAGTTGAGCTGGTAGTTAATTCCTTAGAACGGAGAATTATATGAAAAAATTTTTGTTTTCATCTTTTAGAAATAATTTAACTATAATTATAGGACTTGGCTTTTTTTCAATGTTTTCAAGTGTTTTTTCATTGGTTTTACCTTATTTTAATGGTGTTTTTTTAGATGTGATTTTAAAAAAGCCAGATATTAAAATTATATATAACTTTGCTCTAGTATTGTTTCTTTTTGGAATTATAAGTTGTATAGTTAATTTTTTTTATAGTATGAGTATGACAAAAGTAAAAAATACTATAATATATAAGTGCATTTTTAACATAATACTACATTTAAGGAATGTACCTGTTAGATCTATAGATAAATACGATCCAACGTATTTAAACAATAGAATTGTCAGTGATGTAAGTAGTATATTTGAATTTTTTATAGAGAATTATGCTAGTGTTTTTGCGAATGGTGTAAGCATATTACTTACGCTAATATTCCTTTTAATGATAGACAATAAATTAATTGTTTTAATATTGATTTTTATTCCTTTATATATAGTTCTTTTCTTGCTAATGAAAAATCCTTTATTTAAAATAGGAATTAAATTTAAAGAACAAAGAAATATTTTTTATAGCAATTTAAATGAACAGTATAGTATAAACGAATTTATAAAAATAAATGCAAATTTTTCATTTTGGAATAATTATTTAATATCGTTAGTAAAAAATTATATTACTGATGTATTAAAATATAACAAGACTATATATCTTTTTTCTTCTGCTGATAGCATTTTGTCGTTACTATATACAGTTACGACATTGATTGTCGGAGGCACTTCAATAATAAATAAAACAATGTCAATTGGTGAGTTTACTATTATAAATGCGTATTTAAATTTAATACAAAAAAATATCCGCTATTTTCTTAACCTTGGAAAAGGATATCAAGATGCATATGCTGCATATATTAGAATTAAAGAATTGCTTGATTTACAAGAAGAAACAAATGGATATATTATAAAAAATGAAATTTCTTGTATAAAAGTAAACAGATTAGAGCATCTGTTTTTGAAAAATAAAGCAAATGTTTTTTTTGAAAAGAATAAGATATACGGTTTAATAGGTGATAATGGAGTAGGAAAAACATCACTTTTAAAATTGTTAATAGGTGTATTTTCTGATAATACGTCTGGAAATATAGAATATGATGGGATTGATATAAAGCAATTCAATATGTATGAAATGAGAAACAAATATATTGCAATGTTGCCGCAAAATATATATTTCTATAATTTGCGATTACGTGAAATATTTAGTTGTTACTCAGAAAATATAGTAAAAAAAATAGAGTATACAATAGATTATTATAATATAGCTCCTTTATATTTTAATGAAAATTTTAATATATATCAGTTGCTGGAACGAAGAATTTGTGATTTTTCAGGTGGTGAAAAACAGAAAATTTTATTTTTGTGTGTGTTGTTAAAAAAGGCCAAATTATACATTTTCGATGAACCTTCAGCAGGACTAGACAATAGTAGTGTAGAATTGTTGAAAAACTGTATATGTAAAATTGCAAAACAAAGTATTGTTATCATTGTGACACACGATGAAAATTTATGTTCTATATGTGATGTTTTATATGAACTTTAATTTTGGGTGTTATACGAGGGAGGAAAAGAAATGTTAGAAAAGAATTTAAAAGTTTATTGGAAAGGATTTGATGTTGGAAAATGTCGATGCACATCAGATTTGGATGAATTTTATTTAGAATTTCAGACGAATTCAGTAAAAAAAAATATAATTTATAGTACGATTGAAAATAGCACTTTTATATCGTTTTACTCAAATCAAAATGGTATTATCAAGCAGAGCGAAATGACTATAGAAAAAAATAAGATTTCATTTTCTGGCTCGAATGAAGCTATCATATATAAAGGAAATTTAATTCCGTATGAAATGATTATTTATAAGTTATTTCCACAAGTGTTTAATACACATTATGTAAAAGTTTTATTTATAGAAGAAAAAAATATAGGTTATATTCCAATTAAAACTTACGGAAAGAATATACTTTGTTTACCTAATGCAACAATAGTCTTTGATGAGAATGGAATTTTAGAAAAATATTTAGGACATATGAATAATTTGACCATCAAATAAGAGAAGAAATAAAAAGTTGAACAAAGTATAAATCTAATAAAGTTGACTATGACGAGATTTGATAATTCGTTTGTAAATATCTTAAATACTTATCAACTCTGGGAAGAAGAGCAATTATTTATAATCTTATGATGTGGGTGTCAAACGATACCTAACAAATTGTTTCGTGCTATGCACTCCTACAATTCTGTCCCAAATTCGGATAGTGAGGGGCATCTGCCCTACTTTTATCTTCACATTGGAGTGGGTCATAAAGTCACAAAACTACTTACGTGCAAGTACAATGTGGTTTATGATTTTTGAACCTGGCATCATCTTATTATGAATTGATAACTCCAAATATACTATTACCAAAAAGAAGTTGTGTATTTATACTTTGTAAAGTGGTATATAGATTATATGCTCTTAGATATCTAATTATTAACTTTATTACAATACAAATGTTTGAAATTAAGCTACCTTTATTATATTTAATGTTTGAACGAAAGGAATTGATATGATTATGGATGGAAATTTTTATATAGGAACATGTGCAATTGATTTAACTTATAAATGTACATTTAGATGTTTACATTGTTTTAATTCTAGTGGTGAACATTCTTTAAATAAGCAGGAGTTATCAGATGCTGAAATTTTACAATTTATCGATGATATTAATAATTATAGTGTGGGACTAATAAGTATAGGTGGTGGAGAAGCATTATTACGAAAGGAATTGATACTTCAAATCTCGGATTATCTTTCCGGTAATAATAGTAAGATTGACTTAGCATTAGTTACTAATGGATATTTGATGACTAAGGAGTATGCATCTCAGTTAAGGCTACCTAATATCCGCAGTGTACAAGTAAGTTTAGACGGTTTTAAAGAGAACCATGAAAGAATGCGTAATATGAAGGGAAGCTATGATCGTGCCATTGAGTCTATTAAATATTTAATTGATGCAGGTCACACTGTAGCAGTATCTTTTGCACCAACCAAGTTCAATATAGATGATATAGATGAGCTGTTTGAGTTTGTTAAAAAGTTAGGTGTAAAGTTTTTTAGATGTCAGCCATTAATGCTTCTAGGAAGGGCAAGAAAGAACCTTCAAAGTTTCATACCTACATATGAGGATTACCAAAAAGTGTCCTTTATACTAGCAAAAAAGAGAAAAGAGAATCCTAAAATGTATGTTGAATGGGGAGATCCACTTGAACATATAGCTAAAGGAAGAATAAAACAACCTATGCTTTCTTATTTTTCTATAAGCGCTTATGGAGATATTTTAATTTCTCCATATATACCTATTACATGTGGAAACATAAGGAAACATTCTATAAGGGAATATATTGAAGGTGGATTGTTGGATATATGGAATAATAAATATCTCCAAGAGGTTGCTGCCAGAATGAATGATACAAGTGAAATGGACTTACAAAAATTTGGATTGCCGGAAATTTTTATTGATGAGGCAATAGACTTGGATATTCTTAGTCCTGATTACAGACAGAAAACAGAAGAGCTATGTAGAAGTTTAGCAGTAACAGTTCGGTAAAGGGAGGAAATAAGACATGTATAAATTTTTAGAGTATGGAGATGCACACTATGTTGTAGATTATATATATGAATCAGATATATATGACGAAGAAAAGTTCCTTTTTGCACCTGATGTAGATATTTTAAAAACTAGTGAATTAGATATAAGAAATTCTTTATTTACATATTTTATGCAAATATTTGTGGAAATGGATAAAACTAGGAATATAAAAAATATTTTATTGTGCCAAACTAATCAAAAACAAAGAGATAACAATACAGCAAGGATAGAATTGTTATCCATTTCAGATACAAATTTTGTGGACTTTGCTTTAGAGAAATTATGTAGTTTATTAATAATACAAGAAATAAAAAAAATAAAAATAACTATTTTAAAAGAGCAATTGAATGATAAGGTTATTTCAATTTTATTATCTTCTGGATTTGAAATGGAATGTATATATAAGTCAAAAGATAATAATGATAATTTAGATATAATTACATTTTCAAAAATACTGTAAATGATTAAAGATTTACAAACTTTCTCCATATAGTATTAAGCACTGGAATTGTTTATTTAGGGAATAATGATTTATATTTCTATATGATTTTATTATACGATATACAATAAGGAAATATTTATAATAGTGAAGTAGGTATGGAATTTGTCTGGTTTTGTAAATAGTTCATTATAAATAATAGTATCAGAGGAGGATATAGTGTTTAAGGATGTAAAGATAATTTCTATTCAAGTTAATTCGAGATGTAATTTGTGTTGTAAACATTGTGTCGCTGAAAACTTGAATGAAATAAACAAAGAAGCTGATATAAATCTAATGAAAAAAAGAATTTTGGGGTTAACAAAATTTGGATTAAAGCAAGTGGTAATAATACTTAAAGAACCATTGATGTATAAAAACATATTTGATTTGATATCTTTTTGTAAAGAAAAGGGAATAGAAACAGAAATTATAACTAATGGTACGCTATTAACATATAATATTGTTTGTAAACTTATTGAATCAGGAATTAACGTTGTCAATATTAGTTTAGAAGGAGTAACAAGTAAAAGTAATGATTATATTAGAGGAACTGGTAGTTTTAGCTCTGCGATGAATGGGCTGCAGTTATTACAAAGGGAAATCCATAATAAAAAATTGTTTAAACCCATAATTATTAAAATGACGCTAAATAGTCAAAACAAAAACGAATGGAAGCAGTTTGCAGAATATTTTGATAAATTAAATATTAATGAAGTGATAATCAATTCGATCACTGTTGCAGGGAGAGCTCAAAAATACGACTTTTTAAAACTTGATGATAATGAATATGAAGAGCTTGTTGACAAGATATATCATAGGTATGCTTTGCTAAATAATCCATCTTATATTTTATTTGTTCATTCACTCAGACCACTTGCATATATTTTTTTTAATATTAAATATAATATGAATTCTATGGTTTGTTTTCCTGATTGCGTATCAAATAATGGAGGATTTTCTATGGATATGAATGGTAAACTCTACTCTTGTTCCGAAAATAAAGCAGAATTTCTTATGAGTAATGGACAGATAAAAAGTATTCCTAATTCTTTAATAGAAAGACATGATGAAATTAATAATTTTTTAGAGGATAATGAGTTATTTAACCAAAAGCGAGATAAACTTAACCAAGAAAGAAGAAGTTTGAGTTGCTTAAAATGTCGGTGGAAAGCAAGATGTAATCCATGCCAATTTCTTACCAACAATGAATATAATGAAATGGAAAGAAAATGTTTAAAATATAAGGAGAAAATTTTAAATTTAATTGAGTCAAATATTTCCTTAGGTAAAGCAAGAATTATTTTAAAAGAATCTGCATATATACATATGAAAAATAAACGGCTTAAATTTATTAATTGCTATCGAAATGGAAAATATTTAGTGTCATCAGAATTTGATTTTTGTAACTGGCAGAACAATGTAATCAATATTATTATTCAGAATCAAAGCTATTTAATCGAGAAAAAAGACTTGAACAAAAAAGACTTTATTTCGTTTATTTACGATCTTTTAACAACGGATTGTTTCTATATGGTTGAATAATGATTTTAAAGGCTGATTATTAAAATCTATAGCTTCAATGGAAATTTAGCAGTTGAATTTTAACAAATATCCATAATTTTGGACAAGTTAGAATAGGTATAAAAAAGGATACTAGGCTAATTCTTACCTAAAAGGAAAAATATAGTGAATAGTCTGATATAGGAAGAATTGAAAGATATTTTTACTCTTCAGCAGTAAAAAATAGAATCTTATTAACTCCTGTGGTCATGTAAATGCAATAAGTTTACCTTTGTACACATTTTGAATCATACATAGATATATTGTAATTATCTGATTTAGTTTTGAACAACACATATATGATCTAAAATAGAATTTTTTGTAACACTGCCAAGTTATGTTTGGACGCATGTACACTGAAGGAGCATTCATATAGAATTCTATTTCTTTTATTACCATGATAAGCGGATATTTCGAAACTCCGGAAGTGGTTTTGTTTAAAAGCGAATGTAGGTATCTAACGAATTCTAGAAAATTGCAATTTTGTTCTAAATGAATTAATATGTGTTATTTAACTGATTAGCAACTATATAAAAAATTGTAACTGATTTTTCCTGAAAAGATCAAGAAATAGGCAGAGAATTATTCCACTATATCTTCAGCAGTGTAATATATAGTCCTTGGAGAGGGACTCTAAATACTACTACTTTATAATATGAGGAAGGTAAGATATGAATAATAAAGGATTTTCAGAAGAAATAAAAAGAAAATGTATTCCTATTTTTTCTAGAAACAAAAATGTAACAATAATAAAAAAAGAAAATGGCTTTATTCTTTCGTCACCTAAAACATTATCAACTATAAGAATGAACAATTTAACATATGAAATTTTAATGCTTTGTAACGGTAAAAATAATTTGTTATCTATTTCTAATACAATACGCAATAAATATGATGTGTCGGAAGAAAAAATAGATCAAGATATAGCTAATCTTTTATATCCATTATGGAAATTGAAATTGATAATGTTTAAGAACGGAATAATTCCATTTAAGAAACATTTTAGGATAACAGGAGAAGATAGAAAAACCGAATTTACTGTAGAGTATTCTAGTGCAGATTTGTACGATTTTTTACAGGGAAATAGGGACTTTTTTTACTGTAATATTGAATCTACTGATTTAATAGAGGTTAATAAAAAGTTTTTGGTAAGTTCTTTCATTGCTAATGCAATAGTTTTTTTCTCATTAAAATATAATGGTGATAGGTGCATTACTATTGGAGTGAATCCACATTTTATAGAATATCCATTTTTTAATTGTACATATATAAATATTCAATATTTATATATTAATGCTGAAATGATAGACTATATTAGCAAACAAAATATTGATAAGTTTTTTAGATGGGTAACTATTTGGGTTCATAATGAAGTAAACTTAGTATTCCCAGATAAAACTATTTATTATTACTTATTGTTGAACGAACAATCAGAACTAAATAAAACTATAATAAAAAAAATAGGATTATACCACCAAAATATATTAAAGAAAGAATATAAGGGTAAGTCTGCTGAGTTGTTTGAAAAAAAAGTTGATATGATTTAGGCACTATTTATTAGTGTGGCAGCTAGGCAATAGATTTTTCCTTGAAAGGAGAGATAATATGGAAAAATATGAAGGTCCTATATTAGAATATGATGATGGAGAAGGTGGTGGAGATTTAATACAACCAATGTGTTGTAATACAGCTGTAGTCGGTGGGGTATATGCAGCCGTTGTCGCTTGGGATGCAGTTGGTGCAGTGAATTGGGCAGGTTATTTAAATGGAATAGTATATGTAAATGCTGGAGTTATAGCTTGCGATTGATTGTTAACCAGATTATTATGAAACATATAAATACATAATCATATAAAATAATCTATTTTGCCAAGCTGCCGTATTAGTATTTTAATATTTTTAGAGTTTGTATTATATGTACTGGAGATAGATATGTTAAAATTATTACATTCAGATATTATGAGAATTAGAAAATATCTTTTAGAAACAAACTATGATTTTCTTTATCAAAGAATTAATGGATCTTTAAATTATTTTATTAATCCTTGGGCATCGTATAAGGAAATAATATATAATTTAAGAGATTATGATGAAAGTATTCAAAATCAATTCAAATTATTGCTTTTGGGAGAAAGATTAGAGTTATCTGAATTCGGGGAATTGGATTTAGAGGTTGTAAAATCATTTATAAATGTAGGATTTTTAAAATGTGATAATAATTATATTTGGAGTGAAGGATACTCTATAATTTCGTATTTTAATAGATTCTTGGTAGTTAGTACTTTGCCAGATTACAAAAGGGATATTGTTAGTCAAGAGATCTATATGGGAATAGATTCCTACAGACTTATTGCAGCATTACCTAATAAAATTATAAATAGTCATCTGGACTTATGTACTGGTTCAGGTATACAAGCTATAATGGAATCACATTTTGTTAAGAATAAATCATATGGTGTTGATATTAATAAAAATGCAATTTTAGTAGCAAAATTTAATGCTATTTTAAATGAGATTGACAATAAAACACAATTTATTGAGAGTGATCTTTTTACTTGTTTTGGAAAAGATGAGAAATTTGATTTAATTACAGCAAATCCACCGTTTTTCCCAATTCCAGATAACGTGCCATTTCCAATTCAGGGAAATGGTGGTAATGATGGATTAGACATTATAAGAGGGATAATAAAAGGAATAGAAAGACATTTGACAGATAATGGAGTTGCCATAATATCTGCAGAGGGTTTGGGAAACGCAAATGAACCAAAAGTGTGTGATGTACTTAGAAAAAATCTATCAAATAATTTTAAATGTGAAGTTTTTTTGCAGACAAGAAAACCTGCTATGTTTTTTATTGATCGTATTTATAGTTTAATAACTAATACATTAAACTATCCTAAAGATTCAAAAAAATATAAAGAGCTATTCTTAGAATTGTTTAATATGTATGATGCTGATTCATATTATTTATTGCTAATCAAAATAAGTAAAACCAAGAGCAAAAATAAAATTCAGGTCATACGAAACTATTCTCATTGGAATGATAATGTAATACCAATCATAGATGGTGCTGTTGAAATAAAAAAAGGTTCTTTTGATTGCTTATTATCTGCTAACAGAAAGAACATAGGAACAATACCAAATATAATTGCGGAATGTATCAGTGAATGTAACGGAAATAAAAGAATTGAAGAAATAGTGAAGAGTAAATGCTCTGAATATGAGTTTACTACAGTTCATAATTTGTTTTGTGAAGTGTTAGCAAAATTAGAAAAAATAGGTATGGCGAATTATAAAAAGTAATATTTTTTATCCTTATTCAACGTATATATTGTATCTATTAATAGAGGAACTATTGACTTTTGGTATAATTGAGAGTAGTATATATAAGAAATAGAGTATATTTTTAATCAACTTACATTTCAATTATTTTAATAAATTAGGAAGGACGGTGATAACAATCATTAATTATATTATTGGGGTTTTGTTTATAAGTTTAAGTATATATTGTATAGTTACTAATAAGATACCTTTAGCAGGAAAATATCAAGGTGTAAAAAATATAACTTGTCATGTTCGATTAGAAGCAGGAGCAATTGGTATTGTGGGCTTTCTGATAATAATTGCTAAAATATTTGAGTTTGAATTTGGAGTGATGATAGGGTTGATTGCTTTTGTTTGTATTGTAACATTAATTTTGGAAATTATTACAAAAACAGTCTAAATGTAAAGGTTAAACTTTAGTAAGTATATCTCTGAAGACTACTGGAAGATTCATTTTTTCCAAGGGTAATAAGTATCCGAAGACTTTATTCCTCCCCTGAAATTTCCTAAAAAAGAAAAAGATAGCTAGTGACTAATGTCATTAAGATAATATTGGTATGCTCCATAGTTCCGAAGAATTGATATAAAAACATGTCGTTCTTTGGAACTTCTTTTTGTTAGGGCAAAGCCCTGTTTGCCATTGTGTAGTTTTTAGCTGATCCGAAAACGAAACTTTGGGAAACAAATAAACCACCTGCTATGCACAACATCATAAACTTAAGGAAAAAATGGAAAGGAATCTGTTCGCAGGTTCCTTTCATTGTGTTAAAATATAGGCAGGGGTGTATATGATTAAATCTTATAAAACAAGATTTCAAAAGTTTTCTGCATTATTATCTGATCCGGAAATTGCAAAATATGCGAGACAGAATGGAAACCATGCTTTTTCGAGAAAGCGAAAAATGCCCCTAAAAGACATGTTGCTATGCTGTCTTTCAAAAAAGGGGCTTACCACGACATTTGAACTTAGAAACTATTTCAAAGAAAAAGGAGACTTGTCTATGCAGTTATCTGTCCAGGGATATCTACAACAGAGAAAACGTCTAAATCCGGAAATTTTTCCCTATCTGAACCGTAAATATCTTATGGATTTTTATCGTTCTGACGAACCCAGACTGTGGAAAGGATATTTGTTAATCGCGATTGACGGGAGCAAGGCGGAAGTTCCAAACTCAAAGGATAACAGGGAATCATTTGGAAACAGCGGCAACCAGCATTCCGGGAAAGGGCAGGTACGGGCACTGGTAAGCGGAATGTATGATGTTTTGAATCATTTTTACCTGGATATTGAAATTGAACATATTTGCATCAGTGAAAACGAACTGGCAAAAAGAAACTTAAAACAATTAAAAAAATTTGGAATCAGGAAGCCGGTTGTCGCAGTTTTTGACCGCGGTTATCCTTCCTTAGAGTTTATTGACTTTCTGGAAACGGAAGGGATTCATTATCTGATCCGTCTTTCATCCAACGATTATATGGCAGAACGTAAACGGATGCAGTCGGCAGATGAAAAAGTCATTTTAAAACATTCATCTGCACGCCTACAAAAAATACGAAAAAAACATCCGGAACGATATGAACAGATGCAAAAGAAAGGGAGCACGCTGGTAAGAATATCAAAATCGACTCTTCCCTCCGGGAATGAACTTGCGCTGATGACAGATCTTCCGGATACAATTACCGCAGAAGAATTAGCGGATTTATATTACCAAAGATGGGAAATTGAGAAGAAATACAATACTCTAAAAAACAAAATGAAATTTGAAAGTGTAACAGGGAAAGCCACAGTATATGTGCACCAGGATTTTTGGGCGCAGGTTTTAGTATATAACATGGTTCAGGACATTCGGAACAGTGCGGACGAAGAGGCCGCAGCAGCAGGACGGGAAAACAGGAATAAATATCCCATGCATACCAATGAAAATGTAGCCATCGGTCTTTTCAAAGAGACTATGCTAAAAATCCTTTTGGAACCGGAGGAAAAGAAGCGGATCAAAAAACTTGGAGAACTACAGGAAGAAATGGAGCGCTATGTACTTCCCATAAGGGAACTACCTGGAAAAGAGCGTAGAAAAAACATCTCAAATAAATATAAAAACAATCAAAAGAGTAGCTTTTAAAATGCCCATTCTCCGTTTAAAGGGAGATTATGGGCATTTTAAGTTGTTAAAGTATACAGAAGGAGCTCTGTGAAGATTTCTCTTCGTTTTAATCTGCCCTTTTGAAATGAGTTTTTAGCAGGATAATATAAATGTGTAATATCTAATCTTAAGTTTATGATGTTGTGCTATGCAGGTGAGTTAGGAATGCTTCAGCTTACAGTAAAAAATCTCCTGTGTTACAATAATGTTGGTTCGCCAACTGCATTAATTAAAGGACAAAGGAGGTTATCCAAATGGATAGTAATAGTTTATCACATACAAAATGGAATTGTAAGTATCATATTGTATTTGCTACACTCATCTGAATCACACAAAGGCAATTTAGATGTGATGTTTCCGTTTTCTCCTGAACCAAATATGTAACCGGTTGCCCGGAAGAACTCGTCATAGTCCTCTTTCGTGCAACCTTTAATAAAGATATGACAGTAACGCTCGTCGTTTTCATCGACGATATAGATACGTTCCACAAAGGATTGTATCAGCGTTACTAACACATCCGGCTGTGCACCCTTTGCGTATTTACCGAAGGACAACAGCCTTTCTTTTATTTCTTCAATATTTCGGACAGCGTACATTTGATTTTGCTTGCTATCCTCTAACTTTTCAAGTAGGATACCAACCTCTCGTAGTTCATTGGATAGCTCTTGTATATCTTCCTGAATAAAGCGTTTCAGGTCATCGCTTGCATCACGCATATTTTTAACCTGATTGGAAATTGCCGTTTCAAGCTGTGCTTTCTTTTTCTTCAGTTCGGTCAATTCCTGTTCGTTGTGCGAATTCTTAAAAATATCTGAAGCTCGTTGGTTGAGAAGTTTGGTAAAATATTCGCTGTCCTCATCGGAAAGATTAGATAACTGCAGTACTACAAATTCATCAAGCAGTACACCGTCAACGGATTGGAAAGTACATTCGTTTTCACGGTAGCCGGGGCAGACATACTTAAATCTCGGTTTGCCGTTTGTCCAGCGGTTTGATTCGGAAACGACTCTGAGCCGTTTACCGCAGAATGGACAGTAAATCAGTCCTGAGAGCAAAGCGCTGGTTTTACGGTGCGGTCTGTTGTATTTCTCGGCTATATCATCAAGCATATTTTGTGTAGCTCCTTTCGGACTGGCACTGAACAGCCAGTTCTTCTTCTTATGTTCTATAACGCATAAGAAGAATTGGCAGATGATCGATACGATCAATGGAGCCAAATCTTCCGCAATCATTTACAGTATTGTGGAAACTGCAAAAGCGAATAATTTGAAGCCTTATGATTATGTGCAGTATCTCTTGGAAGAAATCCTGAAACACATGGATGACAGGGACTGTTCCTTTTTGGAAGATCTTCTGCCCTGGTCAGAAAAACTCCCAGCAGAGATCCGCAAAGTTTAAATACTGGTGGCTGCAAAGCAGCCACCTAAAAATGTCAAGGTACTCGCTATTTTGCGTTTACGTTTATACTAGTACAGCGAATAATAAATAATTGCTATATTAAACCGATGCCGCTTCCTCTTCACTGATTTCATCCATTTTATACTTCCAGTGATAAACTACAGGCTCACGGTTTATTTCGTCAAAATACTTGTAAATTCGTTCTTCCAATTCCTGTTTGCTATTAACACGAATTCCATGAAGCATCTGTCTGGTCATCTTACTGAAGAAGCTTTCAATCATATTTAACCATGAGCCATGTTTTGGTGTAAATACAAATTTAAAACGTCCCTTTGGCATAGTATCCAGAAAGCACCGTGTTTCTTTAGAAGTATGTGCTGAATGATTATCCAGAATAATCCGAATGGTATCCTGTGATGGATATTTTTTATCCAGTATCTTTAAAAACTCAATAAAATCAGAACTCTTATGGGTTTCACTTACTAACGGGATGGCTTCTCCTGTAAGCAGATCAATGCCTGCCAGCAAAGAGAGCGTTCCAAGACGTTTGTATTCTGCATCACGATATACCTCTCCGTGTTCTGGTGTCGGGCGTAAATCTGGTGCAGTATTGGAGATTGCCTGAATACCCGGTTTCTCATCATAGGACACCGTAATCGTCAATTTATAATCGTCTGGAACAATGAGATCACCATTTTCATCAAACTGCATTTCAATCTGTTTGTAAACCAGCAGGACTTCATGCATTTTTGTTTCAAAATCAGGATCCCGCTTTTCACAGTAATATTTGATTTTAAAGGGTTTCATATCCTGTTCCCTGAGGAATTTCTGGATATAAGGTTTCGTAACGGTTGAAAGTCTTGGATATCCCGCCTCCTCTGCATGTTTCTGAATGTATTTATGGAGAGAAGCCAATGTCCACAGTTTCTGCGCATAACCGAGTTCTGCCGGTCTCTGACACGCAATACTGATCATCCATGCTTTCGCATCGTCGGTGATTTCGGATGGACGTCCAGAACGCTGAACATCAAACAGTGCAGCATCCAAACCGCCTTTATGAAACTTCGAAACACATAGGCGTACCGTGGCAGTGCTGATTGCAAGTTTATCAGCAATTTGTTGGAATGTCATTCCATCGGCTTTATATAAAAGGATTCTGGCACGATCCACAACTTGAGCCTGAATCGTTCTCTTTTTTGATAATGATTTAAGGTAATTCCTGTCTTCATCTGACTGTGAACTTCCTGAAAAATTAACTCTCGTATGTTCATGAAGAAGGTAGAAAGTGCTAAAAACCGCATGATTTCAGCAAAAACCAAGCAATTTTTCTTGAAAAAAGTGGTGAATATGGTAGAATGAAAGAGAAGTAATTAACTCTCGAAAGAAGGCTATCATGTACCTTGATTTTAAAGTGAAAATACCGTATGATGCAGCGGGAATTACCCGCAAGAAAATTAAAGGGATCACATATATTTATTATGCGTATGAACATAATTACAATCCTGAAAAAAGATATACGATTCCCCGGAATACATCCATTGGGAAGTGTACGGAGGATGATCCGGAAATGATGTATCCGAATACAAATTTTCTGAAATTCTTTCCCTCGGAGGAATTACCTGAGACGAAAGCGGAAGCCTATAGAAGCGGATGTCTCAGGGTAGGGACATATCTAGTCTTACGCAGGATCATTTCAGAGTATCATCTGGATGAGATGATCGGGAACATAATCGGAAAGGACAGCGGTCTGTTTCTGGATCTGGCTGTGTATTCGGTCATTGCTGAAAATAATGCCGGACAGTATTATCCTGAGTATGCATTTAATCATCCATTATTTACGGAGCAGATGAAGATATACAGTGATTCAAAGGTTTCTGAGTTTATTAACAGCATTACAAGAGACCATAGTCTTGCATTTTTAGACGGATGGAATGCAAAACAGGATCATAAACAGAAAATTTATATTTCTTATGATTCAACAAATAAGAACTGTCAGGCAGGTGATATAGACTTTGTAGAATACGGCCATCCAAAAGAAGATACAGGAGCACCAGTCATTAATTATTCGGTTGGCTATGATGAAAACAATGCAAAACCATTGTATTATGAAGACTATCCAGGCAGTATTGTAGATGTATCCCAACTACAGTATACACTGGAAAAGGCCGGTGGTTATGGCTATAAAAATGTTGGATTTATCCTGGACAGGGGATATTTCAGCAAAGAAAATATACATTACATGGACAAATGCGGCTATGACTTTGTCATTATGATGAAGGGAATGAAAGAACTTGTGAAAAGTCTTGTCCTTGAAGTGAAGGGTACTTTTGAAGAAGACCGCAGATATAGCATCAGGGATTACAGAGTAAGCGGAATTACAGTAAAAAGGCAGCTTTATCCATCGGATGAAAAAGAACGGTATTTCCATGTGTTTTACAATGACAGAAAGAAAAGCAGCGAACATGAGGCAATTGAAGCAAAGATTGGCCGGATGGCGGAATGTCTCCACAAGCATGAAGGAACAAAATACGAAGTTACAGGAGGCTTTGCCAGATACTTTGATCTGATCTATTACCATAAAGGGAAAAAGGACGAAAAATTCATGTATGGACGGGAACGCCATGATGTGATCAATGAGGAGATACGTCTATGCGGATACTTTGTTATCATAACGTCAGAAAAAATGACAGCAGCACAGGCACTTGAGCATTATAAAAGCAGGGATGTATCGGAAAAACTGTTCCGTGGGGATAAGTCATATCTTGGAAATAAGAGCTTTTGTGTACATGCAAATGAATCGGTACATGCAAAGATATTTATAGAGTTTGTTGCATTGATCATCCGCAACAGGTTTTACATCTGCCTGAAAGAACAGATGCAAAAAAGCGGGAAGAAAAACTATATGACAGTTCCGGCAGCGATCAGGGAACTGGAAAAGATAGAACTGATCCGGCAGAGTGACCGTGGATACCGGATGGATTATGCAGTTACAGCTGTACAAAAGGAAATCCTGAAAGCATTTAATATGACGGCAGCAAATGTCAGGACGCAGGCGGCAGTGATCAATGAAGACCTTATGAAAATAGAGAAAGAAGGATAAAAAGTATGGCAAGAAGAAGCATCCCAATAGAAGAAAAGATTGAAATACAGAAAGAACAGGTTTCGAAAACGAAGGACAGATATGAAGCGGAGCTGGCTAAGCTGGAGAAATTAATGCGGAAGCGAGATGAGCTCCGCAGCAAGGAACTGATGGATGCATTTACTAACAGCGAGCGGTCTTTTGAAGAGGTAATGAGATTTCTTGCTGGGAAAGAGGAGAATGATGAATAAACAGTATTTGATGAAAGTATATCCTGCTGGCAGAGGACGTGAAGTTTATAGAAATATCGAGATCTGCGGTGATAATACATTGAACCAGTTATGTCAGATTATTCTTGAAGCGTTTGATTTTATAGACGAGCATCTGTATGAATTTTGTATGGATAATCGTATGTATAGTGAATATAGTTATCAGTCTGATCCGGAAGGGGATGAGCCTTCGACAGACATAACGCTTGATGAACTTGGACTTAGCAAGGGACAGAAATTTTCACTTCATTATGATTTTGGAGATGACTGGATGTTCACAATTACAGTGTCAAAAATCAACGAAATTCCAGAAAAAATGGAATCTCGTATAATCAAATCAAAAGGAAATATTCAACAGTATCCAGACTGGGATGAGGATGAATGGGACGATGAATAATGCACTATTTAAGCATAACGAGAGTTAATTTTACTGGAAGTTCAGACTGACAGAGGAAGATATGTTTTTCTCATAGCGTTCATCCTTTCTTTGATAACACTATTTTACCATACATCATCTCAAAAATATATAGCAGAAATTTAATTTATTCTATACTAGTAATAGAAAATAAAGTAAAATGCCTGCATTCTCTAATGGGCATTATGGAATGATTTTTAGGACGTAAACGCAAAATAGCGAGTACCTGTTCAAAATCATCCGATGTGAGATAATAGACTCATCACTACAAAGTCTAAATAGTTTAGTACTCAACTTTTTAGACTTTATCACAGGAGGTGAGTCATGAAATCTCACACAAGTTTAGTTGCACAGCAAACCCGCCTGAATGAATGGGCTGATTTGATCCGAGACTGTCAAAACCGTCCACAGGGAATGAAAATCGATGAATGGTGTCAGCTGCACGACATTACAAAAGCGAGTTACTACTGGAGACTCCGGAAAGTCCGTGAAGCTTACTTAGAAACTGCGGAGCATACACAAGCCTTTGTAGAAGTTCCTTCCTCTGCACTCCATCCGGTAAATACGACCTCAGAGCATAAAATCGCTGCCATAATCAGAAGTGGAAGCAACCTCACGTTGGAAATCACCGACCAGGCTTCTGCCTCCTTTCTAAGTACACTTTTGGGAGTGATCAGAAATGCTCAATGATGGTACCGGATTCAAAAAAGTGTATCTGGCAACTGGATTTACGGATCTGCGCAGAGGAATTGACGGCTTGGCAAGAATCATACGTTTTCAGTTCCAGCTCGATCCTTATGATAAGAATACATTATTCTTATTTTGCGGTAAGCGTACGGACCGGATAAAAGGACTCATCTGGGAAGGTGATGGATTTCTCCTTCTGTATAAGCGGATTGAAAATGGGAACTTCCGATGGCCTCGTACACAGGAGGAAGCACTGGAGATCAGCACAGACCAGTATCGAATGTTGATGCAGGGTCTGGAAATCGTTGCCAGACATCCCATAGAAGAAGTTCCTGATCCTGGATTCTCTTTATGATTTGTGCAAAACATAGAAAATAAAATCACTTTCATCCACACCGGGTTACCCAGTGCAATATAAAATTGAAAGTTATTCACATCCTGAAAGTTTTCTGTGAGTTTCTATGATACTCTGGATTCCAAAACTTTTCAGATTGTGGATAACAGTCATAAATATCTGAAATTCTGGCTTTTATCTTCAGGTATTCATGACTGTTATCCACCGTCAAAGTAACGAAGGTAACAGAATGCAAAAATAGCCAAAAACTGTTGATTCTGCTATAATACCACTTAGGAAAGTGAGGTTTGGTTATGGCAGTCAATTATACGGAGGAACAATTAAATAACGTTGATAAGTCGTTTCTTATCCAGCTTCTTTTACAACAGCAGGAACAGTTGAATGCTTTAACAAAGGAGCTTCACGCATCGAATGAAAAAATGCAGCTTCTGATGGAACAGGTGATCCTTGGTAAGCAGAACCGTTTTGGCAGGTCTTCTGAAAAAATGGAAGATACCAGTCAGATCTGTTTTCGAGAAGTAAACGGAACGATTGTCTTTTTCAATGAAGCAGAAGCAGTCTGTGATCTTAATGCGGCAGAGCCTGAGGATCTGGAACTGAAGTCTCCAAAGCAGCCGAAGCGTAAGGGAAAGAAAGAAGCAGATCTTTCCGGGCTTCCGGTCAGACGGATCGACCATTATCTGTCCGCGGAGGAATTGGAAGCGGAATTCGGTGTCAGGGGTTGGAAACAGTTACCGGATGCCATTTCCAGAAAATATCATTTCGTACCTGCGAAGGTAGAAGTAGAAGAACATCACATCGGTGTGTATGCCAGCAAAACAGATGAACACATGGTGAAAGCAGACCATCCAAAGACGTTACTGCATGGGAGTCTGGTATCACCATCTCTGGGTGCTGCGATCATCAATGGAAAATATGTGAACGCAGTTCCTCTCTATCGATTGGAGCAGGAATTCCAGCGTTATGGCCTGCAGATCACAAGGCAGAACATGGCAAACTGGTGCATACGTTTGGCAGAGGAATATCTATCAATCCTTTATGATTATCTTCATAAAGAATTGTATTTCTACCACGTCATCCAGGCAGATGAAACGCCGGTGCTTGTAAACCATGACGGGCGCAAAGCCGGAAGCAAAAGCTGGATGTGGGTATACCGTTCCGGACATTTGTATCAAAAACGGCAGATTGTCCTGTATGAATACCAGCAGACGAGAAATGCATCCCATCCACGGGAATTCCTAAAAGGGTACGACGGCATCTGTGTAACAGACGGTTACCAGGTCTACCATACTTTAGAAAAAGAGTTGGAAGAACTGACCATTGCCGGATGCTGGGTGCACTGTCGCCGCAGATTTGATGAAGCCTTAAAGCTGATTTCGAAATCCTATCAAAAGGAATCCAATGCATTTCTTTTGATGAAACAGATTCAGGCAATCTATCGGGAAGAAGGGAAGCTGAAGGACCTTTCTTCTGATGAACGGCTTAAGCAACGGCAGGCGGTTATCAAACCACTTGTGGATGCGTTTTTTGCGTACCTAAAAACTATAAATGTGTCCAAGAAGGATAAATTTGGTGATGCTGTTGGCTATGCACTGAATCAGGAAAAATATCTCCGGGTATTTCTTACAGATGGAGATGTTCCGATCGATAATAATGCATCCGAAAGGGCAATCCGTGGTTTCTGTATCGGAAAGAAGAACTGGCAGATGATCGATACGATCCATGGAGCCAAATCTTCCGCAATCATTTACAGTATTGTAGAAACTGCAAAAGCCAATAATCTGAAACCTTTTGATTATGTGCAGCATCTCTTGGAAGAGATGCCGAAACACATGGATGACAGGGATTGTTCCTTTTTGGAAAATCTTTTGCCATGGTCAGAAAAACTTCCGGCAGGAATCCGCAAAGCTTAAATATTGGTGGCTGCAAAGCAGCCGCCTAAAAATGTCAAGGTACTCGCTATTTTGCGTTTACT
>NZ_FMUW01000074.1:0-1492 GCF_900101315.1 Blautia sp. SF-50
CAGAGCACAATACTCTGTTTCTATAAAAATACCATAAATTTTTCGGAAATTCAAGGTGCAAGTTCCTGAAAACCGGCTTTTTTATCGTGGTTTTTCGCCATATTTTACGGATAATATAGGGCGCAAATATTGTGGTGTCCGAAAAAGGACACTATTCGCCGTCAGTGTCATCGTCAGAGGATAAAAGACCGGCGGATAAAAACTCTTATTTGTGAACAGACTATAAGATTCAGCATAACAGGAGGAAAGATCAATGAGCAGAAAAGGAGAAAACATTTACAAAAGAAAAGACGGACGATGGGAAGCCAGATATATCAAAGAGCATCGGATAAACGGAAGGATACACTATGGCTACTGTTACGGAAAAACATATCATGAAGCCAGAGATAAGGTCAATCAGGCACGTTATGCGCTGATGAATGATCAGCTTCTGCCCGTGAGAGGAAAACGGAATCGCTTTGCAGATTACTGTAATGAATGGCTGTATCTGAAACGAAGCAGCGTGAAACCATCCACTTTTGTAAAATATACAACGATCCTGGAAAAATATATCAAGCCTGATCTCGGGCAGTATTTTTCCGAGGCTGTTTCAGAAATACTTGTAGAACAATTCAGCTACAGGCTTATCCATGAAAGAGGATTGTCACCAAAAACAGTGCGGGATATCCTTTCCGTGCTGCATTCCATTCTGAATTATACAACAAAGCAGAATCCACTGGCAAAACCGGTGGATATCGTATACCCCAGGCAGGATCGAAAAGAAATGCGTGTGCTGACCTGTGAAGAACAGAAAAGGTTTACGGAATATCTTTTACAGGACATGGATCCGTGTAAATTTGGGGTTTTGCTGGCATTGTTGACAGGATTGCGGATCGGAGAAGTATGTGCTCTGAAATGGGAAGATATTTCTCTGGAAAATAAAGTCATCTTTGTACGTCATACCATGCAGCGCCTGAAAAATCTCAATCCTGCAAGTGAAGAAAGGACCCGGATCATAACCGGGGTTCCTAAAAGTGGAAGGTCGGTAAGGATAATCCCCATGAACCAGGATATTGAAAAGCTCTGTAACAAATGGAGAGCAGATGATCTGGAAGCATATGTTCTGACCGGAAAAGCAGGGTATTTCCTGGAGCCCAGAACCCTGCAGTATCGCATGAGGCAATATACGAAAGATTGTAATCTGAAAAATGTTCATTTCCATACTTTGCGGCATAGTTTTGCGACACGGTGTGTGGAGGCCGGATTTGAGATCCGCAGTCTTTCGGAGATCCTGGGGCACTCCAGCACACGGATCACACTGGAATGTTATGTACATTCATCCATGAATCTGAAACGTAAAAATATGGAAAAACTAAAGATCGCAGATACCGTGGAAAAAGAATTTCCGGGAGCCTGAGTTTTTTTATAAACCGTCAAAAACCGCCGTCAGAGAAGAAAGAACCGTTAAATTTACACGGATCGCAGGGAATCTTTCACAGAGTATTGTGCTCTG
>NZ_FMUW01000009.1:0-116850 GCF_900101315.1 Blautia sp. SF-50
TAACGTGGAAATCCGCAGGCTGGTTCCCGAAAAAACTTCCGGAACGCACTTTCCAGATGCAGCTGCGCATTCGCCAGGGCAAGGGAATCCACCTCCTTCAGCCATGGATATTCCTTTTTATATCCGGCCGGTGTGTTCCGGAGCATCTTTTTTTCTTTCTGGTAATAGCTGATCTTATCTGCAAGCATCTGGTTATAGATAAAGCGGCTGCAGCCGATTGTTTGCTCTATCTGAACTCTCTGCTCTTTATTTGGATAAATCCTTATTTTTACGGCGCGGTTCATTCTTCTCACCCTGGCTTTCTATATACTGCCGTATCGTTTCAATCGTTGCTCCACCTGCACTGAGCAGGCCGAAGATCTGACCCCAGAATGCATCTTTCATGGTCTAACTCCATTATATTTATCGTCCTTTTTCTTATATCGACGGATATGTATTTATGAACTAATTGTTCTTTTTCAGTATACTACATCAGGGAAGGGAGAACGAGTGTTTCTTTTATACTATAGAGATTTTTTTTGAGCAGATATGCTCAGATGTGCAATTCATCTCACCACCTGAAGAGGTGGGAGAATTCTTGCTACATTTGTTAAAATTTATTCTTCTCAGTGGCCTTAATATATAGTTTATCAAAATATAGAAGAAATGGATATATATTTTCTTTTAATATTTTTCTAAAAAAGCTTTATTTTATCACTCTCCAGTCACCGGACGCATCATGGAAAGCAGCTCCTTCCGGTAATGATCGGCCTTTTCCTGATTGCCCTGTTCTTTCCGTACCATCTTTGTGATTCCCGGATACTGTCCCGGGAAGCTTTCCAGCATGATACCATCTCCATAGATTAGGTAAACATCTCCGTCTGTCATATCTTCCTCTGTCAGCTTCTTTCCATTCTCATCCGTAAGCTTATCCGGTATCGTTCCGGAGAAAATCGTGTCCGTGTCCAGATCCGCAAAATACCAGCTGTTATCATCTGTATGAAAATACACTGCTGTCATCGGCTTTTCCCCGCATCCCGCCAGACAGAACATAACAAGTACCGCCAGCATCACGATCCATTTTTTCATTATTCCACCTCCTAGTCTCTGTCAGTATTTGATTATTTCGACTTCACACTGTGCTAGCACCATGAAAAACATTAATATTACTGACTTCTACAATGTTTTTTATCTGGCACTACCATTAGTGGGAGATTTTTGATATAAATTTAATTGATCGTTGGAAGTACTTCCATAACCTGATCAATCACTTCCACAATTCTCTGCATATCCATATTTTCTTTTACATCAGAACTATCATTCACGTTCAAACCATCTTGCCAGTCCTGGACAATAGATACTGCCGGGATATTCACTAATGCAAACGGATAATGGTCACTGTTGGTTGCCATTGTCAGGAAAAATCTGTCACTGGGTGTAAATAGTTCTGACATACTGTTTTTATTTAATTCTGCCAGTTTTTTCAATCCCTCATCATCATATTCCGCATTGTCTGGTCTTTTGTTTCCTTCGATCATCGCCATATAACCCAGATCACTTTTTTCTGCAATAGTATCAATATTTATTACTCCGATGATCTGTTTCCGCTCGTCCTCCGTCAGCTTACCAACATACCATCTTGAACCCAGCATATATTTCTCTTCGCCCGAGAACAGGATGAATTTTATATTATACGGTATCTCTGTATCTTTTAAAATCCTTGCCAGTTCAAGCACTGCTGCCACTCCGGAACCGTTATCATTGGCGCCCACCGAATCTTCTGCACTGTCATAATGGGCACTTATGATCAGATTTTTTGTAGTATCAATAGATGAGTTTTTTGTCACAATGATATTTTCACCAATGCCGTCAACAATTGCATTCTCGGCTGTTGATGCCAGAAACACATCCGCCTGCGAGGAATGCCTTATTGCATTCTCATTGTTTTCATCGTTATATTCGAATTTCTGGTATTCTATATTGTCATATCCCAGATTGCCAAAATATTCACTAATATATTCTTTTACATTCTGTATTGCATCAGAATTTATTGGACGCGGTTCAGAAGTGATTTCATCGATGATCTGTTCAATATTCTGTTCCAAAGGCTCTATTATTGTACCGTTCTGGGTAACACTCTCCGCCATTGTCTGAATTGGTGCTATTAATGATATAACCATAATTAAGGCAATTGTAATTTTTTTCATTTGTGAGCTCCCTCATTTTACCAAGTATTAATCAGTATCTTTTATCCAATAACTTTCCATGCAAAACCATAGGCTACAACGAAAGCTTTTTTCCATACCATAAACATTATCATGTGATATACTTCTGCCAATTAAATCTCAGATTTTGAAAAAGGGACAGACATTGATAAATTTACTTAGTTCCATTCTGGGCTATGCACGGAACATTACAACCACATGATCAAAAGGCGGTAAATCTGATATTCTAAATGTACATTGTGATCCTTTTTTAACAAAATTAGCTTTTTTATCATTTATGTTATCAACTGATACTATTATACCATGAACTGCATCACCAACCAAGTGTTCTTTTTTGCTTTTACAGCGTTCGTACAGTGCTTTTACAATTCATTGCACATCTGTAAAGGAAAGAGACTTCTTGCTATATATTATGTTAAATTCCTGAAAGTATTTTCTTTGCGTTCTCCAGGTTATTTTTTCCATTTATTTTTAGATATACTTTACTGATTTCAGAAGGCTCTCCTATTTCTCTGCAGAGATCCTGTGCCTGGGAAATGGGTATGTAGATTTCGTTGCCTTCTATTACTACAGCGGCTTTACAGGGCATATATGAGGTTTGCAGTTCTCTTGCGGAATTGCCGGATAAAGTGGTAAGATCATCCGTGGCTTTGGAAGTTTCCTTCTCTTTTTCATCCAGGGAATAAAAAATATTCAGGTTTTCACCCATCTCTAAAAATTTTTCCTGTTGTTTTTTTGAAATGGCATGATTATTATAGTCTTTCATATCCCGTAGGGAAGCATTTCCCAGCAATAACAACGGCATCTTCCCCAGTTCATTCTGAGTTGGATTTTTTCCAAACGCATTCATATCAATTCCTGAAAAAGTCGTTGTTTCCGTATAATCTTCAATTTTGATGACAACCGGGACTTCTATGACTGGCCAGATTTCTTTTATACCTTTTATCTTCTTCGCTTTCTGCAAAAAATCTTCATCATAAGCCAGATCTCCAAGTGGGAGCAACACAGTAAATTGCCGTTTTTCTTCTTTCATGCCTGCCAGCAGCATTCCTAATAATGTAAGTGTCAATGTCAGCAGAAGTATGACAAATAAGGTAAAGCTGTCTATTTTTTTTCTTTTCAATGAGAAGCCGCCTTTCTCACTTCTTCGAGAAGGATATTTTTCTTATGAAGCTTTCTGACCAGAATCAGGATTATGGAAATAAGCAGTACTGCAACAACTGCAACTATGGAATACCACCAGTTATTGGTTTTCTCCTGGTCATCTTCAACCTTTAAAGACTTTATCTGGGTTTCTTTGATTTCAGAATCAAATTTTATTTCGTCCTCATACGATTTGCCATCGGCATCCTCATACGTAAGAATTAATTGACCTGCACATTTTCCTGTTTTTCCTTTTACATATATGCGAAGACTTCCCTGGGATAAATCTCCGGCCTCTATGGTCCCTAAGAATGCCGTATCGTTTGAACTTAATTCATCAGCTTTTAAGCTGACACTTGCATTGTATATTTTGTCTCTTCCGAGATTCATTGCTTTTACCGGGATCTCTACTGTATCCATAGTGTATAAAACAGATGGAATATCTGAAGCTTCCAGCTTAACACGAACCGGTTGGATGATCTGAAAAGACAGTGATTCTGTACCGGTAGTTGCCGTTGCTTTTGAATCTTCATAATCCAGAGAAAAAGTAATGACAGCCTGTCCAGGATCACAGTTTTCTGTTATAGTAATCATCTGTTCCAAAGTAATTGCTTCACCCGGAGCCAGGACTTGTACATAAAAAGAGTTTTTCTCAAATTCGATTCCTTTGTTCTCTGTAGAAAGGGAAATTTTTAAACCAAATACATTTTGACTGCAGCTTTTATTTCGAAATGTCAGCGACATTTCTGTTGTAGAACCAGCCTCCAATCGTCCACCTGAAAGATTGCTGTCTTCTAATAATACCTGCGGTTTATGTAATATTTTTTCACTTGATGAGTCTGATGTTGAATTACCTCCTCCCCCACCGCCCGAATACCCTCCGTTGTCTATAACCGGATCTGTTATCTGCGGGGCGTCACCGTCCTCCGGATTATCACTGTCTATTACAACATGAAAAGGATTCGATTTAGAACCATCACCAAAGTCATCTCCTGATGTAAAAATATCCGGATCCGGATTTTCTTTATCGGTATCAGCTTTATCAGGAGTCTTTTCATCCTCTGCCGGAGGTTCGCTACTCGTAGAATCATCCTCTTTTTTATCAAGGGTTAACGAGTTATCATTCTCATAAGATACGGACGGATCTGAGTCCGTAAATCCTTCTTCAGCAGATGTAATCTCCGTGTTTTGAGGCTCTGTGGCAAAAACGGTAGCTGGAAGAAATATTATTGTCGTACACAATACTAATGCCGTTTTTACAAATAAATTTCTCATTATCAGGCAGTCCTTTCTCTTAAGATTCCTCCATCCATTTCATATACGTGGTCACATAAGATTCTGATGTCCTCTTCATTATGGCTTGCCAGCAAAATGGTTTTTCCTGCTGCTTTTAAATCCAGCAGCAGTTCTCTTATTTCTTCCACGCCATGTTTATCCAGTCCATTAAACGGCTCATCCAAGATCAAAAACAGAGGATCTTCCATAATGGCCTGTGCAATACCAAGGCGTTGACGCATTCCAAGGGAATATTTTCCGACTGGTTTCTTCATGTCCGGATCCAATCCTACCCTTTTTAAGACTATGCGGATATCGGCCTTCGAAATCCGGCCATTCATGTCTGCCAGGATCTCCAGATTTTTAAAGCCCGTATATTGTGTAAGAAAACCGGGAGTCTCGATAATAACTCCAAGACTTTCAGGAAAATCCACATCATGGCCTATTTTTTTTCCAAATACAAAAATAGTGCCCGTAGTTACAGGGAGAAACCCACAGATGCATTTCATAAGAACGGTCTTTCCGGAACCGTTATTTCCAACAATCCCATAGACGTTCCCTGTTTTCAAGGAAAGATTTACTTCCTGTAACACGATGTCTTCACCGAAACGTTTGGTCACGTGTTCTATTTTTACGCAGGTGTTCTGCATCATTCCACTTGCTCTTTGCGGATCACAGGCCAGATTAAATGTCCCTTCAGATTTCTTCCAATCTTCCATATAAAACACCTCCCAGAATTCCCAGCATTACTAATAAAAACAACAGTAGAAATAGCCAAAGTCCTATTTTGTCCGGTCCCCAATTTTTATCAGCCAATATCCATTCTACTGGATAAAACCATATCTGATTTTTAAAATAGCGGTCATGAAGAATAATTCCGAAATAGAAGCTTACAAAAGGGATTCCATATACCATGTAAGCAGAATCCCATAAAATCCCGCAGCTTCCACCGAAAGTACTTATGATACTTCCGATAAGTCCTGTCCGGAATGCCTTCATGAGCAAGTCCAGAAGTGCTTCTTTCTGAATAGCACCCTGTATCTCCAGCGGATAGAACACAATAAAATTGATAAAAAGTACCGTTAGTATAGCTAATGTCCAGACCATAAAACCAGACATCATAATAGAAAAGACTTTACCTTCGACATACTGTCTGCGGGTCGTTCTGGGAAGTATCTCCTTTAAAAATCCACTTTTATATTCTTGCAGAATGGAATCACTCCATGGCAATACGGCCGCTACCGGAATGGCAAAAGATACTGCCTGACTTTTTAAGGAACCTTCCAGTATACTGATAAAAGTACCACATGCCAGTGCTTTTTTTAAGCTGGGATAAGTCTGGCCAATGGCGATGGAAATGCAGGCTATCAGCCATGCTGCCAGAAAATTCTTATTAAATAACATACGTTTTGTTTCACCCCACACAGGTATTCCCCCTCCCGATCATGTCTTTTCTCCAAGAAATTCAAAGGTATATTTTTTCATCCGGTTAATTGCAAAAACTGCAAGAAGAACTAAAATACCCAGAAAAAACATGTAGGAATGCGTGATTTTCGGAAGCAATGGGTCATAACCTAAGTTATGTTTTCCGTATACTGCCTGGTTCAGAGGACTGATCCAGCAGATTAATACATTTACCTGATACATTTCGTATTTTTCTTTATGTAAAATTGCAGCCAGTACTTTCGGGTCCAATAAAAAACCAAATACACTGTAAAGAAGGCCAAAAATCATACCCTTAGTCTTCCCTTTATAGAGATTTCCTACAAGGATTACAAAGCTTAAGGTCAGCGAATAACAAAACAGAAGGAAGAAAACCTGCAGCATACAGCCATAGGGTGAGATACTTTCCATGACCCTTACTGTAGAAGGGACCTGCAGGTTTTTTCCTAATTCTGAATAACCAAGCATGGCCGCAGTTTCGCTCCACAGGTTACCTGGATAACTCTTTTTCATACACAGCACGGCCGTAAATAACAGCATCAAAACCGTATATAAAACAGTCACAAGAATAACATAAATGAATTGACCTAAAAGCCATTTCCTCTTGGTTGTCCGGGTCAGCTGGTATGGAGTAATAGGTGTCATCTTCGGCAGGTCAGAAAACATAAGAAGCAAGAGCAGCGAACTGGACAGTACTGCTATCCCATCCCCAAATGTCCAGATAAATGGCTCAATGGCCTGTACCGGTGTATCGTAGGTCTCCATTACAACCATGATTCTGCCTGTAAGTAGAAAACTAAGTACAAATTCTAACAGAAATATAAAAATAACTTTGGGATTGCGTAAAAATCCGAAGAAATTGTACCGTACAATTCCAAATACCTGCCTCATGTCAGTAACCCAAATTTCGGTCTATAATACTGCCATCCACAGCATTAATGGTAAGGAAACTTTCATTCGGAGTTTTTATGGTATTTGATTCTGTTTCTCCGTTATATTCACTTTCTGAAGTCATGCTGCCGAAAAAATCCCAGACAGGGATCATAATACCTGTGTGTGCGTCAGTAGACGGCTCATATATTCTGGCATAACCAAGAACAATCCGATCAATATTATAGACCCTGGAATTTTCATATTGCATATTATCAGCGTTTGTTACCACCATCATTTTTTCATAAATTTTCATAATCTCGCTGAATGAAAGAAGATTTAAATTCTCTGTCTTTATGTTACCAATTGTGTATGGATTTGAATAAGTCATGCTTTCTATGCCATCTTTATCGACATAGAAACAGAGACTTTCATAAGACCATGTTTCCATTGTACTGTCCATATCTTCCAATGCCCCACCGCCTGCAATTGTCTGAGTTACCGGCACACCATTTATGGTACGTGCATAGTCAATTCTATATCCATTTCCAAAATTACCTGAACTATTATCGCCTTCAAAACTTTTGCACACCGCGTAATTCCAGTTAGAAAACTGTAAATCTGTGATGCCCATTTTTTCAACTTTTTCCTTTACAAGTTTTTTGGCTTCATCCAGGGACAGCCCGATAGATTCTTCTGTGGGTTTTTCTTCCTCTTCAGAATATCCGTAATCACACCACATTGCATCCTCCGGTATTTTTTCCCCGCCCTTGTTTGCTGCTTTCTTGATCTTGACTGATAAGGTATCGGAGCCAGCGGAAGATATTTTATAGTAGTATTGTGAATCATCTGGCATTTGTGCAATACAATCGAAAGAATTTCCGGCAACAGGTTTTGCCTCTGTCAGGGTTTTCTTTTCCGGAGCAGTTTCGTATTCCTGTTCCCATGTCTCAATATCTTCATAGATATCATAGACATAATTCCCATCATCGTCTGTTCCATAGTTATACGGATCCAGGTTTCCGTTTGCAACGTCTTCTTTTAGTTCATCCAGAGTTTTTTTAATTTCATCCTTTGTCTTCACATAATAACTATCCATGGTATAAAGTTTTGCCTCTGAGAAGAATGCGTTTGTAATACGGTCGAGAAGCTCCTGGGTAACTTCTGCCGCGGTGACAGAAATAGCAGATATCTTTTCCACTTCCGGAATTTCTACGCTTGCATCTGTATTTACCACGAGCTTGGCACTGTCATCTTCCACATGGCTTTTATAATTTTGAGGAGCATTGATGAGATTCCTGATGGTTGTCTTTGACTCTGAACCGTCATCGTTCTTGCTTTCAGATGCTTCTCCTTTAGAACCGCTGACATCATCCGCTTCCGTATAGGCATCTACAGCCTTGCTCCCCTTTGGCTTTACCAAAGAAGAATCCGGGGTCTGTGCGCATCCTGTAAACATTCCAATACAAAGCACTATTCCTGCAAACTTTTTAATATTTTTTCTCATTTCTGGTAAAATCTCCTTTCTAAGGTTGTTATAAGTATATCATCGAGCATTACACCAAATCTTTCGCGATTTGTAACTGATATGTAAACGTTAGTGTGATTACCAGAAAACAGAGACGGTAGTTCCTTTTCCCGGATTGCTTTCAATCTTCAGATGGAAATCGTGCAGTTCTATAATTTTCTGACATAAAGAAAGACCGAGCCCTACACTTCCTTTTGCCCTGGAACGAGATTTGTCTACCATATAAAATGGTTCCGTCACCATTTCCAGATCCTCTTTCGGTATTCCCTTTCCAAAATCTTGAACCATCAGATGGTCTGGGGTTGCCTCAAGCACAATTTTAGATTCTTTCCTGGAGGCTTTGACTGCATTATCAATTAGATTTGTCACTACACTTATCATTAAGTCCTGATCAAACTTCTTTACCAATTCTTTTGGTTCACAAAATACATCAAGAGAGATGTTTTTTTCTTGAAGCCTGCAATCAATGAGTTCTTTTACTTCTTTCAGGAAATTATCCACCTGTATTTCAGCTGGATTGAATGAGTTTTCCGAAGCTTCGTAGAGTCCGGTCAATTCCAGCATTTTCATAGAAAGTCTTGAAAGCCTGCGACATTCATTTTCAATATAAATCAGAGCCTTCTCCTGCCTTTCCGGGGTTAGGCGCACAGTAAGCAATGTATCTGCATAGCCTATGATTGCAGTCATTGGGGTCTTCAGCTCATGAGCCAGACTTCCAATAAGCTGTTTTTGTGTCCGGTTTATGTTAGAAAGACTTTCAATTTGTTCTTTTATTTTACCTGTCATAAAATTAAAGGTTGCACCTACCTGCGCAAGTTCTGTATTTCCCTCTGACGGTACTTTAAAATCATAAATACCTTCAGAAACAAGAAGCGTAGCTTCTCTTAGGCTTGTAAGCGGTGCTGTGATTTTTCGAAGGCTCAAATAAAGGATAATTCCCATCACCACGATCAAAGATAAAGTAAATACACCCGTCTGAAAAAACAGCAGATGACTTTTTTCTATTACATCTGTTATATCTTTATAAGTAACAATCTGATATCCCATATTTACATTGCCATAGTAAAATAACAAAAGTGTCCTTCCATTTATCTGACTGATCATAGGGCCATGACCGTCACTGTTGCTGCCATGATCCACCATGTTTGCCTTACTTTCACATAATTCTCTTAACTTTTTTACATCGAATTCATAAACAGTTCCATTATAGATCATTTTTCCATCAAGATATAAAACCGCGCTGTCATGAAAAACCTGCCGAAAAGCATAAGTAACTATTTGGGGGCGCATTTCGTTGTCGGTATTCTGTTTCTGATTGTCAGAAAGGCTTGTTTTATTTTCAAACTGTAAGATATTTGTTCTGAATATACTGCTTTCATAACTGTTGATATTCTGTATACTCTGATTTTTCCAACAATAAGTGGTATAGAGAAAGATCCCTGACGACACCAACAAAATGATACATGTAGTCTGAGCAAAGATCTTTATTAAGAGTTTCATAAATCCACCTCAAGTCTGTAACCGATTCTGGGAATTGTTTTAATCTTATCCTGCCAGCCAAGCTTTTTCCTGATACGACCCACATGTGCATCCACAGTTCTTGTTTCTCCGCAGAACTCTTCATTCCACAGTTCCTGCAGAATCTGATTCCTGGTCAGTGCTTTGTTCGGGTTTTTGGCGAACACCATGAGACAGTTATATTCCATTGGCTTTAAATAGATTTCCATGCCCATTTTTGTAACAGTACGACTAGACGTATCAATGATAACATCACCAATTTGAATCTGTTCTTGTACAGTGCCATTACGTTCCAGTACCTTTTCAAGACGGACCATCACTTCCAGCATTTCAAATGGTTTTACAATATAATCTTCTGCACCGTCTTTTAATCCCTTTATCTTGCTCGCGATATCTCCCTTTGCGGTAAGAAATATTACGGGGATTTCATACTGCTTCAGTTTCGGTAACAGGCTATATCCGTCTCTTCCGGGAAGCATGATATCTACAAGTGCACACTGAAACGCATGATCTTGAATAATTGCTTCATATGCCTCATTTCCATCCAGATATCCTACTGTTTCATACCCTGCAATCTCCAAATTCATACATAGCAGGTCATTGATTGACATTTCGTCTTCTATCACAAGAATTCTTGCCTTCATAATTATTACCTCACATGTTTTTATAACTATCTTTTCACAGGTTAATTATACATTAAATTCTATATTGCAGTTGTAACTGATTTGTAACAGCAAAAAAGGAAACCAAAACCATTCTGTGAGAATAGTTTTGATTTCCTGTATAAACCGTTATTTTCTGATCGTTTATAACGCTGGTGAGAACATCTGGGAGCAAATAATCAGTCTTTTATGAATCCCAAATATCTGCTTCCCTGATAAGTCAGCACTCCGGAATCTCCTTTTTTTATATTTTTAAATGCTTTCTTGTCAACATCAAATTCTTTTTCTGTATAGTCCGTCATGCGGAATTTGATTTTAAAGCTGGGGATATCATGCACTGTAAAACCATGACTTCCTGTCGGGTCACCTGCATTTGGTATCTGCTGCTGATATATTTCCCCTATTTTTTCTGATACAACAGCATCCACAGATTCTACGGAAGAATTATTATTTTTACTCCATTCCAGAATCATTCGAAAGAGAGACAATGCAAATACAAAAATTATTAAAATCACTAGAATTTTCACACGTAGCCTGATTCCTTTCATTTACCTTTATCAGATCGTGTCATTCAAATCACATCCACTGATGATGCGATTCCATAAGTTCTCCCGCTTGTCCATTCCTTTGGTAAAATAGGGAAGTCTTTCCTCTTCCAGCTCTTCCAGACGAAGCACATTTCCATTCAGATAATTGTCAATCCGGTATCCTGTACTTTTAAGTCTTGTAATCACGCCACCAATTTTTATATCCAGAATCTCATAACCAAATGGCTTTGCATTGTTCATCCAGATTTTTTCTCTTGATGATTTCATATCTGTCAGATTGCAGATGATTTCAGGAATAACATTCTGACTGATATCTTTCAACGCTGCTCTGTCCGATCTGTCATCTTTTCTTTTTTTCTCCTCATATACAGGAAACATTTACCCGCTCCTTTTTTTGCAAGATTTGTCTGTTTTTTCTTTCTATTTAGCATGAACTCCCGGTCAACCTGCTTTATAATACAGCCATAAGATAAAGAAAGGAGGAACAGACAATGAATAGATTTAAAGCTTATATCGAATATGTAATGAATTTTTATGCCAACTATTACAGATTTTACCGGTAAGTGCAAAATATGGCTTCCGGATATAACCCGGAATCTGTATTTGCAGTTCATGTAGACCTTGTAATCAATAATTTCAGTATACGTTAGAATCCGTTTCCTGTACATGAACAGGATGCGTTAATATATAAACAAAATTTACAGTTGGCAGACTTAGCCAAAAAGAACCGATATCAGTCTTGCAAAGACCTTGTATCGGTTCTTTTTGTATTTTCTCATTATCTAATTATGGGAGGATTTTTCTGTATCACCGAAAAAACTTTTATCCCCGCACTTCAAGCCATTGGTCAATGTTCCCAAAATGTACCGCCTGCAGGTTATCTACATCAACCAGTTGCGGGAAGCTGTTTCTGATGATCAGGACACCGTTTTCCTTATCCTGTTTTTCTCCACCGCCAGCGATGCCTCCCATGGTCCTATCAAGTGTTAAAACCGTTCCATCTTTATAACGCACCTGGTCAATACTAGTTCTGGCATAAAGATCCATGCCATAGTCCGTACCTGCGTACTCAAATTTGTTTTTTTCATCTTCATACACCTTCATAGCTTCATCATAATCAAGATATAATGACCATAAAAGGGGCGTTACTTCCATTTTTTTCACTGTGATTTCATAACCTCCAAAATCACATTTCCGGTTCACTTCCAGAGTTGTCGGAGGCTTTACTGCACCCAGAGTCCATTTAAAATCCCATGTTCCATCTGTAATAACAGTCGTATCATAATCTCCTTCCTCCGTAAGATTCTTTAATGTGATTTCTACTGTTTTATTACTCAGATCATAATCACCGTCATAAGATATACAGGCGTTAAAATATTTAAGATGTGTAGAATTTTGATCTGTTTTCAGTAACACATCCTGTCCTACCCCAGTATTGAAACTTCCAAATCTGTTATCGTCCACTGCATATACTTCTTTTCCATCGATCTTAAAATGTGTCATCTCCTCAAAAGAAGTATGATCAGTCATAGAAATACTGTCCTCTGTTTTCACTTCAAAAAAAGCATACAGGAATCCCTGATCCTGAATAGAATCTGTCAGGGTAACCGTCACACCATTTTGTGTTACAGACTGGTCTATATTCTGAATATAAGTTGATTCCTGCAGTGTCTCCTGCTGTTCCTCCGATGGATCCAGTCTTTTCACTAGGTAATCATTCCATTTAAAGAACTCTTTTGCAGCCACAGTAACAGCCATACCAGTACAGATTACTGCTGCTGCAATCAATAATCGTCCACTGATTTTTTTTCTTTTGTATTTTTTATCAACTGAATCCGCCTGTTCAATCTGTTTTAGTGTATCTTCAAATTTATTATGAAAATCCTGTGGTACTTCCGGTGCGATATGATTCCATTTCTTCTCTAACATGACATTTTCCCCTTTCCTGTTATTCTCTTTAATTGCTTGCTGTTTTTCCCAGTTGCCGGTCTTTTCTCTTCTTCGGATAACTGCACCTTCAAAAACTCTCTTGCACGTGAAAGTCTGCTTTTGATCGTTCCTTCCGGAATATCCAGAGCCTCACTGATCTCTTTCAATGAAAATCCTTCTAAATAATACAATGTTACCAAAACCCTCAGATCCTCCGGAAGTTCCATAATCGCCATATATAAATGACTGTATCTGTCCTCCTCAGTCATTTTCATATTGTCCATATATTCTTCATATGGAATAACATTTTTTCTTTTCCGAAGAATCCCTTTGCATTCATTGATCAATATCCTTGTGATCCATGTTCGGAAATATTTTTCTTTCTTTAAAGTGGAAAGTTTTTCATATGCCTTAAGAATTGTTTCCTGTACAGCATCCCCACAATCAGAGTCATTCTTCAGAATGGACTTTGATATATGATACAGCATGGCTTCTGCATCCCGAACCTCCTTAATAAATACATCTTTTGTCATAACTTTGTCTTCTCCTTTTGTCCAGCTGGATTACTACTCATGTTTACTTTTACACTAATTAGATGCATCGGAAAGGAAATCGGTTCTCATAAAAGTATTTTTTTCCGTTGCCTCTTCCATTGCCAACGAAATATCCACTTTTTTTAATCTCTGTTCTGTTTGTGTTTTTTATGTAATTCCGTAATATATTCCTCAAGCTTCTCTTTGTCTTGCTCTTCACAGGCGACAAAAACAAAACACTGCTTAGATCAATCCGATATGCTTTTACTGTTTTCTCACCCAGTTTCTCTGTATATGTGCAATAATTCCAGAAACGGTGCTAATTTATCCGGTAGTTTCATTTTTACTCTCTTACGTTTTTTACATTCTCCGTATTATACTACCATTTCACCAGAATATTTTCAGAAATTTTACAAACAAAAAGATGGACATAAGCAAGATCATACATGACAGAAGCACTCCTTGCATTGCCAATCAGATCCGGATTCGGATATTCATCAACGATGGATACCAGGTTGTGTTTTGTATATCAGCTGTCACAAGGGATGATGACATGATCTTTGCTGTGAAATTCAGGCATAACCTGCCGGATCATGGAGGCTGCCAGTTCCAGTTTAGACTCTTTTTTCTGCCACATACGATAACCAAGAGGAACGGAAAGATGAGATACTTTATCCCCATTCCAGACAGGTACGCAGAGCATGACTCTCACAAAGCAGTGTCCATTCAGATAGTTGGAACCGTTGTGTGCGGCTCAGTATAGATAATATCAGCAGAAATAAGGTATTTGCTGTCGGAACAGAAAAAGTTTCAAAATAGATCAAAAAATATTGCTGAAGTCTGCCTATCAGTGTTTTTTCGCTGTATAATGTTTTTGCCGTACAGGGTCACTTTCCTTTGTAATGTTTTATGCCAAATTCATTATACATCAGGAAATCCTGTACGATATTTTTTTATAAAAAAGTTGTAAAGTGGTGTATCAATATCATAATTTTCTAAAATTGAAACTTTTTGCGCTTTGACAGGATATATAAGAATGTAAAGGTTAAAAGCTTTTAATTTTTGAAAATATTAAAAAGAAAGTAGGATTGATATGACAGATGAAGAAGAACTTTTGCAGCGTCTCAGGAACAGAGAAAAAAATTCAATAGATGAAGCAATCCGAATTTATACGCCGTATTTGAGTACTGTTTTGTATCATATGGCCGGCAATTCACTGCCGAAAGAGGATATTGAAGAAATTGTGGCAGATGTGTTTGTTGTACTTTGGAAGAATACCGGAAGGATAGATTTGCAGAAAGGTACATTACGGTCATATCTTGCTGCTGTTGCCCGGAATTTTGCTCTGAAACGGATAAACAGAAAGATGGATCATACATCTCTTGAAGATATTGAGCTGTCAGATGGCAAAAATTTCATGGAAGAGAATTTTCACAATAATTATGTATGGGAAACAGTTATGAGCCTTGGCGAACCTGACAGCGAGATTTTTGTAAGGCGGTATAAATTTGATGAAAAAATCAAGGATATTTCAAAAGCAATGGGACTTAATATTTCTACAGTTAAGACCAGACTTTCAAGAGGAAAAAGAAAACTCAGAAAAATGTTATCGGATGCGGAGGAAAAATTATGAGAAGAAAAAATTTGCTTAAAGAATTGGGAATACAAAAACAGGTAGATATTTCCTGCAATGCTCTTGATATTGATACAGAGAATGTCAGACAGAGAGTTTATGCAAAACTTGACTTCGCAGATACAGAAAGGAAGCAAACGACTATGAGATCAAAAAAGAAAATATTACCTTTGTTGATAGCTGCAACACTTACAATTGGAGTTACTGCTATGGCAGCAACAGGAAAGATTTCAATGTGGACAGGTTCATCTGCATCACGTGCTGATTATACATCTCTTCCAACGTCAGAACAGATTACAAAGGATATTGGGTATAGACCGGTATTGATTGATACCTTTGAGAACGGGTACTGCTTCAAAGAGGGCAATATTATAAAAAACAGTTTTAAGGATGGCAATGCAAATGTAATTGAGAATTTTAAATCTGTGTCCTTTGATTATCAGAAGAATGGAGATGTTGTATCGTTTGAACAGCAGAAATTTAACTCAAAACTTACTCCGTCAGGTGATATTATTGCCACTGTAAATGAAACAAATTTGTATTATGTACATTATATAAATAAAGTGGTATCAGATGATTACGAATTGACAGAACAAGATAAAAAAGACCAGTCCAGTGGAAAAGTTGTATTTAGTTACGATGGCAGTGCTTCTCAGATTGAAGTCAGTCAGGTTCAAAGCGTTAACTGGAATAAGGATGGCATCCAGTATGATTTGCTGCAAATAGATGGAAAATTATCTGCCGGAGAACTTGCAGATATGGCGAGAGAGGTTATTAATAACAGAAGATAAAGAAAAAAGATGGTGGATTCAGTCCGGTTCACCATCTTTTTGTAACTGTTGTGGAAATACCTGTATCGCAGCTGATGCATAATATGTTATAATTTACAGATAGTGTAGCTGTCCAGAAGAGAGCGTTTCAAGTTTTGTGTAAACAGAAAAAACTGATATAAGATATGTCATTAGTTATCGAGGACAGAACCTGTTTTTCAGGGTTCTGTCCTTGTTTGTATTATAATGCAGTTTTAGGGCATGTCAAGCAGGACTGGCTGTGCCAGCCCTGCCTAGCATGCATTCTGCTTATAACCTTTCCAATCTTTCTTCGAAGAAAATTTCCAGCTGAGAATGGATCTGTCCCCAATCCTGACGGTGTCCCGTCCATTTCTTGGTGATATCTATCATGGCCAGATACAGCATTTTCAGGAGACTGTCATCGGATGGAAATACCGTCTTGGATTTGGTGACTTTCCGGAGTTGGCGGTTAAATCCTTCAATCGTGTTCGTGGTATAGATCAGACGTCTGACAGCTTCCGGATACTTAAAATACGTTGAAAGATTTGCCCAGTTATCTTTCCATGACTTTGCAATCTTAGGGTATTTCCCGCTCCATTTTTCGTCAAAGCTGTCCAGTTCTGCCAATGCAACTTCTTCTGTAGGAGCTGCATATACACGCTTCAGATCTGCCATAAGTGGTTTGATCTCTTTGTAAGAAACAAATTTCGTGGTATTCCTGATCTGATGGATTATGCACTGCTGGATCTCGGTCTGGGGAAATACTGCTTCAATTGCCTGTGGAAAACCGGTCAGTCCATCCACACACGCAATCAATATATCTTCTACACCCCGGTTTTTCAGGCCATTCAGGATGGAGAGCCAGAACTTGGCACTTTCATTTTGACCAACATACATTCCGAGGACATCCTTACGTCCTTCCATATCGATCCCAATCGCAATGTAAACAGCACGTTTTACAATCCGCCCCTCATTACGGGCATGGAAATGGATCGCATCCATAAATACAACAGCATACACACTTTCTAATGGCCTTTCCTGCCATTCTTTTACTATTGGCAGGATCTTATCAGTGATCCGGCTGACAGTACTGTCGGAGATTTCAAGATCGTATAATTCACGCATGTGGCTTTCTATATCGGCAGTAGTCATTCCTTTTGCGTACATGGAAATGATCTTTTCTTCCATGTCCTGCGTAATCGAATTCTGATACTTCTTTACAACCTGTGGTTCGAAGTCACCTTTTCGATCCCTTGGAATATCAATCTCCATATCTCCGTAACTGGTATGTAACGTTTTCTGGGAATGTCCATTCCTGGAATTATCGGTTTCTTTATTTCGATAATCATACTTGGAATATCCCAGTTCTTCATCCAGTTCCTGATCAAGGGCACCTTCCAAAATGATAGACATCATATCCCGCATAATGGAATTAACATCTGTTCCATCTTTTACTTTTACATTGTTTTCCTTCAGGTAGTTTCCCATGAGTTCTCTAAGCGCTGCTTTTTGTGGTGAATCCTTTTTTCTTGCCATAAAATAAACCTCCAAACTGAGTAATTCTATCTTACATCAGTTTGAAGGTTTACACAAACTTTGGGATACTCCCGTCCAGAAGAACTTTTATAGTTCTGTTCAATCTTTTATACTGTCAACAATTCAGCATTTTTTATGATATCTTTTATCTTTTTTTCGTCCATTTCAGCTACATCCGCGATCTGAGCAGCTGTATAACCTTTGTTGTACATTTTTATAATCATTTCCCGTTTACCCATCTCAATTCCGGTTTCAATTCCAGTCTCTTTAATTTTCTGGCTCAAATTACACATAATACTCACATCCTCTCTAGAATCCTTTTCCATTGGAATTGCATATTCATTTCCAATGATATCCAGTTTTTCGTTTGCTGTTAAATCCTGAGATAACAATGCTCCCAGTAATCTATGTAATTCATATTTCTCCTCATGCTTCGGAAGTTCTTTGGCAAGTCCGATCATTACGATATTAACCAAGTCCAGTTTGCCTTTCCATGCATGGGAATTTACAATACTATCTTTCACCAGGTGAATGTGTTCCAGACTATTTTCCGGCATATTCATACAAACCTAGATGGAATAGACTCGCTTGATATCATTATAATTTGAATTTGAAAAATCTCTTTCCTTTTGTGAGGAAATCATACGGCTTATATAAAAGATTGCCCGATTCAATATATCATACCCATTTGGTTCGTCCTTTTGGGCTTCTACATTGATAATAATCTGCGATAATCCATCCTTCATCCTGACATAGAATATAATGTCAAATCGTATCATTCCCTCATGAAGTTCCGGGTTTTCAGAATTAAGACTAACCACAAGAGATTCATCATTTTTAATAACAGTATTAGTAAAACCTGTTTCTATTGGAACAGTGTTAATAAATGGTTCGCCTTCAAGATAAGGAACCACATCTTCGGACTTAATGCCATTCTGTTAAAATCTCCTATTCTATACGGCATGACACCGTTTTATCTTAAGTCTGACCATGTTCCGCTCTGTAAGACCATGGTCAGGTAAATACTTATATTGTGAAACTTTTTCAAGTCTATCATAAAAGGATTTTGGATTCAAGATGGGGTAATGAGAAATTTTCTATCCGGATGTCCAGGGCTATCCTTTCGCCTGATAGTTTTCACACAGTTCAGAAAAGAAGCTGTTCTTTCAGTTTCCATTTTCTGTTCCTGGAAGTAAAGGCTGCCTCCACAGAATTCAGAAGCAGCAGCCTTTTCTGCTCCTGGGTAAGATTTAACAGAGATTCCATATATCGGAATTCCCGGGAAAGGGTTGTTCTTTCGATCGCCGGATCATCGGTATTTAAGGTTACCTTAAGTCCCATTTCGAGAAATGCTTTCAGCGGATAAGCAGACATTTCTTCCATAGCTTTTGTCTGGCGGTTGCTTGTAGGGCACATTTCCAGAAAAACCCCCTTATCCTTTACAAGCTGTATCACTTCCTTATTTCCCGCGATCCTCACACCATGACCGATCCTGACTGCCCCCATATGGACAGCTGTTTTTACATCCTCTGCATTTCCGGCCTCGCCTGCATGGATGGTAAATGGAATCTGATATTCTCTTGCTTTTGCAAAAAGCGCCTCGTAATTTTCTGTTGGAAAGAGTGCCTCGGCTCCTGCAAGATCGATAGCAACCACGCCGCCATCTTCAACAAGATATTTTTTTGCCAGCTCCAGAGTTTCCAGATTTTCTTTCTGGTTAAGATCACCGCGCATACAGCATAAGATCAGATTACCGGGGATGGGAGCTCTTTTCAGACCACGTAATGCAGCGTGGATCGCTGTTTCCTGAGTCATTTCCTTCTGTGTGTGGAGCTGTGGGGCAAAACGAAGTTCTGCGTAGATCACACCGTCTTCTTTCATTTCAGAAAGGATAAGATAAACAGCCTCTTCCAATGCCTCTTCTGTCTGAAGAAGGGAAAGAGGCAGGTCAAAGCATTTCAGAAAATCATTGAGATTTTCGCAGGTATCCGGCACAGAAAGAAGAGAAAGAAGCTCTTCATCTGTGGCAGCCGGAAGCGTGATCTGCTGCAATGCGGCAAGTTTTCTGGCTATCTCTGTGGTAATGCAGCCGTCCAGATGTGCGTGGAGATCGATGTAGTGATCAATTCTATTTTCTGTTTTCATAGGCGCTAAGTACCTCCCTGGTTGGATTTATTCTTATCCCTGAAATGGTTTTGCGTTTCTTATGGTATCTGTCGGAAGGAAATATTAAGGTGAATTCCGGGTTATATTTCCTGTGTGGCTTTTTTTAACCAGGATTGCTCTTCTTCATTCAGATACGGAGAAATCTTTTCGTATACAAGGGCATGATACTGATTGAGCAATTTGCGCTCTCCTGCTTCCATCTGTTCCGGATCGATACCTTCCAGATCAAATGGGACCAGAGTCAGTGGCTCAAATTTCATAAACTGGCCGTAGGATGTTTTTTCGGCTTTTTTGCAAACTACAAGATTTTCGTGACGGATGCCGAATTCATTTTCCGCATAATATCCCGGTTCATCGGAGGTGATCATCCCTTCTTCCAGAACAGGAGCCGGAAGCGCGGCAGGGCTTTTCCAGCGAAAACTCTGAGGTCCTTCGTGTACATTGAGAAGATAACCTACGCCATGGCCGGTTCCGTGGTTGTAATCCTCTCCCATAGCCCAGAGAGGTCCTCTAGCCAGGGCATCCAGATTCAGGCCGGTACAGCCGTAGCGGAATTTTGCTGCTGCCAGGTTTAGGTGTCCACGGAGTACTGCTGTGAAATATTTTTTTTCTTTTTCAGTAACCGGGCCAAGTACAACGGTGCGGGTGATATCTGTGGTGCCCTCCAGATAATGTCCGCCTGTATCCATCAGAACCAGCCCTTTTGGCTCAAGTGGAATATTGGTTTCTTCTGTTGCACTGTAATGGACAATGGCTCCATGTGCACCGTAGGCAATGATGGGATCAAAGCTGTTTCCCTGAAAATTCTCCTGTACGGAACGGAATTCATAGAGCTTATCAGCAGCGGAAAGCTCGGTGATCTCCTTCATTCCCGCATTTTTCTTCAGCCAGTGGATAAACTTCACCATTGCAACGCCATCTTTGAGGTGGGCAGTCTTTTCATTCTGGACTTCGGTTTCATTTTTGATGGCTTTTGGGAGAAGGGTCAAATTTTCACCGTCCAGGATCGTTACCGTCTTTGGAATACTGCTGACCAGCCGGCTGTTTACATTGCTTCTGGAAAGAAATACCTTTTTCTCTTCGGGAATCGTCTGTACATAGGTGTAAATGTCATCATATGGATAAATGGCAATACCGTCTTTGGAAAGTGCTTCCTTAGCAGAATCCGAAAAGGCTTTTTCATTGACAAAAAGACGGAGCTCACTGTCATCCAGCACAAGATAGGAAAGAACTACCGGGCAGCAGTGGGTATCATTTCCGCGGATATTTAAAAGCCATGCAATGTCATCAAGGGAAGTGAGGATAAAGAGGTCTGCGCCCTTCTCTTTCAGTTTGCTGCGGATCTCACGGATCTTGTCTGCTCTGGATCTTCCGGCCCATTTTTCGGATAATTCCATTACCGGTTCACAGGAAAGTGCCGGACGATCATCCCAGATATTTCCGATGAGATCCTCATTTACAGAAAAATGTACCTGTTTTTTCTGAAGGATTTTTTCTAGCGTCTCTGCTTCTTCTGCGCTTACGGTACGGCCATCGAAGCCGAGACACATTCCCTCTTTCAGATTTTCTTCCAGGAATTTGTGGATCGTTGGTACGTCTGGTTCTCCCATCTTAAATAGAGTAACCGGAGTTCCCTCTAACTGCTGTGCAGCCTGGATAAAATATCTTCCGTCTGTCCAGAGTCCGGCCATGTCCTGCATGATCACGGCAGTTCCGGCAGAACCGGTAAATCCGGTGATGTATTTTCTGCATTTAAAATAATCCCCAACATACTCAGAACCATGAAAATCATCGGTCGGAACCAGATAAGCATCGATTCCCTTTTCCTTCATTTGTTTTCGAAGAGCTGTGATCCGTTCTGTAACTGTCATAATCTTATGCCTCCTCTGTATAATTGTTCTTTATCGCAAAGCCATGATCCATAGGGCCGCTTCCTTTTCCCAGATCCAGCATGGCAGCAAGGGCTCCGGAAATATAGTCCTTGGCATGGTTTACAGATTCCACCATGGAAAATCCCTTTGCAAGGTTGGAAGTGATGGCCGAGGAAAGAGTACATCCTGTTCCGTGGGTATTGGGATTGTCGATCCTTTTTCCCTCAAACCACTGATATGTTCCATTCACATAGAGAAGATCATTGGCATCATTGAGCTTATGTCCGCCCTTGCAGAGAACTGCACAGTGATACTGCTCGGAAACCTGTTTTGCAGCTTCGATCATATCATCGGCGCTTTTGATCTTCCGTCCGGTAAGCACCTCGGTTTCCGGGATATTGGGGGTGAGAAGATCTGCAAGAGGAAACAGTTCTTCCTTCAGAACATCCACCGCCTCCTCACTGATCAGTCTTGCACCGCTTGTGGCAACCATAACCGGGTCCACCACGATATTTTTTGCCCGATACTGTCGGAGCTTTCCTGCGATCATATGGATCAGATCACTTTCGGAAACCATTCCGATTTTTACTGCATCCGGAAAGATATCCGTAAAAATACAGTCCAGCTCCTGACCCAGGAACTCTGCGGTTGCATTCTGGATGGCTGTGACACCGGTGGTGTTCTGGGCAGTCAGCGCGGTGATGGCACTCATGGCGTATACTCCGTTTGCCATCATGGTTTTAATATCGGCCTGGATCCCGGCTCCTCCGCTGGAATCGCTGCCTGCGATGGTTAATGCTGTTTTCATCTTTGGTTTCCTCCGTTTTCTGTGAATATATAGTTCTGTAACTCTGTCAGATCCCGACAGTAGATATAGGCATCCTTTTTCAGCTGTTCCTGATCCGGTTCTCCCAATGCGTCATAAATACCGGCAGTCAGAAATCCTGCATTTCCGGCAGTCTGCAACGCGTAGAGTGAATCCTCCACAACCAGCGTCCGGGATGGCTCCGTTCCCAGTGCTTCTGCAGCCGTAAGATAGACCCTCGGAGAATGTTTGCTTTCTCCGATCTCACTGGTGGTATAGATTTTATCAAAAAAGGAAAGAAGTCCGTTTCTTTCCAGCGCCCGGCAGATATGTTCCCTGGGGCTTGAGGTTGCCACCGCAGCCGGGATTTTCTGTTCTGCAAGGCATTGAAGAAGTTCTCTGGCACCTGATTTTGCCGGGACCTCTTCAAAATAGTATTTACGGATCCGGGATTTCAGATCCATCACGATCTTTTCTTCGGAATACGCAAGAGTAAACCTGTTTTTCAGCCAGTCCGCTCCCTGCTCCATACTCATGGGAAAAAGGATTTCGTCCATTTCCGCAACCGGCTGATATCCCAGATCTGTAATATATCGTTTTCCAAGCTCCTTCCAAACAGAGAGCGAATCCAGAAGGACGCCGTCTGCATCAAATATCACGGCTTTTATAGGAAAAATCATGTTTATTCTCCTGAAAATTTTTTTTTGATACTCTGTCATTGGAACATTACGAAATAATTTCCCATGACATAAAAAACGCGGATATACCACAAAAGATATATCCGCATTTATTATAAGCCTCAGATATCCAAAATGCAACCGGGAGTTAAGGAGGCTCATCTGAAACAGCAGCTCTGTTTTTTATTCTTTACCGTTAAAACAATATGTGCATATATTACAAGGATCGATCCCAATGGATTCCAGAAGATCATCCAGTCTGTGATAACGGAGAGTTGTAAAATTCTGCATCTCGCAGATATCCTGTACCATCTGCTCGTATTTCTCTGTATGTGGATCTGCATATTCATCCAGAACTTCCTGCGGACAGTTGGGGCCTTCTCTCTTCTCGATCACCTGACGGGCGATCAGCTCCATCTCAGATTTGGAACGTGAGAAGTTTAAATATTTGCAGCCGTACATGATTGGCGGGCAGGCAGGACGGACATGAACCTCTTTGGCTCCGCTGCGGTACAGAAATTCGGTTGTCTCGCGAAGCTGGGTGCCACGTACGATGGAATCGTCTATGAGAAGAAGTTTTTTATCCTTGATCAGCGCACGTACCGGGATCAGTTTCATTTTGGCAATAAGGTTACGCTGGTTCTGATTGGTCGGCATAAAAGATCTGGGCCAGGTTGGTGTATATTTAATGAATGGTCTTGCGTAAGGAATGCCGGATTCATTGGCGTATCCGATGGCATGGGCAATGCCGGAATCCGGAACACCGGCTACAATGTCCGGGTGCACGGAATCGCCGTCTCTCTTTGCAAGCATGCTTCCACAGCGGTAGCGCATCTCCTCTACATTTACACCTTCATAAGAGGCTGTCGGATATCCGTAGTAAACCCAGAGGAAGGAACAGATCTTCATTTTCTTTCCGGGCTCAACCAGAGTTTTGACTTCGTCTGCTGTTACGAATACGATCTCTCCGGGGCCAAGTTCTTTATAATCTTCGTATCCAAGGTTGATATAGGCATGACTTTCAAAGGAAATACAGTATGACCCTTCTTTGCGGCCAATTTCCACAGGAGTTCTGCCCATCTTGTCACGGGCTGCATAAATTCCGTCTTTTGTCATAAGGAGCAGAGTCATGGAGCCGTCGATCAGTCCCTGTACGTACTGGATACCTTCCACAAAGTTGTCCTTTTCACAGATCAGTGCAGCGATCAGTTCGGTCACATTGACTGTTCCATTGGTCATCTCCTGAAAATGTACCTTGGTCGTATCATACAGCTGCTGCAGAAGTTCATCGTAATTATTAATCTTTCCCACAAAAGTGAGGGCAAAGCTGCCGATCCTGGAACTGAACAGAAGGGGCTGAGGCTCATAATCAGAAATACATCCGATTCCCATATTTCCCTTCATGGAACCCACATCTCCGTCAAATTTTGTACGGAAAGGCGTGTTCTCAATGTTGTGGATGGCACGGTCAAATCCATGTTCTCCGTAAACAGCCATACCTCCGCGGCGTGTTCCCAGATGAGAATGGTAATCCACTCCGTAAAAAAGCTCCAGTACACAGTCATCCTTCGATGCTACTCCAAAAAATCCGCTCATAATGCGCTCCTCTCTACTACTATGATGTTAACGATTTCTGTTATCGTTCCTATATCCATAATCGCTATCAGTATAGCATAAGAGAATTGAAAATAAAAACCAATTTGGCGGATAATCCTGCTTTTTCAGAATAAACTATAAAGATATTAGCCGGATTTATAGAAGTGGAAAATTTTTTCTGTATGAGACAAAAGAAACAGCTCCGCTTTTACAGAACTGTTTCTTTTGGCCATTTGGCAAATATGTGGTTTAAAAATCCGGTTTATTCCTGGGTGATTCCCTTAAACTCGTAACCGGCTTCCTTGATCACTTCTTCAACCTTTGCCTCGTCAACCTTCTCAGGTACAGAGAATACAGTTGTTCCGTTCTCGTGGGAAGAAACTACGTCTTCTGCTCCGAAAGCTGCCTGGATGGCTTTGTTTACGTGTGCCTCACAGTGTCCGCACATCATTCCTTCTACATTGACCGTTACCTTTACCATTGTTTTGTTCTCCTTTTCTTCTTTTATATTTTCATCATGACTGATGTGTAATGTTACCGGATTTTTGATCGTTTTGTCTTTGGCTGCATTGTGGATCTGAAACAGATTCAGACGCAGTGCATTTGTTACAACACAGAAGCTGGAAAGACTCATGGCCGCAGCTCCGAACATCGGATTCAAAGTCCATCCGAAAAGCGGGATCCAGACACCTGCTGCAAGGGGAATGCCGATTATATTGTAGAAAAATGCCCAGAAAAGATTCTCATGGATATTCCGAAGTGTGGCGCGGCTTAAACGTACTGCCGCTGGAACATCGCTTAACTGGCTCTTCATCAGAACGATATCTGCCGCATCAATGGCAATATCTGTTCCTGCACCGATGGCAATTCCGATATCGGCTCTTGTAAGTGCCGGCGCGTCGTTGATACCGTCACCGACCATGGCAACCTTTCCCTGCTCCTTCAGAGCGCGGATCACACTTTCTTTTCCATCCGGAAGAACTCCTGCGATCACATCGTCAACTCCTGCCTGAGCTCCGATGGCTTTTGCGGTACGCTCATTGTCACCAGTAAGCATAACTACACGGATTCCCATGTTCTGAAGCTCTTTTACTGCACGGGGACTGTCTTCCTTGATCACATCCGCAACTGCGATGATTCCCAGAAGTTTACCGTTTCGTGTGAAAAGAAGGGGCGTTTTTCCCTGCTCTGCAAGCTGCTCGGCTCTCCTGTTAAGGTCTGCGGAAACATTTGTCTGGCTGCTGATAAATTTCAGGCTTCCGCCTGTCAGTTTGTCACTTCCAAGTATAGCGAAAAGTCCGTTTCCCGGAAGTGCCTGGAAGCCGGTTACTTCACCTGTGGCAAGGTTCTCTTTCTCGGCTTTTTTTAGAACTGCCTTTGCCAGTGGATGTTCACTTTTTTTCTCCAGTGCACAGGCCAGCATGAGAAGCTCTGTTTCTGTAACTCCCTCAGCCGGAAGAATATCTGTTACCTCCGGCTGACCGCTTGTAATGGTTCCGGTTTTATCCAAAGCGACGATCTGGACTTTTCCTGCTTCCTCAAGAGAAACGGCTGTTTTGAAAAGGATTCCGTTTTTGGCACCCATACCGTTGCCGACCATAATGGCAACCGGTGTTGCAAGGCCAAGTGCGCAGGGGCAGCTGATGACCAGAACGGAAATCCCCCTTGCCAGAGCATAACCGAAGGTCTGTCCTGCAAGAAGCCAGATGATCGTTGTGATCACTGCGATTGTGATCACTGCCGGTACAAACACACCGGAAACACGGTCTGCGATCTTTGCGATCGGTGCCTTGGTGGCTGCCGCATCACTGACCATTTTGATGATCTGGGAAAGGGTGGTATCCTCTCCCACTCTGGTCGCTTCGCATTTGATAAATCCGGACTGATTCACGGTTGCCGCAGAAACCATATCTCCGGTTTCTTTATCAACCGGGATACTCTCGCCGGTCAGTGCGGATTCATTGACTGCTGTGGTTCCTTCCAGGATCACTCCGTCCACCGGAATATTCTCTCCCGGGCGGACGACAAAGGTTTCTCCTTTCTGAACCTGCTCAATAGGAACGGTAAGTTCCTGTCCCTTTCGTACCACAACCGCAGTTTTGGGTGCCAGCTTCATAAGGCTTTTAAGCGCATCCGTTGTCTTTCCTTTAGAACGGGCCTCCAGCATTTTTCCTACGGTGATCAGTGTCAGGATCATGGCTGCAGATTCAAAATAAAAATCCATCATGTAATTCATAACTGCAGCAGAATCTCCGTCTGCCTGTGCTCTTGTCATGGCAAACAGTGCATAGACGCTCCACAGGAAGGATGCCATGGAGCCAAGAGCTACCAGAGTATCCATATTTGGGGAACGGCGCCACAGACTCTTAAATCCATTGATGAAAAATTTCTGGTTGATCACCATGATGATACCAGCCAGGAGCAGCTGTACCAGTCCCATGGCTACGTGATTGCCGTCAAACCATTTCGGCAGTGGCCATCCCCACATCATGTGCCCCATGGAGAAATACATCAGCACCAGCAAAAATCCTACGGATGTGATAAGACGTCTCTTTAGGATCGGAGTTTCATGATCTTCCAGTGCTTCTTCTGCCGCAGACATGGAAATCTTCGCTCCGGCAGCCCCGCCCTTTAAGGATGCACCATATCCGGCGGCTTCCACTGCGGCAATGATCTCGCCGGATGAAGCGGTTCCTTCAACTCCCATGGAGTTGGTCAGAAGACTGACGGAACAGCTATTCACCCCCGGAACTTTCGATACGGCTTTTTCCACACGGGCAGAGCAGGCGGCGCAGCTCATACCAGTTACATTATATTGTTCCATTTTCTTTCAGTACCTCCTAAAATCCAGTTTGTCCCTTTATTTCATCAGCTTCTGGAGGGTTGCTACCAGCTCATCAATGGTCTCATCCTTACCTTCCCGGATATCCCGGGCAACGCAGGTGCGGATGTGGCTGGCAAGCAGCTCTTTATTAAACGCATTCACTGCAGCATTGACTGCAGCGGACTGAATCAGGATATCATTACAGTAGGCATCATTCTCCATCATTCCTATAATGCCTCTGATCTGGCCTTCAATACGTTTCAGACGGTTGATCAGCTTTTTTTTCTCCTCCTCTGAACGTGCAGTGTGTTTTTTACAACAGCAGGGACAGGCTTTCTTTTCAGACATAGGCTGTCTCTCCTTTCTCATAAATACCCTCATGGGGTATCCTCTATATATGGAATAATATATACCCTCATGGGGTATTTGTCAATAGAAACAGTATTTTTATAATAAAAAAGCCCGCTCATCCGATAATGGCAATGAGCGGGTAATATAAACTTATAATTAGCCGAATCAGGTAAGTCCCCAACGGGGTTGCGAAAAACAATAAGCAGTGGGTGGGGACTTGTCGATAATTCTACTCTTCCACGATATGTCCGAAATAATAGAATCCCTTGCAGGTATCCAGGCTTACTTTTACATATTTGCCGATGAGATCTTTTTCTCCTGGGAAATGAACCAAGAGATTATGCTGGGTACGACCTGTAAGAGTACCCTTCTCCCGGTTTTCGTCTTCTACCAGGATTTCCTGAATGGTTCCCTGGAAACGGGAGGAATTTTCCCGGCCCTTTTCCTGCACCAGGGTAAGAAGACGGCTAAAACGGTCTTTTACCACATCCTCCGGCACCTGATTTTCCATGCCGGCTGCAGGGGTTCCGCTTCGTTTGGAATAAATAAATGTGAAGGCAGTATCATAATTTGCTTTTCTTACAACATCCAGTGTTTCCTGGAAATCTTCTTCTGTTTCTCCCGGAAATCCGACCATGATATCTGTTGTCAGCGAAATATCCGGGATTGCCTTACGGATCTTATCTACCAGCTCCAGATATTTCTCCTTGTCGTAACGGCGGTTCATTTCCTTTAAGACTCTGCTGCTTCCGGACTGCAGCGGAAGATGCAGATGGTGACAGATCTTCTGGCTCTCTGCCATGGTCTGGATCAGCTCATCGGACAGGTCCTTCGGATGGGAAGTCATAAAACGGATACGCTTCAGCCCTTCGATCTTTTCCACTTCTTTCAGAAGTTCTGCAAAGGTTACCGGTGTTTCCAGAGTTTTTCCGTAGGAGTTTACATTCTGACCAAGAAGCATGATCTCAGTAACGCCATCTGCGACCAGTTCCTCGATCTCGCGGATGATGGCCTGTGGCTCGCGGCTCTTTTCACGGCCGCGGACATAAGGAACGATGCAGTAGCTGCAGAAGTTATTGCAGCCAAACATTACGCTGACTCCTGTTTTGAAGGAGTATTTGCGGGAAGTTGGCATGCCCTCTACGATCTCATCGGATTCCTTCCAGATATCAATGATCTGGTCGTCGGTCTGCAGCGTCCGGTAAAAAAGCTCCGGGAATTTGTGGATATTATGGGTTCCGAATACAAGATTTACATATTTATAATCCTTGCGGATCTTTTCTACTACGTGATGCTCCTGCATCATACATCCGAACAGTACGATCTTCATATCCGGGTGCTCCCGTTTGATGCTCTTTAAATGTCCAAGATGTCCATAGATCTTCTGATTGGCATTTTCCCGGACTGTGCAGGTGTTAAATACAACTGCATCAGCATCCTCGGTATCTACCATTTCATATCCCATTTTTTCCATGATGGCCGCAATAGACTCTGTCTGGATGGAGTTCATCTGGCATCCTTCATTCTGGATGTGGAAGGTGGGACGTTTCGTACTGCTTTTGGCAAGAAGCTCTTTACATTTTTCAATGTACTGAAGCTGGATCTCTGTTTCTTTGTTCTGGCTCAAATCAATTCCTCCAATAACTAAAAATTTCATATGTATCTATAAATTATTTTTCTTTAGACAATATCAGACGGGAGCATTGAACTCACGTCTGATATATCATACAGAATTTACAGTTGTCTGTCAAAGAGTTTTTATAATAGCGGTGCAAAAACTCTCAGTACGTTCTGAATGGCACGTACCACAATATTTCTCTTCTGGCAGAATGCCAGATCAATGGGATCACAGTACTCCAGGGTTTCTGTAAAATCATCCCGGATGTCCAGGATCACATCATTCTTATACATCCAGACACCATCTTCAAAATGCAGATAAAGGCTTCGGTAATCCAGATTTATGGTTCCTACGACGCCTACTTTGTCATCACAGACAAAAGATTTTGCATGTAAAAATCCCGGCTGGTATTCGTAGATCTTTACACCTGCTTCCAGAAGCTGCTTATAATAAGACTGTGTCAGCAGGAAGACCATTTTTTTGTCCGGGATACCTGGTGTCATGATCCGGACATCTACACCGCTTTTTGCAGCGAGGCACAGGGCGGTCATCATCTCATTATCTATGATCAGATATGGTGTGCAGATATAAACATAGTTTTTGGCGCGATTGATAATATTAAGATAAACGTTCTCTCCTACGATCTCATCGTCCAGGGGGGAATCGCAGAATGGCTGGACATAACCGTTTCCCGGAAATTCGTTGGGGTGCCACCTGTGCGGAACATAATTTCCGAAATCAAGAGAAGTATCTGTTCTGGTAACGATTCCCCACATATACAGGAACATAGCTGTCATATTCCAGACGCCTTCTCCTTTCAGCATAACGGCTGTATCCTTCCAGTGGCCAAACCGTTTTCGCTGATTGATATATTCGTCAGCCAGGTTGATGCCGCCGGTAAAACCGGTCCAGCCATCGATCACACAGATCTTACGGTGGTCACGGTTATTCTGGATTATATTAAGAATCGGACGGAACCGGTTGAATACTTCGCATTTGATCCCCCGCCGGCGCATCTCCTGATCATACTTGTATGGCAATGTGGTAAGGCAGCCGAAGCCATCATAGATCAGTCGGACATCCACTCCTTCTTTAGCCTTTTTTTCAAGGATATTAAGGATCGTCTGCCACATTACCCCGTCATTTATGATGAAATATTCGATAAAAATAAAATGCTTTGCCTGCTCCAGTTCATGCACCAGAACCGGAAACATATCATCTCCTACCTGAAAATACTCTGCTGTGGTATTCTCGTGAACCGGATATCTTGAATACTGCCAGATGTAATCCGACTGGATCCTCATGGAACGGTCGTCTTCGTTTAAACGTTTTCTTGTGAGCTCTGAGCCTTCCAGGTATTCAGCAGTTTCATCAATAAGATTCTGGTAATGCTGCTCCATTACAGCGCCGATCCGTGACTTACCGAAAAGAAGGTACAGGGAAACACCAAATACCGGAAAAATAAGGATCAGCATCGTCCAGGCGAGCTTATAAGATGGATTGATCTTTTTATTTACGATCCACAGAACAACCAGAAAACCTATGACCTGCATTCCGATCGTCACCCATCTGGAGTATTCCATAAGCCGGAAAAGGGCGATCAGCAGCCATGCCAGCTGCACAACAAGAGCCAGAGCTACATAAAAAATTCGATTAAATAATAATTTAAGGAGCGATCGCAATGGTTTGATAATCAGTTTAATAAACAAATTCATATTTCTTTCCTTCGTCAAACGTTCCTGTTTCTATTTAATTAAAAATCCCTGACCATACAGCCAGGGATTTTTGCGCACAATTAATTATATTTACGTTTTCTTGCGGCTTCAGATTTTTTCTTACGACGAACGCTTGGCTTCTCGTAATGCTCTCTCTTACGGATTTCCTGCTGGATTCCCGCCTTAGCACAGCTTCTCTTGAATCTGCGAAGAGCGCTATCTAAAGTCTCGTTCTCTTTTACGATAACGTTTGACATAGACTCACACCTAACCTCCCTCCAGTTGTAGATTGTGCTAAAATACAACTGTCTGGGTATTTTTCTTGCACGAGTGTTATTATATAGCATAACATGTGGTTTCGTCAACATCTTTTTCGATTTTTATGAAAAAAATGTCAAAATTGTAAATCACGCACAACTTTGTTATTTTGTGAGCTGTTTTTCAAGGATTCCTGCTGCTGCGTCCATAGCTTCCTGAGCCTTTTCCGGATTCTTTCCGCCGGCCTGTGCCATGTTCGGACGTCCGCCACCGCCACCGCCAACGATCGCTGCCACAGCTTTGATCAGGTTTCCTGCATGAGCGCCTGCTTTCTGAGCTGCATCCGTTGCCATTGCAAGAAGATTAACCTTGCCGTCGTTTACTGCTGCAAGAAGGACAACACCTTCGCCAAGCTGCTCTTTCAGTTTATCACCCAGGTCTCTGAGACCGTTCATGTCAACGCCCTCAACTTTGGCTGCAAGGAGTTTTACGCCGTTTACTTCAACGACTTTATCCATGACATCGCCAAGTGCACTCTGGGCAGCTTTGCTCTTGAGGGATTCATTTTCGCTCTGAAGAGCCTTTACCTCAGCCTGCAGGTGACTGATCTTTTCTACAACCTCGGCTGTATTGGCCTTTAATGCTTTTGCAGCCTCATGGAGAAGCTCTTCCTGCTTTCTGTAGTATTCGATAACTGCTTTGCCGGTAAGTGCCTCAATACGGCGTACACCAGCTGCGATACCGGATTCGGACACGATCTTAAAGAGCATGATGGAGCTTGTATTCTTTACATGAGTACCACCACAGAGCTCTTTGGAAAAGTCTCCCATGGATACTACACGTACCTTCTGGTCATATTTCTCACCAAAGAGAGCCATTGCTCCGGATTTCTTGGCTTCTTCCACATCCATGACATCTGTATGAACATCAAGACCTGCCTGGATCTCTTTGTTTACAAGCTCTTCTGTTGCCTGGAGTTCTTCTGCTGTCATAGCCTGAAAATGAGCAAAGTCAAAACGAAGTCTGTCCGGAGTTACCAGAGAACCCTTCTGCTCTACGTGGGAACCAAGAACGGTTTTCAGTGCTTTCTGAAGAAGATGTGTTGCACTGTGGTTTTTCTCGGTATCTTTTCTTGCTTCTTCGTTTACCTTCAGGGATACTGTCTCACCTGAGGAAATCATACCGGATTCCATATGTCCTACGTGGCCAAATTTACCGCCGCGGAGTTTGATGGTGTCCTCAACAACAAATTTACCGTTTGCAGTCTCGATCACACCGGTATCACCTTCCTGTCCACCCATTGTTGCATAGAAAGGAGTCTGCTCTACAAATACGGTACCCTTCTGTCCCTCTGTGAGAGAATCTACGATCTCTGTTTCTGTGGTAAGGACAGTAACCTTGGAATCAAAGGTAAGATGATCGTAGCCGACAAATTCTGTTGTTACGTTTACATCAATATCATCGTATACGGTTGCGTCTGCACCCATATAGTTGGTTACTTCACGGGCAGTACGTGCCTTGACTCTCTGTTCCTCCATTGCTTTCTGGAAGCCTTCCTCGTCAATGCCGTAGCCTTTTTCCTCAAGGATCTCTTTTGTAAGGTCAAGAGGGAATCCGTACGTATCATAAAGCTTGAATGCGTTGTCACCGGAAAGAGTCTTTTCACCTGCTTTTTTCATATCCTCTTCCATGTCGGAAAGGATGCGAAGTCCCTGATCGATAGTTTTGTTGAACTGATTCTCCTCATTTGTCAGTACACGGAAGATGAACTCTTTCTTCTCCTCAAGCTCCGGATATCCGGCTTTGGAGCTCTCGATCACCTGTGCACTTAATTTTGCAAGGAAAGTTCCCTCGATGCCAAGAAGACGTCCGTGACGTGCTGCACGGCGGATCAGACGGCGGAGAACATATCCACGTCCCTCATTGGTTGGCATGATTCCATCGGAGATCATAAATGTTGCGGAACGGATATGGTCCGTGATCAGACGGATGGAAACGTCATCGGCATAGTTTTTATCATATTCTTTATGTGCGATCTCGCATACAAGATTACGAAGTGCACAAATTGTATCTACATCAAAAATAGAATCAACATCCTGAACAACTACAGCAAGACGCTCAAGTCCCATACCGGTATCGATGTTTTTCTGTTTCAGGGTTGTGTAGTTTCCGTTTCCATCGTTCTCGAACTGTGTGAAAACGTTGTTCCATACTTCCATGTAACGGTCGCAGTCGCAGCCTACCGTACATCCAGGTTTGCCACAGCCGTATTTTTCGCCACGGTCATAGTAGATCTCAGAGCATGGACCGCATGGACCTGCGCCATGCTCCCAGAAGTTATCCTCTTTTCCGAAACGGAAAATACGTTCAGACGGAATCCCTACTTCTTTGTTCCAGATATTGAAGGCTTCATCATCATCCAGGTAAATGGATGGGTAGAGACGGTCTGCATCAAGCCCTACAACCTCAGTAAGAAACTCCCAGGACCAGTGGATGGCTTCTTTCTTGAAGTAATCACCAAAAGAGAAGTTACCAAGCATTTCAAAGAAAGTACCGTGACGTGCGGTTTTACCTACATTTTCGATATCTCCGGTACGGATACATTTCTGGCAGGTTGTCACTCTTGTTCTTGGCGGCTTCTCAGCACCTGTAAAATATGGTTTCAGCGGAGCCATACCTGCATTGATCAGCAGAAGACTCTTATCTCCCTGAGGAACCAGGGAAAAGCTTTTCATTACAAGATGGCCCTTGCTCTCCATAAAGTCAAGGAACATCTTACGAAGTTCGTTCACTCCGTACTTTTTCATGTTGTTATCCTCCTTGTGTCAACCCTACCTGTCAGCATTTCCGGAATGCCGTAGCTTTATCCCGGAAATGTCACAGATATGGGAAATTATTTTACACAGATCTTTTTGAATTTTTTCTTGCCTCGTTTCAGAACGATCCCGTCCCCTGCAAAAGCATCCTTCTCAACCGTATGGTAAATATCGGTGAGCTTCTCACCATCGATGGATACACCACCCTGCTGGATCGCACGGCGACCCTCGGAACGGCTTGGTACCAGCTCTGCTTTTACAAGAAGTGTGATCAGGTCGATTTTTCCTTCCTCGTCAAAATCTTCCTCTGAAAGCTCTGTTGTAGGCATATGGGAAGTATCTGCACCTGAGAACAGTGCGCGGGCACCCTCCTGTGCTTTCTTGGCTTCCTCCTCACCGTGTACAAGCTCTGTCAGCTGGTATGCAAGGATCTCCTTGGCTTTGTTCAGCTCGCTGCCTTCCCATTTGGCCATCTCGTCGATCTCCTCAAGAGGAAGGAAAGTAAGAAGACGCATACATTTGATAACGTCAGCATCGTCTACATTTCTCCAGTACTGGTAGAAATCGAACGGGGATGTCTTATTCGGATCAAGCCATACAGCTCCAGACTGTGTTTTTCCCATCTTTTTGCCCTCAGAATTGAGAAGCAGTGTGATGGTCATGGCATAGGCATCCTTGCCAAGCTTACGGCGGATCAGCTCGGTACCGCCAAGCATGTTGCTCCACTGGTCATCGCCACCGAACTGCATGTTGCAGCCGTATTTCTGGTACAGCATGTAGAAGTCGTAGCTCTGCATGATCATGTAGTTAAATTCCAGGAAGCTTAAGCCTCGCTCCATACGCTGTTTGTAGCACTCTGCTGTCAACATACGGTTTACGGAAAAGTGAGCACCTACCTCACGGAGAAGCTCTACATAGTTAAGGTTCATAAGCCAGTCAGCATTGTTTACCATAAGAGCTTTTCCATCAGAGAAATCGATGAAACGGCTCATCTGCTGTTTAAAGCAGTCAATATTGTGCTGGATGGTTTCTTTTGTCAGCATCTGACGCATATCGGTTCTTCCGGAAGGGTCACCGATCATTCCTGTTCCGCCGCCGAGAAGGGCAATCGGACGGTTTCCTGCCATCTGCAGTCTCTTCATCAGGCAAAGAGCCATGAAGTGACCTACATGAAGGCTGTCTGCTGTAGGGTCAAAGCCAATATAGAATGTGGCTTTCCCGTTATTTACCATCTCTTTGATCTCGTCTTCGTCTGTAACCTGTGCGATCAGGCCACGTGCTTTCAGTTCTTCCCAAACTGTCATTGTTCTTTCCTCCTGTATAGTCATATAAAAAATGCCCGGTTCCTGTCCGTTTAGGACGAGAACCGGGTCCCGCGTTACCACCTAAATTTACAGAAAACTCGCATTTCCTGCCTCATAAAGTGAATCTACATCCCGTTATATCCATATATATCAAGATATAAAACCACTTCAGCACAATAACGGGTGCCATTCCGTCGCAGCCTATCTATAATACGCTATTATTATAAAGTTTATAATTTACAGTATCAAGTCCCGATTCGGTGCGCAGCTCCGGGATGTATTCACAAAAGTTCTACCCTGCGCCTCTCACCTGCCGGCTGCTCTCTGTGGGGTTTTCCTCAAGCTACTTCTTCCCTTCCAAGCCTTTTACTATACTATATGAAGTATACAAACTGCTTTTTTGTTTGTCAAGAAATTTTAATATTGCTTTGACAACTTAAAGTGGCAGAATGTTACTGTTTACTCTGTTCTCAGTAACACGCTTCGCGATGCACAGAATTTACGCTGATCGCATAAATTCGCGCGATATGTTTCGGTTTTTCTGTGAGTGATAAGTGGAACTTTTATTTCTGTAAGCCATTTATTCCTTCATCTACGTAAAGGTCATTGCCGTCTGCCGCTGATGTGGCAAGCTGATCACACCGTTCATTTAACGGATTATCTGCATGTCCCTTAACCCAGTGGAAGCTTACCTGATGCTGCTCCTTGGCCTTTAAAAGGCGTTTCCAGAGATCTACGTTCTTCACATCTTCGTTTTTTCCACGTTTCCAGTTTTTCTTCAGCCAGGCATCGATCCAGTGCTGATTAAAAGCATCTACCAGATATTTGGAATCGGAATACAGATCCACCTGGCAGGGGCGGTTCAGTGCTTCCAGTGCTACGATGGCTGCCATCAGCTCCATCCGGTTGTTTGTGGTTTTTTTGTAGCCTCTGGACAGTTCACGTTCATGTAACTGGCCTTTGGTATCGATGTACTGAAGAACTGCTCCGTAGCCTCCCGGTCCGTCCGGATTTCCCCGGGCTGCACCATCCGTATAGATTTTTACCTGCATATTTGCTTCTCCTTAAATTTTCAATTTTATGTCCATACGCCTGTTTGTTCAAAGTTTACTGCCGGAGACTATGTTGCTTATACCCAGTCTACAAAAAATGTATGGCCTTTGTAAGTTTCATATTTCACTTTATTGAAATTCAGATTCTGGTTCCAGAAATAGCTGGTCATCATGAAATACATATAATTAAAATCTTTCTGTTTAAATCCGCTGAGTGTCCTGGCCTTGCCGGAAGTGACATGTTTATTGAAAATAGTCATTGCTTCTCTTGCAGCCTGATAAGCAAGAGTACGGTTTTCAAACTGACCATTGAGACGTTTGAGAAGGGCCCCGTTCCGCACTACAGAATACTGTGGGGTTGTGCTGCTTCCGATATTCTCATAGATCACGCCTCGTATCGTAGATGGAAATTCCTTGTCTGATTTGATCGTACGATTCAATACACAGAGTGCTACTGCTTCCATTCCGATCTTGCCCTGATCGCCTGCTTCTGATTCGCAAAGTGCGGCCAGAAGTGCTTCATCTGAGGTCTTTCCGTTTGCAATTCCGGGATGACTCTTATATTCCTTGACCATGGTGTAATATCTGCTGTTTCTGGTATCATAAATTTTAACATTTCCGTTTCCGACATTTACATTAGGTTTGGTAGTCTTCGCAGTGGCCACTCCGTTTGCTGCGATGGAGTATGTAATTCCATTCACTGTCACGGAGGTACTTACTGCCATGACACCGTTGGATTTAAAATAATAGTTCTTCTGATCGATCGTCTTCAGACCAGTATACATATAACCGGTACTGGTGGCAAAATAGTAGCTGATATTTTTGGATTTGTTTTTTACCCATTTGGTTGCCATATAACCGGAAGTTTTGTAAAAATAACGTTTCTGCCCTTTGCTGTTGGTGAGCCAGCCGGTTGCCATAATGCCTCCGCTTTTTGTAAAATAACGTTTCCTTCCCTTGCTGTAGTTTACCCAGCCTGTGGTAAGCTTACCTGTTTTGGGGTTGAAATAGCGCTTATGGCCTTTGGAATCTGTCATCCATCCGGTTGTCATAACCCCCTTGCCTTTTGTAAAATAGTAGGTATATTTGCCATTGACCTTCATCCAGCCCTTTACCTGTACTCCGGTCTTTGTGTTAAAGTAGTACTTGTATCTGCCCAGGGTCAGCCAGCCTTTCTGCTTGCTCCCATCACTTTTTATGTAGTATGTTTTTCCATTGATAGTTTTAAAGCCTGCAGTGGCAGCCTGTACCTCTGTTGCAGAAGCAGAAAAGACTGTGCTTCCCACGATCAGCAGCATGGCAAGCATCAGACCCTTCAGCCATTTTTTTGTTCTGAAACTCTTCATAATTTTCCCCATTTCCTGTTTTAGATATAAAAGCTAGTTTGTCTCAAAAATTACAAAAATGTTACATTTCGTTTATTATATCGTAATGAATAAACACTGTCAACTTTTTTGTAACTGTGGACGGACTCCTGCCATATGATGAAGTGTAAATAAAATTTGCTGGAGGACTTATCGATGAGTGACTTAGCGGCTACCAATTGTGGATGTGATTGCGGATGTGGTTGTGATTCCGGATGCAGCACAGGATGTGGATGTAACAATAACTGTGGCTGTAATAATGGCTGCGGAACTTCCTTGTTTGGAAACGGTGGAAACAGCTGCTCCTGTATCCTTTGGATCATCTGTCTGATGTGTTGCTGCGGAAACAACAGTGGCTGTGGCTGTAATAACAACGGCTGCAACGACAGCTGTTGGATCATCATCCTTCTTCTGCTTTTGTGCGGAAATGGATGCGGCTGCAACAATTGCTGCTGATCTTTTGAAAAGGCAGAGGTTATTTCCTCTGCCTTTTCTGCTGCCGTTTTTCTGCTTCCTCCTGTTTCTGTTTTTTCTCTTCCAGACATTTCAGATCTATCTCATAAAAAGAATTTCCATCAATGACAAGTTCCTGTTTTTTTTCAGATTCCATAATCACATTCCTTTGAAAAATTTCTTCTATATATAATATGACCAGAGAAGGTTTCTGTCATATTTCTTTCTGCAAATTCATAGATTTCAGGAAAAAGGATTTTTTTATGGAACAGGAGCCTATCGCACGTACTGCTCTGGATGAAATGGTGGAAAGTGACCAGGATCAGATGCTGAAAGCCATGATCCCGTACCTTCCTTCTTCCGGGCAGCGGTTTTTATCTGTGTATACGAAAGTCCGGGAACTTCGGAATACCATGTCGCTTTTTCAAAGCAGCCGTAGAACAGCCGATCTGCAGGCTACCGGTTTTTCCGGCACCGATCCTCTGGAAATGCTGCAGGATATCCGTAAGTGCTGTGGCGGAGAAAATCGCCGTCAGATCGATCATATCACCAGTCTTATGGCTACGATCCAGATGCTTCAGATCATGAATGAAGATTCGTCAGGAGGTGAGAATCCATGAGTGATGACTGGAAAAATAATCCCCGGCTTTCCGGAATGGACCCTCAGAAGCTTTCCATGCTTCAGGGTCTGGCAGATCAGGGATTGGGGAAAAATCCGTCCGAACTTCTGCCTTTTATCATGGGCGCAGCTTCTAAAGGAAAAAATGCGGGCTTAAATTTCAGCTCTGATGAGATCTCCACTATCATAGAAGTTCTGAAAATGGGGAAAAGTCCGGCAGAGGCAGCTAAGCTTGACAGAATTGTGAATCTGATGAAAATGATACGTCATTAACAGCTTTGTGATCCCGGAACAGCAGTTTTCTGTTCCGGGATTTTCTACTTTGTAATTCTTTTTATATTTGTCGGAATATAATCTGCAAAAATCTGACATATCCATAGATTCTATCGCATAATTCATAGAACATATTCCCTATTTTTGTGATATTTTTTTATCATTTTCCCTTTCTTCTTATATCAGTATATGGTATACTTGTCCGTGAAATGAATGATATGCAAAATAGGATTTTATGCGTCAAGTGTTTGGCGAATGGGGAGTTGTCGCCAGAACGAAAAGTACGTCTTACGGTATGGAATCCGCACCCGTTGCAGCAATATAAGAGAATATCTCATATTGTGTAGGGCTTTTTCGACATACGTTCTATTACAATTGGAGATATCTTTTTTTATGCGCAAAAATAAAAGAGACAGTCTCCGAAAAACGTGATTTTTTTAACAAATGGAGGTTGTTATTTATGGTAGACAAAGCAAAAGTTGAAGAGGCGATCAAGCTTCTTCTCGAGGGAATCGGCGAGGATGTAAACAGAGAGGGACTGCAGGGAACTCCGGAACGTATCGCCCGCATGCGCGAGGAAATTTATGGCGGACTTGATAATGAAGCGGATGAACATCTTCAGAAACAGTTTCATGTAGAGAACAATGAAATGGTTCTGGAAAAGGATATTACCTTTTATTCCATGTGTGAACATCATCTTATGCCCTTTTACGGAAAAGCTCATATCGCATATATCCCAAATGGCAAGGTTACCGGCTTAAGCAAGCTGGCCCGTACCGTTGATGTGTATGCAAGAAGACCGCAGATCCAGGAACGTCTGACTGTGCAGATCGCAGATGCGCTGGAACGTGTTCTCGCTCCTAAGGGAATCATGGTTATGCTGGAAGCGGAGCATACCTGCATGACCATGCGTGGGATCAAAAAGCCGGGAAGCAAAACGGTTACGACTGTTACCAGAGGTGAATTTAAAGAAAATATGGAGCTTCAGAAACAGTTCCTTGCTATGGTCAAGGACTGATGGACAGAGTGAATCAGATCTGGAATCATCCGCTCTATCAGAATGAGCTTAATAAGCTTCAGCTTCTGGAGACTGACCGTGAATTCTGCAGACATACACCGGAGCATTTTTTGGATGTGGCACGCCTTGCCTATATCCGGGCACTTGAGGAAAATGCTCCTGTTTCAAAGGAACTGATCTACTGTACTGCCCTTCTTCACGATATCGGACGGGCCAGACAGTATGAAGATGGCACTCCTCATGATGAGGCCGGTGCTGCTATCGCAGGACAGATCTTAAACGAGCTTGGATTTTCTATGGAAGAAATGGAAGCGATCATTGCGGCAATACGTGGTCACAGAGCTCAGACGGATCCGACAGTTCTTGGAAAACTGCTCTATACTGCGGACAAAAGCTCCAGAAACTGTTTTTCCTGTAAAGTAGAGCCGGAATGTTACTGGTCTCCTGCAAAAAAAAATATGACGATCCAATATTAGGAGGTTTTTCCATGAAAATCGGAAATCGTGAGTTTGATGTAAAAAACAAAACATATATTATGGGTATCCTAAATGTCACACCGGATTCTTTCTCAGATGGCGGAAAATGGAACGATATGGATCATGCCCTGAAACATACAGAAGCTATGATCGCCGAAGGTGCTGATATTCTTGATATCGGTGGGGAATCCACACGTCCAGGGCATACACCGGTTGGCGCACAGGAGGAGATCGAGCGTATTCTTCCTGTTATCGAAGCAGTAAAAGGGCGTTTTGATATCCCCATCTCTGTAGATACCTATAAGGGATGTGTTGCGGAAGAAGCCCTGAAACACGGAGCAGATCTTATCAATGACATCTGGGGACTGAAATATGATCCTGAAATGGCTCCTGTCATTGCCAGATATCAGGCTCCCTGCTGTCTGATGCATAACAAAGATAATACTGAATACAATAATTTTATTGTGGATATGCTGGCAGAAACCCAGGAATGTGTCAATATTGCCAAACGTGCCGGTATTGCCGATGATAAGATCATCCTTGATCCTGGTGTCGGATTTGGTAAAACCTATGAGATGAACCTGATGACCATGGATAATCTGGAGCTTTTCCGGAAGCTGGGATATCCGGTGCTTCTTGGTACCTCCAGAAAATCTATGATCGGACTTGCCCTTGATCTTCCTGTAGATCAGCGTGTAGAGGGAACTCTTGCCACATCGGTGATCGGTGTTATGAAGGGTTGTGCATTTGTCCGTGTTCATGACATCAAAGAAAATAAACGCGTCATCCAGATGACAGAAGCTATTCTGGGACGTTAGGAGGAACTGATGGATAAAATCGAAATCAGAGATCTTGAGATTTTTGCAAACCATGGTGTGTTTCCGGAAGAAACAGCTCTCGGACAGAAATTTGTTGTTTCTGCTGTTATGTATACAGAAACACGTCCGGCAGGACTGACAGATGATCTTTCTGCTTCCATCAATTATGGAGAAGTCAGTCATATGATCACCGATTTTCTTCAGAAAAATACTTATAAACTTCTGGAGGCTGCTGTGGAGAATCTGGCAGAGACGCTGCTGCTTTCTCTCCCTCTTCTTAAAAAGATCACCCTCCGTATTGAAAAGCCCTGGGCTCCGGTAGGCCTTCCGCTGAAAACCGTTGCTGTGGAAATTACCCGAGGCTGGCATACGGCTTATATTGCTTTTGGTTCCAATATGGGGGATAAGAAGAAATACCTGGACAATGCGATCCAGGGTCTTCGGGATATGAAAGAGATTGTTGTTGAAAAGGTTTCCGAGTATCTTGTAACGGAGCCTTACGGGGATGTGGAGCAGGATGAGTTTCTCAACGGAGCCTTAAGAGTCCGGACGCTGCTTTCTCCGGAGGAGCTTCTTGACAGGCTGCATGTGCTGGAACAGGCTGCGGACCGGAAAAGGATCATTCACTGGGGACCTAGGACACTGGATCTGGATATTCTGTTTTACGATAACGAGATCATTGATACAGTGGAACTACATGTGCCTCATATTGATATGGAAAACAGGGATTTTGTTTTGAAGCCTATGGTGGAGATCGCACCGTATCTTCGGCATCCGGTGTTGAATTTAACAATGGAGCAGTTGTTAAAAAAGCTTGAGGGAAAAACTTTGGCGGTGTGACTTTATTTATTAAATAATAAAAAGATAACAAGCCCGATACAGATATCTTTACTACAATCTGTATCGGGCTTGTTTTGTATCAGTGTGAATTATTGACTATTATCAAAAAATATTTTATTTCTGGTTTACCAGATCGAATTCGTCGGTGATCTCTTTGGATGGTGCCTTGGTAATGAGGCTGACGATGATGTTTGCTGCAATAGCCACCAGGAATGCGGGAAGAAGTTCATAGATTCCCCAGGCGCCGCCGAGCGTGCTGATTCCGTATTTCCAGATAAATACCATGGAACCGCCGCAGATCATTCCTGCCAGAGCTCCCTGCCAGTTGGAACGTCTCCAGAATAATGCCAGAAGTACCACCGGGCCGAATACGGCTCCGAAGCCTGCCCAGGCAAAGGATACGATAGTAAACACAGAACTGTTCGGGTCGCGGGCAATAAACATGGCTACTACTGCGATGAGAAGAAGCGTGATCTTATCGGCTACCATGCTTTCTTTTTTTGTTTCTTTATCCTTCAGGATACTTCCGAGAAGGTCGGAAGAAACTGCTGAGGATGCTGCCAGGAGCTGAGAATCTGCAGTTGACATGGTGGATGCCAGGATTCCTGCAAGGATGAGTCCTGCAAGGATTGCTGTAATTACACCATGTTTACTGAGAAGATCTGCGATCTGAACGATAATTGTCTCAGATGCGGAGCCTTCCAGAAGGTCAAACTCTCCTGCTGCTGTCATTCCAAGTCCTACTACACCGATCAGTACTGCCACTGCCAGTGAGATCACTACCCATGTAGTTGCTACTCTTCTGGAAAGTGTAAGCTTCTCTTCGTCTTCGATCGCCATGAAACGAAGAAGAATATGCGGCATTCCGAAATATCCAAGTCCCCATGCAAGCATGGAAATGATATTAAGCAGTGGATATGCCTGTTCTGTTCCGGTTGTTGGATCATATGTAGTAAACATAGTCAGATATCCGGGCAGTGATCTTGCATGGTCTGCAACTGCTTCAATACCACCTGCTGTGCTGATCCCGAATACAAATACGATCACAAGAGCGATGGACATGATGATACTCTGGATAAAGTCCGTGGTAGATGCTGCCAGGAATCCTCCCAGTGTGGTGTATCCAACGATGACCAGTGCACTGATGATCATAGCTGGCAGATATTTTACACCGAAGAGACTTGCAAAAAGTTTACCACAGGCTGCAAATCCGGAAGCTGTATACGGAATAAAAAAGATCACGATAAAAATCGCTCCGATAGACTGCAGGATCTTTTTCTCATCTCTGTAACGATTACTGAAAAAGGATGGCAATGTAATGGAATTTCCTGCCACATGTGTGTAGCGGCGGATTCTTTTTGCCACGATCCTCCAGTTTACGTAAGTTCCGATCGCAAGGCCAATGGCTGTCCAGCCTGCATCTGCAATACCGGTAAGATAAGCAAGTCCCGGCAGGCCCATCAGAAGCCAGCTGCTCATGTCAGAAGCCTCTGCACTCATAGCTGTGACAAGTGGACCAAGCTTTCGTCCTCCAAGATAGAAATCAGAACTGTCATTATTGTTCTTGGAGCAAAGATAACCTACAAAGAGCATTGCACCCAGATAGACGATAATGGCTGCCATTATACAAATATGTGCTGTTGTCATTGTTTCTCTCCCTTCCATGTTTCTGCTTTAAAATCACAAAACATGAGGGATTTTGCTTATGCATCCCCATGCTTTCTGCTTTTAAACCAGTTTTACACATATTTATAGATTTTATTATATTAACTTTAGAAAGTAAAGAGGATTTTTCGTTTTTTTACATAAAAAAGTATTTTATATGAAGAAAAAGGGCTGAACCATATAAGGCGGCCCAGCTCTTTTTCAAAATCTCTGTTTATTTTTCTTCCATACGCTTCTGCACATCTTCTACTGTATATGCAAGCTTCTCAACATCCTCGGAATAAGTCAGCCCCTCCTTCTCAGCCAGAGCTTTCAGAACACCGATCGTTTTCTGAAGATGCATGTAGTTTCCTGCGGAGGAACCACCTGTCAGCGTGATGTATTGTATATTGGATATCTCCGTCTTCGACAGCAGCAGAAACTTTTTTTCCGCCAACTGCAAAAACGGCAAGCAGCAACAGCAGAATGCCCAGTACTTTAAAGTTTTTAAAAATCATACTGTTTTGTGCATTTCCTTATTTTTCCGTTACATAATGGCAGGCTACTTCATGTCCGGACTCTACTTCTGTGAGCACAGGACGGATCGTCCTGCATTTCTCCATGCAGTGTTCGCAACGATTCTGGAATGGACAGCCATGAGGAACATCCAGAGGGCTGGGGGCCTCACTTTCGATGCTCTCGATCTTTTTGTCCTGATCCATATGAATGGAAAACTGTGCCCCCAGAAGAGCCTGTGTATATGGATGAAGAGACTTTTCCGTAACATCCTCTCCCGGAATTACCTCCACGATATTCCCGAGGTACATGACAGCAATCTGATGAGCAAAGGAACGGATCAGAGCCAGGTCATGGCAGATAAAAAGCATGCTGATGTTTTTCTCCTTCTGGAGACGTACCAGAAGCCGGATCACGGATTCCTGTACGGAAACGTCAAGTGCAGAGGTAGCCTCATCGCACACCAGAATCTCCGGTTCCAGGGAAAGTGCCCGGGCAATACTGATACGCTGACGCTGACCACCACTCATATTATGGGGATAGCGGTCTGTAAAATCTTCAGGAAGCTCTACCATTTTCAGGAGTTCTCTGGCCTTGGATTCCTTTTCGCTTCTTTTCAGCTTTCCGTAATTGATCAGGGGTTCTGTGAGAATATCCACGATCTTCATTTTCGGGTCAAAGGACGCCAGCGGATCCTGGAAGACCATCTGCATGTTCTGACGGTTCAGCCAGGTTTCTTTTTTGGAAAGATCAGAGAGGTTTTTTCCATGGTAAAGGATCTCTCCGCTGGTCGGTTTGTCAAGAGAAATGACCATGCGGACAAAGGTTGATTTACCGCAGCCACTCTCTCCTACGATTCCCAGAGTTTTTCCTTTATAAACATTTAAGTTTACGTCATTGCAGGCTGTTAATGTTCTACCGCCGGAAGCCGGGAACTGTTTTACGATATGTTTTGCACTGAGTACGATATCGGATTCCTTAAACATAACGCTGTCCCTCCATTTCCGGCACTGCAGCCAGCAGTTTCTTTGTATAGTCACTGGTCGGATGCTCCATGACTTCATCTCGTGTTCCCTGATCCACAACTTTTCCGTTTTGCATAACAACAAGCTGATCTGCCATATAGGCTGCTACGCCAATGTTATGAGTAACAATGATGATACCGGTTCCGAAATCATCACGGAGCTCCATCATCTGGCGTACGATCTGTGCCTGTGTAGTAACGTCCAGCGCACTGGTCGGCTCATCTGCAAGAAGCAGCTCCGGGTTAAAAGTCATGGCCATGGCAATACCAACTCGCTGGCGCATACCACCGGAAAGCTGGTGAGGATAACTTTTCATGATATTTTCCGCGTCCGGAAGACGCATTTTCTGGAGCATGGAACAGCCTTTCTTCCATGCTTCTGCTTTGGATATATCTGTATGTGTACAGATATATTCCACATACTGACTTCCAATCTTACGGATAGGGTTCAGGGTTCCGCCGCAGTCCTGGAAGATCATGGAAATGCGGGTACCCCTTAAATTTCTCCATTCATCCTTTGTATTGGAAAGCAGAGAATGTCCGTGAAACCGAATATCTCCGGTGCTGACTCGGCCACCTCCGGCAAGTGCACCGAGGACAGCACGGATCACGGTTGTTTTTCCACTTCCGCTCTCGCCTACCACACTGATGATCTCACCCTTCTTCATGGAAAGGTTGAAATGTTCAATGGTAGGTGCCTGTTTTCCGTACTGAACGGAAAGATCCTTGATCTCAAGCATAAATAAGCGCTCCTTTACTCGGCAAGAGTGATATCCTTTGTCAGCCAGTAATAATCCATTGGATACATCTTAACACCTGTTACCTTTTTGTTGGAGAAGAGGTAGGTTGTCTCATAACCAAAGAATACAGTTGCAGCATCATCCATGATATCCTGCTGAATATCGATGATGAGATCTTTTCTCTTGTCCTCATCAAATGTCTGCGCAAGCTCGTCAAGAAGCTTGTCAACCTCCGGGTTATTGTATCCTGCAGTATTGTTTGCAGAGGAGCTGTACCAGTTCTCTCTTAAGTAGTTCTCAGGGTCTCCAGTGTTTGCTACCAGCACGTTCCAGATCAGAAGGTCATACTGACCGGAATCTCTCATGTCAAGAAGTGTCTCATAACTTACTGTGTTCAGGTTTACGTTGATACCGATCTCCTTCAGACTGGCCTGTGCTGCCTGTGCGTATACACCAAGCTCGGCACGGCTTGTGTAGATAACAAAATCAAGAACAAGAGGATCTCCGTCAGGAGTTTCTACAAATCCGTCACCGTCAACATCTTTGTATCCGGCCTCATCAAGGATCTTCTTTGCGCTGTCCGGATCATAGGAATTCTCATCCTTCAGATCATCGAATCCAAAGTCAAGTGTTGGAGGAACCGGTGCTTTACCAGCTGTTGCACCACCCTCAAGAAGAGTGTTGCAGTATGTTTCCTTGTCAAGACCACGAAGAAGTGCCTGGCGAAGAGCCTTATCGCTGAGTGCATGATCCTCGTTCTGGTTCATGAATGCATAGGTGGAACGAAGAGACTGAAGCTCCTGGATGTCGTAATTGTCATTTCCCTCAAACTCAACCAGGTTCTCTGTTTTCAGGTTGTAAGCGATATCGATCTCACCTGTCTGAAGAGCCATGGAACGTGTTGTCTGGTCATCCACACATTTCAGTGTAACTTTATCAAGGGGAACTTCTCCATCCCAGTAGTTCTCATTTTTTACTACGACACAGGAATCCGTCGGGCTGAAGGACTCTACTGCGTAAGGTCCTGTACAGATCGGTCCTTCCATGGCAAATGTAGAATCATCTACATTTGTATCTACGATCAGAAACAGCGGGTCTGCAAGGCATCCGGCCATGTTTGCATTTGCTCTGTTCAGATGGAAGATCAGGTTCTGTCCGTCAACTTCGAGGCTGTCGAGATCAAAGAATTCCGGAACACGGTCACTCTTTTCAGCGGTACGTTCGATGGAGGCTTTTACCATCTCCGGTGTCATATCGTCACCGTTGGAGAATTTTACGCCCTCACGGATCTTGAAGGTCCATGTTTTTCCATCGTCACTGTTTTCCCACTCTTCCGCAAGACATGGAACGATCTCACCGTTCTCATCGAATTTTGTAAGGCACTCACCGATCGCATAACGGGATACAACCCAGCTGAAATACTGCTCTGTCGGCTCCAGTGTATCTGCAAAGCTTGTTACTCCGATGGTGATCTCCTTATCACCTTTTTTGTCACCTTTTGCCTGAGCCACTGTTGCCATTGAAAGGGTCATCATACATGCAAGTGTAGCAGCCAGCACTTTTTTAACTACATTATTTCTCATTTCATCCTCCTAAAGATAATATACTGATCATATGGTGTTGGTTTGTTACAGAGTTGTTTTATTGATCCTGGCGCGGATCCAGTACATCACGGATGCTGTCTCCAAGCATGTTGAAAACAACAACACAGATCACGATAGCGATACCAGGGTAGATCATAAGCCATGGCGCCTTTGCCATGTAGGTTCTTCCTTCATTCAGCATCAGTCCCCACTCCGGTGTCGGCGCAGTTGCACCAAATCCCAGGAATGAAAGGGAAGCCAGCTCCAGCATCATAGTTCCGATATCTGCTGCCGCAGTTACCACCATCTGGGTTACCATGTTGGGAAGAATGTGTACAAGAAGAATTTTCCAGGTCTTTGTTCCGTTTACTATAGCTGCCTCTATGTAAAGACTCTTCTTGACTTTCAAGACCATACTTCGTGCAAGACGGGCATATTTTGTCCAGCTTACAGCCGCAATGGAGATAACGGCATTGACCAGGTTTGGTCCAAGCATGCCGGCAATGGCAATGGCCAGTACAAGCCCAGGGAAGGAGATCATCATATCTGCGATACGCATGATCACTGCATCCACAACGCCGCCGAAATATCCGGCAATAACTCCTAAAAATGTACCGATGACAAAGATCACTGCAACCAGACATAAGGTCATGATCAGAGAGGTTCTTGTTCCGAAGATAACACGGGAAAGAAGATCTCGTCCAAGCTTATCCGTTCCGAACGGATGAGCGGAGCTTGGCTCCTGCAGTGATTCGGTCATAACTGCATTCAGTGGATCATATGGTGAGAGCTGCGGCGCAAAGATCGCAATTCCGATCACCACGAGACCCAGAATGAAGAAAAGAGTGAACTGTTTATTTTCTTTGAATGTTCGTAATACCTTTTTCAATTATCTATCCTCCTTAAGTCTTGGATCGAGATAAGTATAGGACAGATCCACAAGCAGGTTGATGCACATGTACAGGATCGCGATCCAAAGTACATAGCCCTGTACAAGAGGATAGTCACGACAGGAAATCGCCTTTACTGCCATATTTCCCATTCCAGGCCAGTTGTAAATGATCTCTACAACTGCAGTACCTCCCAAAAGACTTCCAAGGGAAAGTCCCAGCAGCGTTACCAGCGGAAGCATAACATTAGGAAGGACGTGTTTCCAGAGAATGACGCTTTCCTTGATTCCACGCATTCTTGCACCTGTGACATAATCCTGATGAAGTTCCTCCAGCACTGCACTTCTTACCTGTCTGGTATATTTTGCAGACATGGCAAGTGCAAGAGTCAGCGCCGGGAGGATCATGGATTTAAAATCCGTACTGCCCCCGGCAACATTGATCCAGCGAAGCTGAACACCAAAGATGCTGAGAAGGATCAGGCCCAGCCAGAAGCTTGGAACAGATACTCCCACAAAGGTAATTCCTCTCACAAAATAATCCGGGAATTTGTTCTGATATACAGCGGCCAGGATTCCAAGCGGTATGGAAATAATGACCATCATCAGAAGTGCCAGCAACGACATCCTCAGCGTCGGCCAGAAACAGGATACCAGTTTATCTGTTACCGGCATTTTGAAAGAATAGGACTGTCCCATATCTCCTGTAACAACACCCTTCAGCCAGGAACCATACTGCACGAGAAAGGGCTGATCAAGGCCAAGCTCATGTCTTGTCTGTTCCAGAAGCTCTGGTGTAGGAAGATTACCACACTCTGTCAGCATGATCTCCGCAGGATCACCAGGTGACAGGTAGGTCAGTCCAAATGTGAAAAAGCTGATTCCAAATAATACAATGATGATCTGGAGAAATCTTTTTCCTACTTGTTTCTTTGTCACGTTTTACTCCTTTCCTCATTTGATGCGATTTTAACATTGCCGTTTTAATTTAGTTAGATAAAAGAAACTATTGGATTCTTAATATGCAGAATATGCATGGAATTTTAGAAAATTTGCACGAAAAAAGCCCGTGACGAAATACGGGCACACAAAATAAATATGCTTCCTATCTTCCGTAAGAATCATTTTAAAACAATTGCAAGCAGGTCTCCTGACTTAGGATCCTTACCCTCAGGCACCTTCCCGGTCTATTTCTCACGTACTCGACCAGTGGTACTTTGTCTGAGGATTCCCCCTTACAGTGACGGGATCGTACCGGATTTACACCGGTTTCCCTATTAATCCTCTCAGAACTTACAACGGCTGATGTGAAAATCAGCAAATGCTGTCAAATTACTGAAACATTATATGATAAAACTATAGTTTATGTCTATGGAAAAATGTTATATTTTTAGAAAACTCATAAATTTTGCTAAAGATGCTTGAATTGTATATATCCCCCATGGGGGATTTGACAATTGGATTTATCTGATCTGCTAAAAAAACACGGAGTTTACCTCGCTATTTTTATAAATAGAATAGCAAATGGTAAAACCCGGTTTTCTTACTGTTTCAATATGATTTCAGACAGAAGCGTTCTGAAAAGGTGGTTTACTATCAGGTCAGAGTCTCCGTGATCGCTGCATATGCGATCATTGGTCCGTCTTCAATAATGTTCAGACTGGCTGTTTGATAAAGTACGACTCCGTTTTCAGTTGCAATAGATGTGTAAAGTAAATTCCCATAGTAATCTCTCAGTTCACCCAGTTCTTCCCCCTTAAAAAAGTATTCTCCAGGCTTCTTGGAAGGATACCAGCATCCGGTATACGGCGCATATTCATAGACTACATTTTCCAGAAGCATCTGACGGTAATGCTTCAGGCCATGACATTTCTTTCCCTGGAGATGAAAAACAAGGTGACGGACGTCTCTTTTATCCTGTTCTACTTCTTCCCAGGTCCAGTAGCTGTGTCCGCCTCTTTCGATGAGAATACTTGGAATTCCAAGAGAAGAAGCATAATTGTAGGCGCCACCTGTGGCGGTTGTGGAACGGACCACATATTTTACGCCGATATGCCGTGCCATATGTAATGATTTCTCTGCTGTCTTTTCATCTACAACCCCTACATAATAAACATAGGGATGAAGCTGTTCGAACCCATCTCCGCTATGCAGGTCGATATAATAATCTGCTATGGAAAAAAGCTTTGTCACTATAGCATAGGCAATACGATCTGCAGCTGTTCCCTCAGGATCTCCGGGGAAAACGCGGTTCAGGTTCTTGCCATCCTCATAGACCAGACTCATGGTGCGATGCTCAAAGCCGCTGACATTGACCAGTGGAACGATGATCACATTTCCCTTCAGTTCTTCCGGTTGAAATTCTTTTGCAAGTTCCATTGCCGCCTGGATCCCCACATACTCCGCGCTGTGTATTCCTGCTGTGATCAGTATCGTCGGTCCGTCTTTCACTCCGCATATCACAGTTGCCGGCATTGCTATGCCGTATCCTGTGATCTTAATTTTCCCCTGTGCCTTCTCTCCTTTTTCAATCACCCAGTCATCAATTTTGATCATTGGTTGTTTCCCTTTTCCTTTTTTATATTTCCGCACTTTTGACGATAAGTATATCATGCCTAACCGAAATTGTACATATTCTTTTAAGATTCCGGGAAAACAGAAAAAAGCTTTCGTAACCGTTCATTCTGATCCGACGTACAAAAGCTTTTTTCCTGAATGATATATAATTTATCTTTTTACCAATTCTTTGGTGATTTCTTCCCAGCTGACTCCTTTTTCCACCATGAGTACCATCATATGATAAAGAAAATCTGAAATTTCGTATTTAATCTCTTCTTTATCCGGATTTTTGGCTGCAATGACGATCTCTGTGCATTCTTCACCGACTTTTTTCAAAATCTTGTCGATTCCTTTATCAAAAAGATAATTGGTATAGGAACCTTCCTTTGGATGTTCTTTTCGGTCAGTGATCACATCATACACATTCTGGAACACGTGAAGTGGGTTGGTATCATCGTACTCTTTTTTCAGCAGCGGTTTGAAGAAACAGGTACGGTTTCCTGTATGGCAGGCTGCGCCAATCTGCTCCACTTTGGCAAGGATCGTATCATTATCACAGTCAATAGTAAGAGACTTTACATACTGTACGTGTCCGGATGTCAGACCTTTGGTCCAGAGCTCATTCCGGCTGCGGCTCCAGTATGTCATTTTTCCAAGCTTCAATGTTGTGTTAAAAGCAAGCTCATTCATATAGGCCAGCATCAGTACTTCATCCGTCCGGTAATCCTGGACAATAACCGGAACCATTCCGTCACTGTTTAATTTAAAGTCCGACCATGCAATATTACTTTTATATGTGTTTACCGGAATTCCAGCTTCTTCGCAGGTCTCCTTAAATGTATGCAGATCATTTTCAAGACTGCTTACATAAGCACCGCAAAGTCCGGACACAGCTGGTTCTCCTAAAAGCTCCAGAACGTTCTCAGATCTGTTTTCATCGGTATGAAGAACAATGGAAATCTGAGAAATCTCTGCAATTTCATTTTCGACAGTGTCCAAAGCCAGAACAGTGTCTGCATATGTTTCGATCAGATCCTGATTTTCTGTGAATTCTCTCAGATCAGAGATACTGATCATCATACGCTCTTTTCCAAAGCGCCGGGATACTTCTTCCAGAAGCTTGATATTATTCTCTTTCGAAAAATTCAGTACAACTTTGGCACATCCCGCATAGATCAGCTTTTTTACATCTTCCATACGTTTGATATTTCCCGCTGCGATCACCGGGATCTCAGATACCTGACAGATATCACGGATTTTTCCGATCGCACGGTCATGCTCTGCATCTGCGGAAGAAAAGTCAAATACCAGAAGCTCATCTGCCCCATTGTCACCGTAAAATTTTGCAAGTGTTTCTACATTTCCGTCTCCGAAAAGATTTCTCTGTCCAAATCCTGTTACCGCCTTTTCTGAATGAAGATAAAGGCATGGGATCAACTGTTTGTTCATAAGTGGTCTCCTTCTGTATCAGAGGCTTCCCTTGGTAGAAAGCACGTCTGTGATCCGGGAATCGTACTGTGTTGCTGCATCAAGGGCTTTCGCAAAGCTTTTAAACATGGCCTCTGCCACATGATGGCTGTTTCCTCCGGAAAGAACCTTGATGTGAAGATTCATTGCTGCGGAATAGGATACTGCATAAAAGAATTCCTTTACCATCTCTGTAGCCATATCTCCTATTTTTTCCGTAGAAAACGCTGCATCCCATCCAAGATAAGGTCTTCCGGAAAGATCTACTGCGCAGAGCACAAGCACTTCATCCATAGGAAGAATACAGCTGCCGTAACGTTTGATTCCTTTTTTGTCGCCAACTGCCTCACGGATAGCGTTTCCAAGGACGATCCCTGTATCTTCAATGGTGTGATGATCATCTACATTCAGATCACCGTGGACTCTCAGCGTAAGATCATACAGTCCATGGCGCGTAAAACCGTCCAGCATATGGTCAAAAAAGCCAATACCTGTATCAATATCGGAACTTCCTGTTCCATCAATATTCAGTTGCAGACGTATCTGCGTTTCTTTTGTGTTTCTTTCGATCAGTGCTTCTCTTGCCATTATTCGTTCTCCTTGTCCTCTTCCTCAAAACGGACTGCAATGGAATTTGCGTGTGCAGTCAGCTGTTCCGATGTGGCAAACTGGATGATGTCCTTGTGGATCTTTCGGAGTGCTTCCCTGGAATAATATACAATACTGGATTTTTTGATAAAATCATCTACAGAAAGTGCGGAGAAAAATTTGGCAGTTCCATTGGTAGGAAGCACATGGTTTGGTCCTGCAAAATAATCTCCAAGGGGTTCAGAGCTGTGCTCTCCGATAAAGATCGCACCTGCATTTCGTACCTTCATCATATCTTCAAAAGGATGCTTTGTGACGATCTCCATATGTTCAGAAGCAATTTCATTGGCAGCCTCAATGGCCTCGTCCATATCTTCTGCGATCAGGATATAACCAAAGTTCTCCAGGGATTTCTCAATAATGGCTTTTCTGGAAAGTACCTCAACAAAACCTCTGACTTCTTTATCTACCTGATCTGCAAATTCCTCATTTGTTGTGATCAGGATCGCAGATGCCATCTCATCATGTTCTGCCTGAGAAAGAAGATCTGCTGCAATATAACGAGGATTTGCAGTCTCATCTGCAAGAACGAGGATCTCGCTTGGGCCGGCAATAGAATCAATGCTTACGTATCCATAAACTGCCTTTTTTGCAAGCGCAACAAAAATATTTCCGGGTCCTACGATCTTGTCAACCTTTGGAATACTCTCGGTTCCATATGCAAGTGCTCCGATGGCCTGTGCACCACCCACTTTATAGATTTCATCTGCTCCGGCTTCGTTGGCAGCAACAAGTGTGCTTGGATTTACTTTTCCGTCTTTTCCAGGAGGTGTTGTCATTACAATACGGTCAACACCGGCAACTTTTGCAGGAACGATATTCATAAGCACGGAAGACGGATATACAGCCTTTCCACCGGGAACGTAAACACCTACACAGTTCAGAGCGGTTACCTTCTGACCAAGCATGGTTCCGTCTGTTGTGCTTGTGAACCAGCTGTTCTGAAGCTGCTTTTCGTGATAGCTACGGATATTCACCAATGCTTTTTTGATCACATCGATCAGGGAAGGATCTACCAGCTTGTATGCTTCCTCGATCTCCTCAGGGGTTACACGGATCGTATCCTTTGTCACTTCGACTTTATCAAATTCTCTGGTAAATGCAAATAACGCGGTATCTCCCTCTGCTTTTACTTTGGCAAGGATATTTGCTACTGCATCCTCGTATTTTCCATAATTATTAGGGCTTCTTTTTAAGAGAGTTTCCAGAATATCTTTTGTAGATTCTTTGGTGAGTTTTACCTTACGCATAATAAATTCTGCCTTCTTTCTGTATTTTGGAGGTTCATCTGTTATTCAGTTTATTTGATCACACCTCGAAGTTCTGTGATCAGTTTGCGGATCCGTTCATCTTCCATTTTCATGCTGACCTGATTAACTACCATACGTGCAGACAGCGGGCAGACTTCTTCCAGCACCTTCAGGCCATTCTCGCGAAGGGTGCTTCCGGTTTCCACGATATCCACGATAACCTCGGAAAGTCCTACGATCGGTGCAAGCTCGATGGAACCGTTCAGCTTAATGATCTCCACAGTCTGATGCTTTTTGTTATAGAAGTAATCCTTTGCAATATTTGGATATTTTGTAGCTACACGGATCAGCTGATTGTTATTCAGGACTTCTCTGGCGCTTTCAGGGCCGCATACGCACATGCGGCATGCTCCAAATCCAAGATCCATAACCTCATATAGCTTTCTTCCTTCTTCCAGAATGGTATCCTTACCTACGATACCAATATCTGCTGCACCATACTCTACATAAGTCGGCACATCCGGACCTTTTGCAAGGAAAAACTTCAGCTTCAGTTCCTCATTGGTAAAGATCAGCTTTCGGGAATCTTTGTCACGCATCTCCTCACATGTAATACCGATCTTCTCAAACATATCCAGTGTTTTGCTGGCCAGACGCCCTTTTGTGAGGGCAAATGTAAGATATCTCATCAGTCCTGCTCCTCCTTTGCCGGGCACAATGCCACTTTTTTACCTTTATTTCGAAGCTCCATTGCTTCCTGGATCGCTTTTTTCAGATTTCCCGGATCATAGGTGATCACAATGGTCTTATCGCCAGCCGGAACGGTCAGCTTCTGTCTGGAAAGCGCGAGCATCAGGTTATCAACCACAATGGCAAATCCAATGGAAGAAGCCGGTTTTCCGAAATGCTTCATCAATTCGTTGTAGCGTCCGCCCTTGATCAGGGGTTCACCGGTTCCATATGTATAAGCCTGGAAAATGATCCCTGTATAATAACGGAACTTACTGAGCATTCCAAAATCAAAAGCAATGTATTTCTCACAGCCGTATACTTTCAGGATCTCATAAATTTCTTCCAGTCGTTTTACTGCAGAAAGTGCTTCCGGATTGGAGGTGAGCTTTTTTGCTTTTTCCAGCACTTCTGCTGAACCGAACATCTGAGGCAGTTCAGCAAAAGCCTTGGAAAGGTTATCGCCTAAATTCTGTCCCTTAAGAAGCTCTTCCACACCAAAATAATTCTTCTGAGAGATCAGCTCACGAAGATGCTCTTCTATCTCCGGCTCCAGATCTGCCTCTGCAAGCAGGGATTTATAATAATCTACCTGGCCTACGCTAACCTGGAATTCGGTAAGTCCTGCTGCCTTCAGACACTCCACGGTCATAGCAAGGATCTCAGCATCTGCTGCTGCAGAATCATCTCCCATATGCTCAACACCCATCTGAGTATTTTCCTTCATCTGACCTCTGTAACTGGAATTGTTGATAAATGTATTTCCGGTATAACAAAGTCTTACAGGTCCTTTTTCCGGATCAAAATAAGTTGCACATGCTCTGGAAACAGACGGTGTAAAGTCAGGTCTGAGGACAAGTGTGTTTCCCTCTCTGTCAAAAAATTTATATAAATCCTTGGATGGGATCGTTCCTACTTCATTGCTGAACACTTCAAAATACTCAAATCCCGGTGTTTCTATATCTTCATATCCATATCTTGAAAACACCTGGTGGAGCTCCCTCTGGAGCCGTTTTTTGCGGCTGCATTCCTCTCCATAAATGTCCCGCACACCTTCAGGTGTATGAAAAATACGCTGCATGTTCATTTCCTCCGTAACACGTTTTGAGATTTTCTGCGTTCCACTTTAATTCGCTACCATGCTACCACAGAAAAACTTAAATTTGATTATATAGGAAACCTTTCCAAAAGTCAATCCCGTAATTGCAGATCTTTCTGGATCCCTTCCAGATAAGGAACCAGAAATCCATTTTTTCCGGAAAGATAAAATTCCTCGTCCAGCTCTTCCCGACGAAAACTTTTTCGTCCGCCGTCTTCCATCCTTTTCCAGAATTCCTTCAGCTTACGAAGGGTAAGATAATAAAAAACATTATCTGCGCTGAAATAGATCAGAAAAAAAGCAATCCCCTTCTGCTTTTCAAACTCATCCATAAATGCTACCTGATGAGGATGAATGTTCGCAAGGGGAAAAGTTTTTACACAGCATTCTTTTGCATCGAAGCAGACAGGGATTCCCTGTACTGCTCCGATATAATCTACGGTACTTTTCTGTTCAAAATATGCCAGCGTGATATGCCGGGAGGTTTTATCCATTTTAACCGGAGTGATCGGCGTCGGGATTTTCTGGATGAGGGCCAGTCCCTTTTCCCTGTACTGCTCATTGGTACGATTGATAAGTTCCTCCAGAGTAGAACCACGAAGTCCTCTGCTGTTCCATGTTGCCATAAAGTCTGCCCTTTAATTTAGAAGTTTGATGGATGGGAAATAACGGATCTCCGCCTTTCCGACGATCTGATCAAACTGTACATATGTATTCTGCCAGTATCGGGAATCCTTGGAATTGTTACGGTTGTCTCCCATCATAAAGTAACAGTTTTCCGGTACTTCGTATGGTCCGAAGCTTCCAAGAGGAGTTTCCGACACAAAGGAATCATCCAGAGGTGTCTCTGAATCATTGATATAAACTTTACCATCTTTGATCTCTACTTTATCTCCGGGAAGACCGATGATACGTTTGATGAACAGCTGGGACTCATCATCCGGATATTTGAAGATCACAATGTCAAAGCGTTCCGGATCTTTCCATTTTTTTGAGATCTCATGACCAAATACGTCCATATTCAGACCATAGGCCAGACGATAGCCAAAGATACGATCTCCGGTCATAATGGTATTTTCCATAGATTCTGACGGGATCTTTGCATTGATCAGTACTACATTGTTGATAACCAGGACTACAACTACCACGATGATGATCATCTTGACGTAATCCCATATTTCATTCCAGATTTTCATAATAACTCTCCTCCAACTTTTCCTCTTTTAGTGTTCTGAGAAAGATTTCCGGAAGCGGTGCCGTAAAGACCTTCCCGGATAAATATGACAGGCTTCCTTTCATAGATGGAAACTCCATTCGAAAAGAATGAAGCAGCTGTCCTTTCAGTTTTTTATCGGCTTTTCCATATTTGGGATCACCAACAATCGAATGTCCCTCCGAAGCAAGGTGAGCTCGGATCTGATGTGCACGTCCTGTGATCAGTTCAACCTTAAGAAGGGTACGGGTTCCATTGGTATCCAACGGATAATACTTTGTTTCCACTGGAAGGGCATGTTCTTTCTCTTGTTTATAGATGGTTACTTTATTGCTTTTTTTATCTTTTGCCAGATAACCTTTGATATATCTTTCTTCTTTTAAAACTCCCTCCACAAGACAGAGATAATATTTATGAAGTTCCCTGGACTTGAACATCCCTGAAAGTTCCTGCAGACCGGAAAGGCTTTTGCCTGCCGCTATCAGCCCGCTGGTATTGCGGTCAAGGCGGTTGCATACGGAAGGACGAAAGGTTCTCAGATCATTCTCTGTAAGAGAGCCATTTTTCAGAAGATAGCCGGTCAGATATTCTACCAGTGAAGGGGTTCCGTCATCAGCAGGCTGAGAAAGCATTCCTGCCGGTTTGTTGATCAACAGGATATTTTCATCCTCGTAAATGATATCCAGAGCATAATGTGCCCGTGGAGCAGAAGCATTTCCGCTGAATTTTTCAAATGTTTCATCACTTAAAAACAGTTTTACATGATCTCCTGAAAACAGCTTTTCATTCCCGGTGGCTTTTTTTCCATTGAGCGTGATATTTTTTTTCCTCATCATTTTGTAGAAAAAGCTCTTTGGAGCTTCACGGAGAAGCTTGGCCAGATATTTGTCAAAACGCTGTCCGGCCTCGTTTTCGTTAATGATAAATTCTTTCATTATATAATGCTCCTACAGACAGATTGCCAGGATCGTATGTTTGATCAGTTCTTCCCTGGAAAGATCCGGGTATCGCTCATCCGGCGTGAATTTAATCCCGTTTCTTAAAGATTCTTTGTGCTCATTCATGGAATCCAGACGTTCCAGATAGGGTTTCAGGTCCCTCAGGATCTTTACATCTACTTTATATCCGTTTTTACGGATGATTTTCTGTGACTGCTCTGCAAGGTAGGCGATATCTGCTTTTGGATCACTGGTATAACCCACTACTGTATTTCCGCACACGGCAACAGCATCCAGATAACCGCTTTTCTCATAAAAAGTCATGTACATTTCATAGGACATGACCAGGTCACCGGCATGCTTGCGGATCTCTTTATAGAGCTTTTCATCCATAGGATGACGTAACAGGATCATGATCAGGCTTACCATGGATTTACATCCTGGCAGACAGCCTACTACGGTCAGAACCGTCCAGACTGTCATTCTTGTTCCGTTGACGGCCCACGCCACAAAGAAAATGAGCAGTGGAAGCGAAAATAATCCTGCGGTGATCAGGAGTCTTCGTTTTTTTTCGCTGTTAAAATAACCGAAATCACCTTTTTTTGTTTTTCTTTTTCTGGTATCTTTCATGTGCCGAACTCCTTGTCTGTGTTTTTTTGGCTTTTTTATGAAGCTCTCTGGGACGGATCAGACATTTCGGTCCAAAGCCGACCAGATCCATACGTCCGGTCATCTTAAGTCCTTCCAGGACCAGTTCGCGATTTTCCGGATTTTTATACTGCATCAGTGCTCGCTGTATTGCTTTTTCGTGTGGATTTTTCGGCACATATACCTTTTCGCCTGTCAGCGGATGGATTCCTGTGTAATACATGCAGGTAGAAAGTGTTGATGGCGTTGGATAAAAATCCTGAACCTGCTCCGGCGTAAATCCAAGATCACGGACGTATTCCGCAAGTTTCACGGCTTCCTTCATTGTACACCCGGGATGGGACGACATGAAATACGGAACGGCATATTGCTGCTTACCAGTCCGCGCATTTGCTTTTTCATATTCCTTCAGAAAGCCCTCATAAACCTCGTGCCTGGGTTTGCCCATAAACTTCAGGACTTCATCAGAAACATGCTCCGGTGCTACTCGCAGCTGACCGCTGATGTGATATTTCACAAGCTCATTAAGAAAAGTTTTATCCGGGTCTGCCATCAGATAATCAAACCGAATGCCGGAACGGACAAAAACTTTTTTAACTTTGGGGATATTCCTGACCTTTCTGAGAAGCTGAAGATAATCCTTGTGGTCTACCGTCAAATTCTTACACGGAGAAGGAAACAGGCACTGCCGCTCCTTGCAGACTCCTTTTGTCAGCTGCTTTTTGCAGGAAGGATAACGAAAATCAGCCGTAGGGCCTCCTACATCATGGATATAGCCTTTAAAATCCGGATCCTCCGTCATCTTTTCAGCTTCTTTCAGAATGGAATCGTGACTTCTTGTCTGAAGGATACGGCCCTGATGAAAGGTCAGCGCACAGAAATTACAGCTTCCAAAGCATCCTCTGTTGCTGGTCAGACTGAATTTGATCTCTTTCAGTGCCGGAATCCCGCCTTCTTTCTGGTACATGGGATGATATCGTCCTGTATAAGGCAGATCGTAAACATCGTCCATTTCCATTTGCGTCAGAGGCTGAGATGGTGGATTCTGTATCACATATCCACGGTTCCCATAAGATTCTGCCAGAGGCTTTGCTGTAAATGGATCCGTGTTTCGGTACTGAATGGCAAAGCTGTCCGCGTAAGCTTTTTTATCGGTCTGTACCTGTTCAAATGACGGAAGGACCACCGGATCGTAAACCCTGCTGATATCGTGGCTTTTAAAAACCGTCCCTGCCACATATGTGATCTCATGGACCGGAATCCCGCTTTGCAGGGCTTCTGCGATCTCCAGGATGGAATGTTCCCCCATTCCATAAGAGATCAGATCCGCACCGGAATCGATCAGAATACTGTGCTTGACCTTATTTTCCCAATAATCGTAATGTGCCATTCTTCGAAGGCTGGCTTCGATCCCGCCAAGAATGATAGGCGTATGTTTATAGGTCTGCCGGATCAGATTGCTGTATACAACAGAAGCCCTGTCCGGTCTTAATCCCATTTTTCCTCCCGGAGAATAGGCATCTGTGCTTCGGTGCTTTTTGGAAACCGTATAATGATTCACCATGGAATCCATGTTTCCTGCTGTAACGAGAAAACCCAGGCGCGGTTCCCCGAACACCTGGATGCTCTCCTTCTTTCGCCAGTCAGGCTGAGGGATCATGCCTACACGATATCCTCTGCTTTCCAGAAGACGTCCAATGATCGCAGATCCAAAAGACGGATGATCCACATAGGCATCTCCTGTCACGTAGACAAAATCCAACTCATCCCAGCCTCTTGACTTCATATCTTCTCTTGTAACTGGTAAAAAATCCTGCATTTATAATTCCTCGTATGTATGTGTATTAGTACTGTCTGCCCTATGTTCATATGCTGTGATGGACTGCCTGGGCACGATAACCCTCTGCAATGATATCCAGCTGCCTGTGGAAGCGTTCCAGCTGACGCAGATCCTTGGTTTTGAATACCCGCAGGAACTCATCCTGTATTTTGCTGACTTCCCGTTCACTGGAAACACGGTAGAGATTTTCAATATTATTCAAAATATCCTTTACAAGATTGGACTGCATCTGAGATGAATTCTGGGCATCCATGATCTCATTGCGCACAGAAGACATTTCATGATCCAGCGAAATGATCGCATCGGATGCTTTACTAAGACGTTCTGCTACATGAGGAGGCATATCACCTTTGTATTTATACTGAAGGGAATGTTCGATCGTTGCCCAGAAATTCATTGCCATGGTACGGATCTGTATTTCTACCTGAAGCCGTTTCGGCCCATGAATAGTCTCCACTGTATAATAAAGGATCATGTGATAACTCCGGTAACCGCTCTGCTTGATATGCGTCAGATAGTTCTTTTCACTTTTGACTTCCATATCTGTTCTTTTTCGGATGATCGCAGCAACGGTATCGATATCTTCTTCAAACTGACAAATGATTCGTACTCCTGCCAGATCTTCCATTTCTGTTTCCAGCTGTTCGATCGGGATATCTTTACGCTGCATTTTCTCCAGGATACTGGAAACACTTTTTACTCTTCCACTGACTTGTTCAATGGGAGAATAACGATCATTTTCGTGATACTCTTCTATCATATGTTTAAACTTGACTGTCAGTTCTTTGACAGCCAGCTCGTAAGGGCACAAAATACTTCGCCATAACTGTATTTCCATGTTGCTCGCTCCTTATCATCTGCCGTCAGTCTCTTTTTGGTTTTGGTGACAGCGGCATACATTTTTTATTATAACATATGTTTTGAAAAAAAAGGGATTGTTTATCAATTTTTTATTAAAAAAATATAGAATTATTTTCCTTTTTGTGTGATGCATCCACAAATCTATATATATGTATAATTCTGTATTTTATGAATATTTTTTATCAGGGCATAAAAATACCCTGGAGAAACCTTACGTCTCTCCAGGGTAAAAGTTCGAACATACTCCGAACGGGATCAGTCTTTCAGATTTTTGAGAACCTGTACAAGATAGTTCCATACTCTTTCTGTGGAAGCAATGCTGAGAACCTCCTCGGATGTATGGATATCCTTCATATCCGGTCCAAGGGATACACAGTCCAGTCCTTCCATTTTTTTATAGAAAAGCCCGCATTCAAGGCCTGCGTGGATCGCTACGACTTCAGGCTTATGTCCGTACATTTCCTCAAAAACTGCAACCATTTTATCTCGTAATGGAGATTCCTTTCTGTACTCCCATGCCGGGTATGCACCCTGTACTTCATAGTCACCACCAAGAAATTCTGTGAGATATTCAATCTTATCAGATAATGCACTGCATGCAGCGTCTACAGAGCTTCTTACACTGGAACTTGCAAAAAGCTCGTCCCTATCCAGACGGAGGATACCGATATTGCTGGAGGTTTCCACCAGGCCTTTGATGGTTCCGCTCATTTTCTGGATTCCGAATGGTACATTCTGCAGATAAAATACGATCTTTTCCTGACTTGTAGGATGAAGAACCTCTGCTGTTGCAGTACCCTTTTCTGTTATTTCAAAAGTAATGTTTTCGTCAGAACCAGTATATTCTTCACGGAGCTGCTCCTGGAGCTCTTTTGCGTAAGCTTTTACCTCAGCAACGGAATCCGTAAGAAATTCTGCGGTGCACTCTCTTGTAATGGCATTGTCTTTCTGTCCGCCTGTAAGAGAAATAATGGCGTATTCCGCTTTTTTCTTAAGTCCGTAAAGAAACCGTCCCATAAGTTTATTGGCATTCGCTCTGTTCTTGTCAATCTCGGCACCGGAATGTCCGCCCATAAGTCCACAGACTTTGATCTGTACCTTTTCTCCTTCTCCTTCTACACGCTGGACAGGGATATGGCTGATACCGGAAAGACCGCCGGCACAGCTGATCCAGAGACTTCCCTCCGCTTCAGAATCCAGATTAATAAATCTTCTTCCCTTCAGCACGCTGCAGTCCAGACCGACTGCACCAAGAAGACCGATCTCCTCATCAACCGTGAGCAGTACTTCAAGAGGAGGGTGTGGAATATCTGTACTGTCAAGAAGGGCAAGGCCATAAGCAACTGCAATACCATCATCACCGCCAAGAGTTGTTCCGTTGGCTGTGATATAACCATCTTTTACAGAGATGTTCAAACCATCCTTTGTAAAATCATGATCTACATCCGGTCGTTTCTCACATACCATGTCCATATGGCCCTGGATGATCACTGTGGGAGAATTCTCATATCCTGATGTGCCTGGCTTGTAGATCACTACATTATTCAGCTCATCCTGTACATATCTGAATCCATGATCCTTCGCGAATTCCACAAGGAAATCACTGATCTGTTTTGTATTTCTGGAACCATGAGGAATCTTGCAGATTTCTTCAAAATAATGAAAAACTCTCTTTGGTTCACAATTTTCTAATACTGGCATAAATTCTGCCTCCTTCTGCTTCATAAATTCATTTGTCTTTTATAATAATCATATACTGTAAAAAAAGCAAGGACCTGTTTTTATGAAACGAAAAATAATTATATTTTTCTATATCTGCCTGTTGTTTTTTCTGCTTTTTCACCCAAAAGAAGCTCTTACCGGAGTAAAAAATGGACTTGGATTGTGGTTGAATATCATGATTCCCACTCTGCTGCCATTTCTGATTCTGACAGGAGCATTATTAAAAACTGGAAATATCCGGAAGCTTCTGAAACCATCTGCTTTCTTCTGGAAAACGTTTTTCGGGCTTTCACCTGCTGGAGCCTATGTTCTGATCCTGGGTCTGTTATGCGGATATCCTATGGGAGCCAAACTGGCACATGATCTGTACATAGATCAGCAGATTTCCCGCAGAGAAGGGGAATATCTTCTTACGTTTAGCTGCAATGCAAGTCCCGCATTTATCATTTCCTATCTTTCCGGGATACTCTTGAAAAATAAGATATCAGCAGTACAGATGATCCTCACTTTTCTGGCGGCAGATCTCTTTTGTATGCTGTTTTTTCGTTTCGTTGTATATCGCGGGCATACCGTGGACTCTGTCTGCGTAAACAAGATAAAAAAAGAGACATACCAACAGGACTCCATAGGAGTCATCCTGGATGTCTCGATCATGGACGGATTTGAAACTATCACACGTCTCGGGGGCTATATTCTCCTCTTCTCACTGATACTCGCCAGTATCAGCTTTTACTGGCCATTTCATGCACAAAGCTGTATGCTGTTCACAGCACCACTGGAACTAACTACCGGGCTGAAACAGATTGCCGGCGCACCACTGCCATGGAAAAGCAGATACCTTGCTTCTATGCTCCTGACTTCTTTTGGTGGCTTTTGCGTCATGGCTCAGACAAAAAGCGTATTGGAAAACAGTTTGTCACTGATCCCCTACGCTATTTCAAAATGTCTGAACGCCAGTGCGATATTCCTGATCCTAGTTTTCTCCGATATCGTCTAACAGATCTTCGTCTTCTTTTGTTATAGAAGAACTGTCATCATCCTGGAAGGTATTGGAGATTGCCGCTGCCTGAGCAGTCTGTGGTGCAAGCTCCTGACGATTATGATTAACAACCTCAAGGCAGCTCTGCAGAGCATCAATAAATGCTTTGTATTTACCACCGGCATCTTCAAGTGTCTGATTCAGGACAGAACCGATATTCGCCATCATATCATCTGTGTATGTGATCGCACTGAGACGAATGCTGTTTGCATCCTGTGTTGCAGAATCAAGAATCTCCTGAGCCTGCTTGTTTGCAGCATTTATGGTCTCATTTGCCTGTGCATATGCTTTCTGCATGATCTCATGCTGTGTAACAAGTTCCTGAGCTTTGGCCTGAGCATCTGCGATCAGACTGTCAGCTTTAGCCTGAGCATCCTCAAGGATCGCATCCTTATTGCTGATGATCTTCTGATAACGTTTGATCTCATCCGGAGTTTTCAGACGAAGTTCACGTAAATACTCCTCAATCTCTTCTTTGTTCACTACGATCTTGGTAGTGGAAAGAGGCTGGAATTTACAGCTGTCCACATACTCTTCAATCTCCTGAATAATCTGTTCAATTCTGCTGCTCATAATACACTCTCCTTATTTCTCTGTTTCTCTTTTTTTCAATTTCTCTTCGACTGCATCCGTAATCTCACGTGGAGCGAATTTGCTCAGATCTCCTCCGAAATTAGCAACTTCTTTCATGATCGTGGAGCTTAAGTATGCATATTCCAGACTGGTTGTAAGAAAAACGGTGTCCACATCCGGTGCCAGAACACGATTAGTCTGGGCCATCTGCAGTTCATATTCAAAATCCGTGACAGCACGAAGCCCTCGAACGATCACCTGGGCATGGTTTTCCCTGGCAAAGTTCACTGACAGGCCCTCGAATGCTTTCACCTCCACATTCGGGATATCTTTTGTCGCCTTTGTTAGTATCTTAACACGTTCTTCTACAGAAAACAACGGACTTTTTGCAGAATTATGCAAAACTCCCACTATAACCCGGTCAAATGAAATGCTTGCCCGCTTAATGATGTCAAGATGGCCATAGGTTGCCGGGTCAAAGCTTCCCGGGTATACTGCTGTTATCATATGTCTGTCTCTCTTTCATTTTTTTAGGAAAACATGCTTGTTGGTTTTATATTCCTTGGAACGTACCAGATGATATCCAAGGTCCTCTACATAAGAAAAATCCGTATGTAGATCTTCCTCCACAACGATCAGCGTGTTTTCATCTGCAAGAGTGCTGTCAGCCAGATACTCAAGGACTGGTTGTTCCAGATGCTGTTCGTATGGTGCATCCATAAAAATACAGTCAAATGGTTCTCCGCCTTCCAGTGAACGCAGTGCCTGAAGCACATCCATGTTCAGCAGTTTACCACCATCCGTGAGTTTTGTAAATGAAAGATTTTCGCGGATACAAGTGCATGCTTTGGGATTTTTTTCCACAAATACGGCATACTCGGCTCCACGGCTCAGAGCTTCAATACCGATCGCTCCGCTTCCGGAAAACAGATCCAGAAACCGACAACCCGGTATTTCAGGCTGGAGAATGTTAAAAAGAGTTTCCTTAATACGGTCTGTTGTTGGTCGTGTCTCATTTCCGGGAATGGTTTTTAAGTTTAATCTACGTGCTTTTCCTGCTATGACTCTCATTTCAGATTTAATCTCCAATCCAGATCACCGCGGGCCAGTCCAAGGATCAGAAGTTCCGCAGTGGCAATATTTGTAGCAACCGGAATGTTGTACTGGTCGCAGCGTTTGACAATGCTCATGATATCCGGCTCTACCGGGTCCATCATGACAGGGTTATAAAACAGGATCACCATATCCAGATCCTGACGCTCTACCATCTCCATAAACTGCTTGTCTCCGCCTATACTTCCGGCAAGAAACTTGTGAACGTGAAGACTGGTTGCTTCCTCGATTCTTCTTCCTGTTGTTCCGGTTGCATATACTTCATGTTTGGCAAGGATATTCTTGTATGCAATACAGAAGTCTTCAATCAGAACTTTCTTACTGTTATGCGCAATAATTCCTAAATTCATAATTCACCTCTCCATTCTGCCCTTGGGTTACATTCCTTTTCTCCCCTTTATATAGGTAAAATCATATAACTCTGTAACTGATTCTAGCATAACGCCCAAAAAAGTGCAATTTAATTCATGTAAATTCATGAAAAATTAATATTTTCTATTTCCAGCCACAGGATTCTGTAAATTCAGGACTGCAACCAACTGTTTCCAGTGAGATAATCAATCTCAATTCCCGACTGTACGTTGTATACAAAAACATGAAATTTTACTTCTGAATCATTCACAGATTCCGCTTCCATCTCCACTCCTTTTGCAACTAGTTCTTCTCCTTTAAAAACCGGAGTAACCCGGTACATACATGGATTGCCAGTACTGTGTACATAATCCGCCACTTCATTTTCAAAAGGAAGCATTCCGGTTACATTGAGATATCGGGTTCCGGTAATCAGATTTTTTCTGTTTGCATTTTCACCGGTGAGCTGATACCCCAGAAGATGGCAGCGATTATAAAGATATTTTCCATCTATATTGTCATATTTTACGGTATGCCATCCAGTCGGTTTAATCATTCCGATCACCCCACGTTCTTCTGTCGGCATCAGTTCCGGAGTGATTTTGGACTCCGCATATCCACATCGACCAAGGGAATCCAGCTTACTGTAAAATTCATAAGCCGGTCCGTTCTTTTTTTCGGTAGAAAAATCCGGAATATTTCCATTAACTTCTATACAAGGACTGCCGCTGTATTCCGGAATATTTCCAGGAGAAATTCCCTTCTCCTGTTCTTCTGTCTGTTTTCCTTTCTGGTTCAGTGTTTCACGGACTGCATCAGAAATCGTTTCGGATATTTTTTCCGAGAAATTTTTTGCATTTTTTTCTATATATGTAAGAAAAACAGTGCCAAACAGTTCACCCTGCTTTTTTACATCTTCCAGAGTGTGTGGAGGAACCCATCCATTACACAGAGCAATTGTAAGACAAAGTACAATTGCGGTTATCATATTTTTTACAGGTTGTCTTTTTCTTTTTTTCTTTCTCCTGTATGTGGGATATCGTTTCTTTTTCAATGTGTCCCCCTTTATTTCCTCTGACAGATATTATATGCACTGTAAAAAGTATTATAACCTTCCGTTTCAGCAAAAACAACCATACATTCGATTTTTATTTTTCCTTTAACTGCCAGTGTATTATTTTTGTTATTTCATATACTAGCACTGTAACATCAAACCAAACACAACCAAGGAGGAAATGAATTATGCCAAGTAATACTTCTTCTAACAAAGCAGTTGTACCGGAAGCAAAGGGCGCACTTGACCGTTTTAAATACGAGGTAGCAAACGAGCTGGGCGTTCCGCTTACAGATGGATACAACGGAAACCTGACCTCCAAGCAGAATGGATCTGTTGGTGGATATATGGTCAAGAAAATGATTGAAGCGCAGGAACGTCAGATGTCCAGCGGTTCCCAGGGCGGCCAGCAGTATTAATCGTCCCGGATATTTTAAGCAGATCTGTTTCCATGCAGAACTAAACACTTATGCAGAAAAAGATGCTGTATGACAGAGATATTCTTGCCAGACAGCATCTTTTTTCTTATTCAAGATCTCTTTTTCCACAAAAGGATGTAAAATAAAACAAAATCGCCAGACAACTGACAGCCAGCTCCCGATGTGTAAAAAAGGAATGAATATATGAATGGTTACTCATTATAAAATACCATACAAATGGCATACATGCTATAATTATAAAAACACTGTTACTGATAAAATTTATTTTATCTGTTTTTTTCTGAACACACCGGATCAACAGATAAACTACAAAGATCAATACCGAAACCAGTATTATTTTTGGAGAATTGGAAATATTTACTTTCCAGACATCCATATGTGTCCATGTATTATTCCCGTTACTGGTAGATACACGAAAAGCAGCGGTATCTACTGCATTTTTAAGTACATTTTCACGAAGGATAAGGCTTGAAATCAGCCACTTCGAGGCCCACATTCCTCCATAACCAATTCCCCATGATAACGTATAGCCCACCATATTCTTCCATTTCCCCAAGCATCTGGAATTTTCGTCTGATATGATCGCAAAACACAGCAAAAATCCCACGCTTACCAAAGGATATGTTAAAAGATCCAGATATGCAGTTACAATCCCTGAAATCAAAAACAGCAGTTCATATTGATCATGAAAAATTTTTTCACATTTCAGCATGATCAGAATTTCCAGCAGTACCGGAATAAAAACCGTGGAAAACTGGAGCGATTTTCCCACTATATTTAGAGGAAAAAACATCAGCGTGATCAGAAATGGAAGGATATATCTGTTCTTGCCTTTTTTCTGCATAAGAAGGCAAATCCAGACAATCAGCAAAAGATCCGTAAAAATAATCAGACTCCTTATCTGCTGATAATTAAAAACTTCCAGAAGAAGTTTAAGTGGAACAAGATATCCATGCCAGTACCTTGCATAAGATACAGATTTAGTATCTTTATCGTTCCTGTGTTCCAGCCAGGTTACAGCATATTTATCAGAATTTCTTTTTTTATAATTTCCGAAGGCTTTCTGAAGCAGCGGATACTCACTGTCATAGGATGCCATATTCAACATTATTGCATCGGTATAATTATCCCTCATTGTTCCCAAAATTCCAGGAGTCTCCACCGGATAATTTCCTTCTTCTGTCAAAACGGCCACAGATTCTTCCACATGTCTGTCTATGGGGCTTTGCGGCAACGCGTAAGCAGCAGTTAACAAAAAGCTTCCACCTATAACAGAACATAAAAAAGCTGTAATATATGTAAATAAAGTTTTCTTCATATACCTGTTCTCCTTCAATTTAATACTTTTTAATAGTATCATATTATTCACATCGACACAAGGAGACAGTATATTTAGTTTTCTACAGCAGTTTCTGTAATTTCCTGTACACTACCTCTGCAAATTTTTTATGTCCTTCCGCATTAAGATGTTCCTGATCTGCCTCACAGCACTGGACATGATCGGCAGCCGGAAGAAATTCAATTTGCCGATCCCTGGCTATTTTTTCATAAACAGGCTGGAGGTTTCTGGAAACAGCTACTGATTCTCTGGAAAACTCCTGGTCATATCCCTCCTGCCACACTTTTTTCCCAAGATAAATCGGTGATATCAGAAGAACTTTAGCTTTTGGTGCATATTCCTGAATCTGATCCAGAAGACGGCTGATTCCCTTTCCGATCACGTCTGCCGATGCGCCAAATACCGTTTTGCAGTCATTGGTTCCCAACATCAGAGTGATTACATCTACCTGGGCATATGTTTCCAGCAATGTGGGTAGAAGTGCCGTACCTTTTCTTCCATCGCGGAGAGGATCTTCAAAAACTGTTGTCCTTCCGCAAAGTCCTTCTTCAATAATCCTGTATTCTTCCTGATTCAGTTTTTCCTGAAGAAGACTGGTCCAGCGCACACCCCATGGAAGTCTTTTTCTGCTTTCGCCATCATATCCCCAGGTATTGGAATCTCCAAAACATAATATTTGCTTCATCTTTATACCCTCTTTTCATATATGTTTACTATGCTTATTGATGTAACTATCGTATCATGGCTTTTCCAGTTCGTCAAATATGTAAAAGAAATAGCCTGCTATAGTTGTTCACTATAGCAGGCTATCCGATATACTCATAAAATGTATATGTTTGTTCAAACAGATCATTAAATTGTCAATTCTGATTAGAGACCAATAAACCCTGTAACATCTCCATTGATCACATAATGAGCTCCATTATCTTCCGGTTTGATATAAATCTTAAGATCTTTCAGATCAGAAGCTTTTTTGCCTATATCATCTGTCCAGATCTTTTTGATCCGGTCAGCAACTTCGGAAGTATGTATCTCTTTCCCCCAGTACTGAACATATACTTCTGTAACTGTCTCTGTTTTTTTAGCAGTTGTTTTTCTTGTTGTTGTTTTAGCAGCTGTCTTTGTGGTTTTCTTTGCTGCTGTTGTTTTTCTTACCGTTTTCTTTGCAGCAGATTTCTTTGCCGGTTCTTCCGCCTCGGCAGCAACTGGCTTCTCTTCAACAGTTTTTGTTTCTGCTGGTTTTGTTTCTACTGGTTTTTCAGCTGCTTTTGTCTCTACAGAAACTTTTGCATCGTCTGTTTTCGGTGTTTCAGCCTTAACGGCATTCTCTTCGGACGTAGTTACTACAGATTTTGCAGGAGTCTCACTTACTGAAGCCATTTTTACAGTTGTCTTGGTTGCAGCTTTCTTTGTTCTAGCCATTTGATAGCCTCCTTACAAGGGATTTGTTAATCTTTTCTCGAAGTTAAGGATATCACTTTTCATGACTTAACGCAAGATCAGATACCGAGATTTTCCAGATCTTCACTCATATAATCAAGTAACCGTGCTTTTAAAAGTTCATGCTGCGGCAGACACAGATCGAAATCCAATGCCAGAATTTCTCCTGCTGTTTCACTTGCATCTTTTAATATACCGGCATCATTGTAGATATCACCAATCTTAAATTCCATCAGTCCGCTTTGACGAATTCCAAAAAGATCTCCCGGGCCACGCAGTTTCAAATCTTCTCCGGCAATAAAAAATCCGTCGTTGGATTCATTCAGAATTTTCAGTCGTTTGGAAGTATCTTCTTCATTGTTTCCCTGAATAAAAATACAGTATGACTGATGTCCCCCACGTCCTACGCGTCCACGAAGCTGATGAAGCTGAGCAAGTCCGAAACGTTCTGCATTTTCCACCATCATGACCGTCGCGTTTGGTACATTGACCCCGACTTCTACAACGGTTGTGGATACAAGGACCTGAATTTCTCCTGACGCAAAAGATTCCATAATCTTATTTTTTTCTTTTGGTCTCATCTTTCCATGCAGAATTTCTATACGGATATCTTCCGGCAATGCTTCTCGGAGTTTTTTTGCATAATCCGTTACATTTTCCGCATCCAGTCCTTCACTTTCTTCAACCATAGGGCAGATTACATAGGCCTGCCTTCCTGCGTGGACTTGTTTTTCTATGAAAGAATACGCCTTCGGACGATAGGCTGTTCCTACTACACAGTTTTTGATCGGGAGACGTTTGGCGGGAAGTTCATCGATAATGGAAATATCCAGATCTCCATACAAAATAATTGCCAGCGTTCTTGGAATTGGTGTCGCACTCATAACCAGAACATGAGGAGGATTCCCCCTGGTTGTCAGTGCCTCTCTCTGCCGAACACCAAATCTGTGCTGTTCATCTGTAATCACAAGACCAAGATTCTTATATTCTACTTTTTCCTGAATCAGTGCATGGGTTCCAATAATAATATTAACTTCTCCGTTTGCAATTTTCTGATAAATCTCTCGTTTCTGTTTCGCTGTTGTCGATCCGGTCAGAAGTACCGGTTGACAGGAAGTAATCTTCTGTTCTTCCATCAGATTCAAAAATCCCTCATAATGCTGATTCGCAAGTACTTCCGTAGGCACCATCAAAGCACTTTGAAAACCATTCTCTGCCGAAAGTATCATCGCAAGAAATGCAATCACCGTTTTTCCGCTTCCGACATCTCCCTGTACAAGCCGTGACATCAGCTTATGGCCGCTCAAATCTCTTTCAATCTCATGCCATACATTTTTCTGAGCCTTTGTCAGTTCATAGGGCAAACTTTCTATGATTTCTTCTGTCGTCCATACCGGTTTCATGGGAAAAGTATTCGGAGCCTCTTCTGTTTTTTCTTTCAGAAGCTGCACTGCCAGCACAAAAAGAAGGAACTCATCAAACACCAGTCTTTTTCTTGCAGTAAGCAGTTCCTGCATATTTTTCGGAAAATGTATGGTACGTACCGCAAAATTATCATCGGCCAGCTGATAACGTTCCCGGATCTCCTCTGGCAAATATTCGGTTTTCAAAGACCGTGTGTCAAGAACCTGATGAACCAGCTTTGTGATTGCCTTATTGGAAAGCCCTTTGGTCAGTGCATATACCGGTTGCATACTGTGAACAATCTCTTCATACGCTGCAGGGGTGAAAATTTCCGGATGTTCCATCTGCAGACGACCTTTTTTGCGGATAATCTTTCCGCGTAAAATAAATACACTGCCTTTTTTCAGACTTCCTCGCAAATACGGTGCATTAAACCAGGCAACTGGAAGACGCCCGCTCTGGTCAGCCACGGTTGTAGAAAGTACCTGCAGATTACGTACCTGATTAATATAGAGACTGCCAGTTATTGTTGCACGGATGGAAACTGTTTTTCCTTCCTCTGCCGTCCCAATCTCAACCGGCTCTTCATATACATCGTAAGTTCGCGGATAATAACGGAGAAGCTCCTCCACTGTCGTAATTCCGATCTTCTGGAAAAGCTTCTCTGTTTTATCACCCACGCCTTTTAATTCACGTAAAGGTGTTTTATCATTCATTTTTTCTACTCTTTATTCTACGGAAATCAGGTAATAATAAATTGGCTGGCCACCCTGATTCAACTCAACTTCACACTCTGGATATTTTTCCGCAAGCGCATCGGAAAGTGCCTCTGCATCCTCTTCGGATACATCCTCACCATAGTATACACTGATGATCTCTGCTTCCTCATCAATCATTTCCGCTACCATATCTTCTGCTACCTGAAGGCGTTCCTTACCTACTGCAAGAATACCTGCATCACCGATTCCCATGATATCACCCTCATGGATCTCTTTATCATCAATACGGGTATCACGAACAGCATAGGTAACTTGACCGGTTTTTACTCTGGAAATTGCCTCTGTCATAGAAGCAAGATTTTCCTCACCATTCTTTTCAGGAACAAAACTGATTATTGCGGAAATTCCCTGTGGAATCGTCTTCGTCGGAACTACAATAATTTCCTTGTCTTCTGTCAGATCTCTTGCCTGATTTGCTGCAAGAATGATATTTTTATTATTCGGGAAAATGTAAATCGTTTTTGCGTTTACTTTTTCGATGGCATTGAGCATATCTTCTGTACTTGGATTCATAGTCTGACCACCTTCAATCAGATAATCCACACCAAGTTCACGGAAAATCTGGGAAAGTCCCTCTCCTACGGATACAGAAATAAATCCATTCTCTTTCGGTGGCTCTTTCTCCTTCTCAGCCTGTTCTCTGGCAAGTTTCTCTGCATCTTTGATCAGTTTCTCCTGATGCTCCTCGCGCATATTGTCAATTTTCATACGGGAAAGCTGTCCATATGTGAGTGCACGTTCGAATGCCTGTCCCGGATGGTTGGTGTGTACATGGACTTTCACAATTTCATCGTCTGCTACCAGCACAATGGAATCTCCAATCGAATCCAGGAATTCACGGAAGCGGTTGATTTCTTCCTGTGGAAGCGGTTTCTCAAGAAGAATAATAAATTCTGTACAATATCCAAATTTAATGTCTGCCTCAGCCTGCGGAGAAATCTTGGTTACCTTCGGAGCAGCAGATGCCTCGAACTGGGAATAATCCACCTCTTTCCCATGGTATCCGTCAATGGCTCCACGGAAGACCTCCAGAAGTCCCTGTCCGCCGGAATCCACAACACCTGCTTCTTTCAGAACCGGAAGCATCTCCGGTGTTCTGGCAAGAGTTTCCTCTGCATGCTGAAAGATCCCGTCGAAAAAAGCATCCAGATCTTCTGCAGCATCAGCAAGCTCTGCTGCTCTGTCTGCTGCAGCTCTGGCTACAGTAAGAATGGTTCCCTCTTTTGGTTTCATAACTGCCTTGTATGCAGTTTCAACGCCTCGCTCCATAGCTGCGGCAATGGCAGGTGCATCCAGATCTGTAAGTTTACGCACACCTCTGGTAAATCCACGCAGAAGCTGTGACAGGATAACACCGGAATTACCTCTGGCTCCACGGAGGGAACCGGAAGAAATTGCCTTTGCCAGGGATTCCATATCCGGATCTGTAAGAGCACCTACTTCAGAAGCAGCAGACATGATGGTAAGCGTCATATTGGTTCCCGTATCTCCATCAGGTACAGGAAACACATTCAGTTCATTGATCCACTCTTTCTTCGCTTCCAGATTCTTTGCTCCGGACAGAAACATTCTGGAAAGTATTTTAGCATCTATGGTTTTGTTATTCACCACAAGTTCCTCCTCTAAAACTAATCTATTGCACGCACGCCCTCAACCATAATGTTGATCTTTTCAATCTCCATTCCTGTAAAGGCTTCGACTTTATATTTTACATTGTTGACAAGATTGTCCGCAATAGTACTGATATTCACGCCATATGCTACGATGACATGAAAATTCAGCCGGATCTTATTATCATCCGTGATCTTAACACTGATACCATGTTTCAGGCTGTCAATACGCAAAAGCTTGACCAGGCCATCCTTCATACTGATAGCTGCCATTCCGATGATACCAAAACACTCTACCGCCACACTGCCGGCATAAGTCGCAATGACATCTGTATCAATTACGATCTGACCCAATCCGGAATCTATACGTCCATTCATATGGTTACCTCCATTGTTTCATTCAGATTAAATTATATAAAACTATTATAACCTTTTTTTTATAATTACGCAATGATAGAGTTCAACTTGTTTTATCTTATAGAAAAAATCCTTTATTTTCAATGGTTTCCAGTGCTTTTGTATACGGCAACTCTTCGTCTGATTGCGTCTGTTTTCTTTTATTTGTCACAAAAATTGTCAAAATAAAAAGCCACAATACCGGGTAATTTTCTATATTTCAAATCGTTCTAACCTATGCTATACTAAAAGAGCTGTCGAACCTCCAGCAGAAAGGAGGTGGCCACGATGGAAGAAATTCTCACCTCATTCCTTGTCTCCGTTGTAGCAGGCGTAGTTAGCTACTACATATGCAAACGGCTGGACGGTAGACGATAGGCAGCAACAGCCTAAACGGAATAACTCACCGTAACGAGCAAGAAAGCCCCCAGAGCTGCAACTCTGGGGGCTTTCACTTTGCCACTTGGAATCTCACCACATTCCTTAGCTGTTATTATCATATGCTATTACCGGAAAAAAGTCAACTCAAAACGTCATGGAGCTCTCCATATTTTCTGGCGTTTGTCCTAAAAACGTCACAAAACCATATCTCTGAATCACCCCACATATCCAGAAATGGCTTAAAATCAACACTTTCCAGACTTCACGGTATGAATATATTGCTTTTTTCATAATTACGCAATGATAGAGTTCAACTTGTTTTATCTTATAGAAAATTAAGCTCATCCACTCTAGTGAAGGGAAATCCCTGATTGTGATGGAACATGCCGACCGATACTATGAAACCGGTTTTTCTTTTTCGTTTATTTACTTATAATCCTTTTACAAACTCAACTGCATTTTTTATATCTTCTTCATCTGGATGCCCTTTTGCAATTCCACCAACCAGTTTAAATGGGCCAAATGTGTCATAGCCCTTGCACCCGAATTTTCCTATCACTTTAGAACGCTTTTTATCCAAAATCTGCTCTATGGATTTATAATTGGCACTTCCACCATAAGTACAGATCAGAAATACCTTTTTGTCGTCCGGTAGATTCTTCTCTGCAAATCCCAATATCGACTGATGAAATTTTGAAAAATAGATTCCTGATGCAAACCCAATCATATCATAACTGCTCAGATCTGCATCGGGTTGTTTTACAACATCAATCAAATCAACCTGACACTCTTCTGCTATGCTCTTTACTAATTTTTCTGTATTTCCATGATGTACCGATGCATATATGATTGCTTTTTTCATTTGTTTTCCTTTCTGCCTGCGCCATCAATCAGGTCATAACTCATGTCCAAAAAGTCCAGTATCTTTGCTTTACTGACCGAACCATCCAGTAAAATCGTGATCCAGTGCTGCTTGTTCATATGGTATCCAGGTAAAAATCCATGCGTCTGAATAATCAAATTCGTCATGTCCGGATCACACTTTACATCCATGATATCAACCGACTCTTTTCCTTCTAATCCCAGTTTCGATTTTTCGACAGTCATGATCACTGCATACCATTTTCCGTTTTTATGTCGAAGTACTGCACTGTCTGGCGATTTACTCCATAAATATTCCGGAATTGTGCCATACTGTTTCTGCACATATTCGAAAATTTCTTCTTTCTTCACAATCCATTCAACTCCTGACGTTTCTGATATTCTACCTATAATCATACCACATTTTCGGATTCCGAACTACCTGCCAAATTCTTTCGCATTTTCCCGGTTTTTCTATCCTCATATGCCAGTTCAGCAAGAATATGTTCTATTCAGATTCAGGAAAGAGACCAGGCCAAAGAAAAATCGATAAATTAATTCGCACTAGGTAATTTTCTATGTTTCAAATTGATCTAAACCATACACACAACGCTTAATTCCAACATGATCCGCCCTGTTCCCGGAGGTATGGAATACTTTCCTTAAAACTCTTTGCAGAATTTTTGATAAATTTCCTTTTTTTGCTTGCAAAAGAGCAATTCATCTGTTAAAATGGTGACTGTTGATAAAAGGAGGTGCTATTCATGGCTAAATGTGCAATCTGCGATAAAGGAGCTCATTTCGGAAACAATGTGAGTCATTCCCATAGAAGATCCAACAAAATGTGGAAATCTAACGTTAAATCCGTCAGAGTAAAAACAACTGCCGGCGGAGCAAAGAAAATGTATGTATGTACTTCTTGTTTAAGATCCGGAAAAGTTGAAAGAGCGTAAGTAATATCGTATGCCCCCGTAGAATGCGGGGGCTGTTTTTTTATCTTCAAGACAGATAAATTACAAGCGGGAAGCATGCCAGGTGCACACTTCCCGCTTATCTGCAAAACATATGATATCCGCACAGCAGACATATGACTGCCATTGCGATCACAATAAAATTCTCTGTAATAAGGATACCAAGAACCATGCCCACACCAATAAAAAACAGCATAAAACCAGTTAGCTTTCCCACTCCTGTCTGCTCATTTCCTGTTTTTTATTACAGTATATGCATGAAATCTAAATGGAATACTACTCTTCTTTCCCGTCTGTATCCTCAGCATTGCCTGCACCTGGCGCAAAACGGTTCACAAAATCCGGCACCATATCCAGAACCTTGGTAAGGCCATCCTGATTTTTTACGTTTACAAGTTTGGTGCTTCCATTCTGGATCACAAGCACTGCACAGGGAGACATCTTTCCGGCAAGACCTCCGCCGCCATTGTTCTTCTTGTCCCCTTCAAAAGCTCCGGCTCCCACGCCGAAGGATACATCGACCAGAGGAAGGATAATGGTATCACCTACATGAATGGCATCGCCAACCACTGTTTTGGCCGATACAAAGCCATCCATTCCTTTAAATAATGAATTCACGGTATCTTTGAAATTATTCTCTTTCTCCATGTTTTACCTCCTTATGTCTCCATCGGTGGATGACGTATTTTATATTTTTATTGAAATAAAGCTCTGCTGCTGTTTTGAGAACTACAATTCCATAAATCCTTCCCTTTAACAGGATCTCTCCCTCAAGAACATTTTCATCATCAAAAAGGGGCGCTACTTCGATCTTGTTTTTATGAAAAGGAATCGTCATTCCTAATACAGCCAATACCATACCTGTAACTGCCGGATCTTCATTGCCAAATGTGATTTTTCCGGTGATCCTTGTCGGAAGCACATGATAAATCAGTTTTTTTGCATTTTTCCACAGAAAGGAAAGAGCCTCTTTGGTTCGGGGATGGTCTAAAAATTCTTTCCACCAGTTTATCTTATCACAGAAATTCCGGATTGTTAATGCAAGACTTTGCATTTTTTTCAGAATCCTTTTGGGGATTCCAAGAAAATTCTGTACGATTCGGATCAGCTTTCCAACTGCCGTTTTTATTTTTCCCACTATATTCGAAATTAAATCTGCAATCTTTGTCCGAAGCTTCTTTTCATCTTCCGATATTTCTTCGGAAATCGATATCGGCTCCATTATTACATTTTCCGAAATTTCATTTATATCTTCAACAGTATCTTTCTGAGGCTCAGACATTTGCAGCTCTGCGGTATCGTTCTGATTTTCGTTTTTTGATGTCTTTTCATGGCTTCTGGAAGCCTCTGCCTGTTTTTTGGCATTTTGATTTCCGGAGTTGGAAAGAGATCTAGGTTCCTTTTTTTTACGAAACAGATTTTTAAATTTTTCCAACGGAATCCCTAAAAAACATATTTTTGTTTTCAGAACGCCCTGCTCCCAGAATACCTGTGCAGATATTATATGAAGCAGCCAGCTCACTTCACCGGTAGCATGTATTTCGCGAAGACTATCCGTACGGTCTTTTTTTAATTTCCCTCTGTATCTGATCGGACAGAATAAAAGAAGCAGCAGGATCAGAAAGATCAGCCCGATCAGGATCCCCAGAAGGATCAATATCCATTTTATTATCAGCCATAATATATGCAGCATTGGTTCACCTGTTTTTCAGATATTCTTTTATTTTAAAATTTCCAGTTTTGGTATAAACCTGTTCGATCATATCCTGTACCATCTGTATAGCACCAGATTTTCCTCTGGCCATTCCAACGATCAAAGGACAGGTGGCTCTGGCGCTTCGCTGTACAAGCATGCCTGCAGGAAGAATTTCCAAAATATTTCCGGGATTATCAGACAAAGTAACAACGTAGATATCCGGCACGAATTTACCAGCAGTGATCCTGGTTCTTATTCTAGTAGGATTTTTTACATCATTTCCTATGTAATAGTTTTTCATCCATTTCAGCAATCTGCCATCACCTCCGTCTATAATGCCAAACAGGGCTGCGTAAGTACACAGCCCTGTCCTGTTGTTAAAAATACTTCTGCTGTTTCGCCCAGACGCCCTCACTTCGCATTTCCAGATACTCCTGATAGGCCTGTTCCACGATATGCTTCTCGTTGGAAAAACGGAGAAGATGATAGATCTCATGAAACTTATAGTATCCGGAATCTACAAAATATTCCTCTCGCTGGGGTTTGCTATGATAATTATCAGCTATCATGAGATACCAGTGTACCTCTTTCATTACCACATCCTCCGGAACGGTGAAATTATACTGGCTCTTACCGATATATTTCACGATAGAGGCCCGAACACCTGCTTCTTCCATTACTTCACGTAAAGCAGTCTGTTCAAAAGTCTCTCCTTTTTCTACAGTTCCTTTGGGAAGCACCCATCCTTCATAACGGTTCCTGTAGGATTTATACAATGCCAGGATCTTACCCCGATGAATTACCACACCGCCACAGCTTGTTGCTTCTATCATATTGCAATCCTCCTGTAATGCGTGTGTCTTTTGCACTGGCTATAGTATACCTCTTTTTCACCTTATAGGCAAGGGGCAAGAAGCAGATACTGTTCTCAATTTAATCGAAATAATATGCATCAAAAACATCGGCCGCAATGGGAACTGCCGCTTCGCTTCCGGTTCCGCCGTTTTCCACGATCACTGCAATGGCGATATCCGGATCATCTACATTAGAATAACCCACAAACCAGGAATGACTGGAACCATTTTCATCAAACTCCGCAGAACCGGTCTTTCCGGCAACAGTATATCCTCGTCCGTTCAATGCGGAAGCCGTACCGTTTTCAACTACATTTTTCATTAGTTTTCCAAGGATATTGGCTTCATTTCTTGTCATCAGACGTTTGTATTCTGTTTTTTCTGTTTCCCTGACCGTATCACCGGAATTATTCACGATCTTATCGATCATGGTTGGCTTCATCAGTATACCATCATTGGCGATGGCACTTGTGATCAATGCCATATGCATCGGAGAAACAAGAGTGTTACCCTGGCCGATCGAGGTCTGCATCACAAGTGCATTCGGAGAATCTTTATCAAGGGTAAAGCGACTGGTTTTATAGGAATTCAGCGGAAGCGCCCTATTAAAGAGCAGATCCTCTGCAGTACTTTTCAGAGTATCTCCTCCCAGACCAAGGCCCATATCTGCAAATGCACAATTACAGGAATGTGCAAATGCGGAATAAAAATCCTCCTGTCCATGTACTGCACCATTGTAACACTGGATCGTGTGGTCATCCACTGTGATACTTCCCTGACACAGATAGGAATATCCCTCCAGTGATCCCTTTTGTCTGAAATAATCCAGTGCCGTGACGATCTTAAATGTTGATCCCGGAGGATAAGCTCCATTGGTTGCACGGTTTAAAAGGCTACTGTTACTTTCATCATTAACAAGGGTATCCCAGTTCTGTGCGATCGTGTTCGGATCAAAATCCGGTTTGCTCACCATAGCCAGGATACGTCCGGTGGATGGTTCCAGTACAACTACCGCTCCTCTCCGGTCTCCCAGAGAATTGTATGCCGTTGTCTGAAGATCTGCATTCAGACTGGAGATCACGGTATCACCCTGATTCTTTTTTCCCAGGAATTCATTTTTCATCTGTTCCAGAAAAAATGAATGTGAGGTGAGAAGCTGGAAATTTGCTTCCGATTCCAAACCACTCTTACCATTGGTATCATATCCTACTGCATGTGCAAAAATATTGGAAAACGGATACGTTCTCTCTTCTGTTCCATCTTCATACACATTGGTCTGTGCCAGAACCTCACCATCCGAAGACTGGATACTTCCACGTACTACCCGGTCCGAAAATGTATCCTGACGGGTGTTGTACGGGCTGTTGATAAAATCTTCGCTTTTTATGGCGTCAAAATAGACCAGATATCCGATCAGACTGACAAAGATCAATATAAAGAAGGCCGATACAAAAGTTAAAGGCCGGTTCTTTTTTCTACGGAGTCTGGCGATTTCTCTTTCTCTCAGGCGTTGCTCTCTTTCCTCTTCTTTCAATCGTTTCTTTTCGCTGCGTTTCAATTTGTTCGTCCTCATCTTCCCTCAGAATATACAGTCCCTGAATGATCGCAAGCATCAGGATGGTACACATGACAGAACTGCCTCCGTAACTCACCAGCGGAAGTGTAACTCCTGTCATTGGAATAAACTTGGTTGCACCGCCAATGGTCAGAAATACCTGAAAAGCATATTCAGTTCCGAGCCCCAGTGCGATCAGTTTATAAAACGGATTCCTGATCTTTAGTGCAATAGTAACGATCATCAGAAAAAAGCTTGTGCATACAAGAATCAGGCAGATGGCAAAAATGCCACCCAGTTCCTCGCAAATAGCACTGAAGATAAAATCATTTTTTACGACCGGAATCTTCTCCGGAGAGCCCTGACAAAGTCCCATTCCAAACCAGCCTCCGGTTCCGATCGCAAACAGAGACTGCACGATCTGATAACCTTCATTTTGATAGACAGCCATCGGATCCTTCCAGGCACTGACTCGCTGACGGACATGTCCAAAAAGATGATATGCGATCACCGAACCAAAGCATCCTCCGCCAAGTCCCAGAAATAAATAGCTCGGATTTCTGGTTGCCACATAGATCAGTACAAGGTAGGTGACAAAAAAGATTACTGCACTACCCAGATCCCTGGAAAGAACCAGGATCCCTACATGGATCACTGCAACGATCGTAGCCAGTACTACTTTGCGAAAATCCACCTTGGTACACAGAAGTGATGCCATAAAAAATACGAAGGTTATCTTGATCACCTCGGAAGGCTGGATTCCCATAAGAGAAAGCTTTGCACCGTAGCTTGTGCTTGCCAGAACAAGAACTGCCGCCAGAAGTACAATACCAATTCCGGCATAAGCCCATGTAAGATCCTTTAAAAATTTCATTTTTCGTATCATTACCGGTATCACCAGTGATACTGCACTACCTACGGCCACGATCAGAAGCTGCTTAGTTGCAGACGGAAGTGAAAGCCGGCAGAGCATGATAAATCCTACGCTCAGGAGCATACACATATTATTTAAAAGAAGCAGCGATGCATTCTGATAAATAATTCGATAAAGGATCTGGATCGCTGCAAAAAAGATCATCATTTCGATATAGAACAGGATGACCCTGAAATCCATGCTTTTTAAATAGATCACAAGAAATGCTGTAAAATCAATAAAAAAGATCATGGTCAGCTGCTGATGGAGCAGTTCTCTCTTTTCTTCCTCATCCTGCCGCCACACCATATAAAAACAATGAAAGGTATAGACGATCATCAATGTGAGGATCACATACTTAGATAATTCTGTAATTACATTAATCATACACTTTTACTCGGCTCCTCTTTTAAAATGGCCTTTTGTATACCTGCGTCCGGAAGGTTTTCCGTTTTCCTGATAAACCGTCAGGAATTCTTTCAGGATCGCTTTTGCTTTCTCTGGCTCTTCGATCGTAAATGCCAGCCGCAAAGAGTGAAGGTTCAGTTTTTTTACCTGATCTTTTTCACCCGGAAGTCCGTAAGGAATGCTGTTATAAATGATATTATAACAGTATTTTGCTTTTTCGGAGATGTTTTTTCCCCATGGATCACAACTGCATTTTACCGGAAATTCACTGTTATAGCGGTCTTTCAGATAAGCCGTCTCATATTTTCCTGTACATCCGAAAAGATTCTTCCTTACACACTGCGCGGAAAGCATCAGTGGGATATAACCATATAAAAGCAGCTCCGAAGAAGTATTATCTCTGTGTTTCAGTTCACCCTCATTCAACTCAAGGGGGACTGTATTTCGAAGAACTCCCTCTTCCCGCCAGAAATCAACGCTCTGATCATTCCAGGTATACATGGATGCATCCAGGATACATTTTTCGCCATATCCCATTTTTTTCAGTATGGCGTAAGATTCCAGATTTCTTACCAGAAAACCCTTCATACCCTGCTCCAACCATTTTTGAGCTGATCGAAGCCACTTTTCGGGGATTTCTCCGCGATGGATATGTGGAGTAGAAAGATATAATTCACTGCTTGCAGCAAGTTCCGGTGAAAAATATTTTTCCATAGTATCAAAAGGAAAATAAAAACCTGTAATCCCCGGTTCGTTCAAAAGTACTTCCGCAGTATCCGAACGTTCACAGGATACATACACAGGCAGGCTGTCTGTTACCCTTCTGTGACAGGCAGCCTGATCCTTAGATTTCGTCGGCTGCTTCGTAACCTGTGCTCTCTTCTGACATCCGATCAGTGCTTCCCGCAGCTGACTCAGAGCATCTCTTCGTACTTCATTGAGAACTTTAACCGGAACAAAAATCCTTCCATTTATTTCAATGTTCAGATCCTCCCACTGAAAATCTGTATTTCCCAGTTTCTCCATCTGCTGACGGATCCTCTGTTCTTCCATTGGCTGATTTTTAGCAAACTGTACCTCACCGCCCATAGCAGTTACTGTCTGGCCCTTGCAGGTTATTTCCAGTATAACAGGACTTTCAGGAGAAAGTATTAAATTCCCATGAATTTTTTCTTTTATTTTTCTGATCTCCGGCTGGATATTACCGGATTTTTTTTCATTGGCAAAAGCCATCATTTCCGGTCCGCGATACATATCATAGTATCCTTTGCAGGATCCTCCACGACTGAAAAGCTCAAGAAGATACTTCCGGTCTTTTTCCTGAACGTGATATTCTTTTCCACTTAAATACATATCCAGATATTTTCGATATACTGCCGTGACGCCCGCTGTGTACGCCGGCTGTTTCATACGCCCTTCGATCTTCAGAGACATAACACCCGCCTCCAGGATATCCGGAAGAATATCCAAAGTGCAGATATCTTTCAGGCTTAATGCACAAAAATCCTTGTCTCCTTTATATTTTCTGTGATCCATGGTTACACTGTAAGGAAGCCTGCATGGCTGCGCACAGCGGCCACGGTTTCCGCTTCTTCCACCGAAAATACTGCTCATCAGACACTGGCCGGAATAGCTGTAACAGAGAGCTCCATGGATAAAAGTCTCTATTTCCAGAGGACTTGCCTTATGCATGGCAGATATCTCTTCCAGGGAAAGCTCTCTGGCCGGAACCACACGAGTTGCTCCCTTTTCCTCCAGAAACCGCATTCCCTCCGGTCCGGTTACTGTCATCTGTGTGCTTGCGTGAATATCCAGATCCGGGAAATTCCGGCGTATAAAAGAAAATACTCCCAGATCCTGTACGATCACCGCATCCAGACCTGCCTCATAATATGGAAGCAGATATTCAAACAGCTGATCATCCAGTTCACGGTTCTTCAAAAGTGTATTCACAGTAAGATATAATTTACGGTTATGGATATGTGCGGTCTCAATGGCAGTGATCAGCTCTTCCTGGGTGAAGTTCTGCGCATAAGCTCTTGCTCCAAAAGCCGGTCCTCCTACATATACCGCATCAGCCCCGGCACCAATAGCTGCCTCAAAGCTTTCATAAGAACCTGCCGGCGAGAGCAGTTCTGTTATCATATTTTTCAAAGTATTCCCTCATCTCCCATCTGTTAATCAATCCGATGACCATAAAACAAAAGAGGATTACCGAAGCAATCCCCCATCCTTATTTAAGCAGTTCATCAAGTTCTTTCTCCAGTTCCTTCACCTTACCGTCCAGAAGATTCTTCTGTTCCTGAGCTTCCTGTTCTGCCTTCTTCGCCTCTTCAATCTGCATTTTCAAAGAAATCAGTTCATGTTTCAGATCATACATCTCCTGGTCTTTCTGCTGCAGATCCTGTTCAAAAATCTCCGCCTGCTTCTTTGCCTTAAAATAATCATCTGTAATATTCAGACTGAGCAGTGTATGTTTGGTCTCCATGGCCTGTCTGGAGTATCCCGGCATCTGACTCAGCTCACTGATCTTATTATTCATATAGGCTGCAACCTTCTGAAAATATTCCTCGGACTCATACCCGCCCAGAGTAATGATCTTTCCATCGATAACAACCTGTGCTGTATTCTTTACCGCCATTCGTAAAGCCTCCTGAATTTATCTGTTACTGGTAATTTCCTCAATAACATTCCTCTGCATTGCCGGTCTTACAACCCACAATTTCTTTTATTATAACTGATTCCCGCAAAAATGTATAGAAGTTTTTCTATTATTTTGTCGATTACAATATTTTCCTTAAAGATGCAAATGTTTTTCTCAATTATGAGTGTTGGCTTTCATGTGTTCGATCACCCTTTTCCAGGAATCAATACCGCAGGTTCCACTTACCTTTACGCCTGTGTTTTTCTGGAAAACTTTCAGAGATGCTTCTGTATCGTCTCCGAAATGGCCATCCACAGTAACACCAAGTACAGACTGCAGCACAGAAACTGCAACGCCGGAATTCCCTTTCCGGATGATCGGAAGCTGGGTCTCAAATTTTCCTGTCAGAACTACTGCCTTTTCTGAAGTCTGTACAGGATACACTGCTTTTCCGTTCCAATCATAGATGGTGTAGCCCTGTTTCCACTCTTTCTTTGCATTCTCAAGGCTCTTGTATGCTCCAATCTGGCTCTTGCTGTCAGCCCAGGACTTTCTTGTGCGATAATACTTATCTACCGTTGGCGTGGTGGTCTCAGCTCCGATCAGCTGCTTGAACCGGTTCCAGTCACCTTTTGCACGGATTGCTGACGGGCAGTTCTTTGCACATACATCATAATGCTGCACAACTCTGTCTGCCGGGATTCCCAGCTGTTTCATAAGCTGTTTGCACACCTGGACTGTATTCTGGAAAGCTTTCTCGTAGTTATAGCCCGCCTGAACGCACATCTCGATTCCTACTGAATTTCTGTTGTTGACAGTACCGAACAGCCGACCGCCGTAGTTGACGCCCACGTGCCATGCTCCACGGTTGTACGGAAGCGCCTGATACGCCTCTGTGTCGTCCACATATACATGTGCGGAATATCCCTTAAAGTTGCCATCATGCTGTGCTTTTGCATGCGCTTTCGCATTTGCACCTTTCGCATAGTTATCTGTATTGTGAATTACGATATACGCTGGTGTCTGTCCTGCATAGCTGTTGTTGTTACTGATAAGGCTTGTGTTGATATTCATGGTATTACTCTCCTTTTCTGTTTTTGATACCTTAATAGATAATATGTCATTCAGGATGTTGATGATCTTCTGGCCGTAATTTCTGCAGGTTCATGGGTACTTTGCATCGAAATTTTTTAAACATTTTTCATGCTCCTTTACAGTTTTTTTATTTGAAGTATGTAAAATACTAAATGTATCTATTAATGATATATATGGTGTTTATCCCGATTCAAATATTCCTCTTTCTTACATTGAAACTGAACATATAAAAAAATACCGGGCATTAGATGAAAATGGTCGTCAAATTATCGACACTGTTATAAATGTCGAGTTTCAAAGAACAAAAGAATTGGAGGAGGCAAGAGAGGCCCTAAAAAAACGAATACGTACATATGAGGAAAAGTTAATAAAAAAATACAAAAGAAATAATTCCTGTGCAGATCTTCTTGCAGCTCACGTCAGAACAGATGTAGAACAAACTCCTGAAGGTGTTCAGCATGATCTAGATATTATGAACGATGATTCTCAATGGGAATAGAACATATCCGATCGGACAGACAGATACTTTGACAATATAATATACTTACCCAGGGAACTGGGGGACGTGCTCTTTACCAAATCCGGACACCTTACGGAGGAGGTGAAGTTTATGAGCGATTACGAGACATTTATGATTATTTTAACTGTTGCTAATCTAATCGTAATTATACTTACATACGCACATAAAAAATAGCCGTCCTAATCTTTGGCGAGATCAACGGCTATTTTTTAGCTAACTATTGTCGCTGGATTGGGTGAAGTGCAGTCACCTTCCAGCTCCCTTGTTAAGTATATTATACGAAAGGTTAAAATATTTGTCAAATTACATTTTTATAGTATTAAATGATGATTCTCAATGGGAATAAAAAGGGGAAATGCAAATATTTACGCTAGTGAACGCCCGGAAAATGTACAGATTATTGCAGTAAAGACATTTGATGATATGATAATGCTTCTCACTTTTTCAAATGGTGAACAGCGACTTTTTGATGCTTCCATATTAAATGGCCCCGCTTTTGCTCCATTAACTGATGAAAAAATATTCAAAGACTGCAAAATCGTAGATGGAGTCGTCACCTGGATGAACGAAGATATTGACTGTGCTCCTGAGTATATGTACGAGCATAGTTATGCGTATCCGTCTTTAAAATCCGTAATTTGAATTAAAAGGACTGTGATTTATTTGACCTACGAACAACTTTTAACTACTACCGCTCAGGCCGGTCTTACAGTAAAAGAACGTCCACTTCAAAAAATGATGGTCTGATCCGTGGTAATCGCATTGCTATTCGAAAAAGTATTGACACTCAGGCAGAAAAATCCTGTGTGTTGAATTTTGATGATGAAATACCGGGACGGTGGAATTGTTATGCGGTTCATCCTCCGGCCAGAATTGACGCACTTGGTAATGTTCTCCGCCCTGCTGCCATCTGTTTTATACAGATGACTGGATTAAGGGGGGTACGGTCCTTACAGCCTACAAGGCGGGAACATATCAGCCTACTTTTGCAGAAGTGTTCGAAGATTTTTACAAATGGAAATTCGAAAACACAAGACATAAGAGGCTTTCCTGGCAAGCAAGGAGCAATTATCGGGTGACCTTTACTTTGTCGACAAATCAGGACGAGGATATCCAAGATGGGTATATGCCAGCACGGAAGCCATTCTTCCACGTGGAGTTCTGTTAAGGAAACCTGTCTGTAAAAGATAGGGTTCATACACATCTTCCAGTGTTCCGGAGTCTTCTCCGATTGATGCGGCAAGTGTTTCAAGCCCCACTGGTCCGCCCTGGAAATTCAAGATCAAGGTCTGGAGAATGCGGCGGTCCGTTTTATCGAGGCCATACTGATCTACCTCCAGAAGATCCAATGCAAAACAGGCAACATCGTAGGTGATCACACCGTTATACTTCACCTGGGCAAAATCACGTACTCTCTTCAGAAGACGGTTGGCCAGACGGGGGGTTCCTCTGGAACGCTTGGCGATCTCGGCAGCTCCATTGGGTTCGATTTCCACGCCAAGCACCTGAGCGGAACGGAGAATGATCGTCGTCAGTTCTTTTTTATCATAAAACTCCAGTCTCTGTGTTACGCCAAAACGATCACGAAGCGGTGCGGAAAGAAGACCTGCCCTCGTTGTTGCACCTACCAATGTAAACTTCGGCAGGTCCAGACGAATGGAACGGGCGGATGCTCCCTTGCCGATCATGATATCGATAGCAAAATCTTCCATGGCCGGGTAAAGAACCTCTTCTACCTGTCGGTTCAGTCTGTGTATCTCATCTACAAACAGCACATCTCCTTCCTGAAGGTTGTTCAGGATCGCAGCCATTTCGCCTGGCTTTTCAATCGCAGGACCTGATGTTACCTTCATATGTGTTCCCATCTCATTGGCAATGATCGCGGAAAGTGTAGTCTTTCCCAGCCCCGGAGGTCCATAAAACAGCACATGATCCAGTGAATCATGGCGCTGCTTTGCTGCTTCGATATAAATCTTCAGGGTATCTTTTGTTTTCTGTTGACCAATATATTCATCCAGACTCTGAGGCCTTAAATTTCCCTCCAGGGAAAAATCCTCTTCTGTAACATCTGTTGTAATGATCCTGTTATCCATTTGCTATGCTCCGTTCTATTTCATTTCAGTGCGAGCATGTTAGCTCTTACTCACGGCGTTAAAAATTTTTCAGTGCGGCCCGAAGAATTGCTTCTACATCATCTGCCGGCACATCTTCCGGTACCTTTCGTACTGCACGAAGGGCATCTGCAGAACTGTATCCTAATGCGACAAGCGCCTCCACCGCTTCCTGACGACTATCCCTCAGATCAGATGCTCCCTCAGCTGCTTCTTCCTGCTGATGCGCCAGTTTCATCTCAAAAGCATCTTCCAGCTTCAGCTTGTCTTTCAGCTCCAGAATCATTTTCTGGGCTGTCTTTTTCCCGATTCCAGGGGCCTTGGAGATTGTTTTTACATCATCGGAAAGCACTGCAAAACGAAGCTCGTCTGCACTGATTCCGGAAAGGATACCCAGAGCGCCTTTAGGTCCGACTCCGTTGACACCGATCAGAAGCTTGAACATGCCAAGATCATCCTTCGAAAAAAAACCATATAGCTGCAGAATATCCTCCCGCACATAGAGAAAGGTATGAATCTTCTTTTCATCGCCTATCCGTGCTTTCCCAAGATCCTGTCCTGTCATATAAATCTCATAACCAATTCCGCCATTTTCCACAACCAGACAATTTTCACCGATATCTGCTACGGTACCTTTTACAAAAGAAATCAAATCTCAAGGCTCCTTCCCTGAAACAGCTGAACATCTGTTTCCCATATGAACGCAATAGTAACATAATTTTCAAAAAAAATCAACCCGGAATACAATCTCCGGGTTGATCCTGTATACAAGCCTGTGATTCCTCTCGCTGTTTTCTATCACTGATTAAGGAAATCCTGATCCTCAAAATAATTGATCCGCATAGAAGAACGGACATCATGAAGCGTTGCGGCAGCTTTTTCTCTGGCAACCTCTGTACCGGCTTTCAGGATATCGAACACATCTTCGGTTCGCTGCTCCCACATTTTCCTTCTTTCACGGATCGGTCCAAGCTCTGCCTGCATAACATTATTCAGGAACTTCTTGACTTTCACATCACCAAGGCCACCTCTCTGATAGTGAGCCTTAAGTTCATTCAGATTCTGATACTCTGGCAGAAATTCAGCAAAATGTTCCGGGCGGCTGAAGGCATCCAGATAGATAAATACCGGATTTCCCTCTACACGACCAGGATCCTGAACACGAAGATGGTTCGGATCTGTAAACATGGACATGATCTTTTTCTTCACAACATCTTCTTCATCAGACAGATAGATGCAGTTTCCGAGAGATTTACTCATCTTAGCCTTTCCATCAATTCCCGGAAGACGTAAGCATGCTTTATTGGAAGAAAGAACAATTTCCGGATCTGTCAGCGTATCACCGTAAACGGTATTGAATTTATGGACGATCTCCTTGCACTGCTCAAGCATCGGAAGCTGATCTTCACCTACCGGTACATGTGTTGCACGAAAGGCAGTAATATCAGCAGCCTGACTGATCGGATAGCAGAAAAAGCCTACCGGAATGCTGGCTTCAAAATTACGCATCTTAATCTCGGATTTAACGGTAGGATTACGCTGTACTCGTGCTACCGTAACCAGATTCATATAATAAAAGGTAAGTTCTGTCAGCTCCGGAACCATGGACTGAATAAAAATATTGGATTTCTCCGGATCAAGCCCGCATGCCAGATAGTCCAGAGCAACCTGAAGAATGTTATGACGTACTTTCTCCGGATGCTCTGCATTATCTGTAAGTGCCTGGGCATCTGCGATCATAATATAAATCTCATCATATAAGCCGGAATTCTGCAGCTTCACACGCTCTGCCAGAGATCCAACATAATGACCTACATGAAGGCGCCCCGTCGGGCGGTCGCCAGTTAAAATAATCTTACTCATGAATTTCGTTCTCCTTGAAGTATACTGAATATTTATATCCTATTATAGCCCCTTGAAATTCACCGGTCAAATATTTTTAACCGGAAACTGCAATTTTTCATTGAAATATAACCAAAAATTTGTATGTATTTATTTTATTTATGCATTATCGGGCACAACATGCTTTATTCCAAAAAAGAACTGCCACGTCACTCGGAAAACTTCCGTGACAGGCAGTTCTTTTTTGTTTTACAGAATCACATGTCTTGGGCAAACTTCCTTACATTTACCGCAGCCTGTACACTTATCATAATCAATGTGTGCACAGAAATCGGTAACTGTGATCGCCTCGGACGGACAATTCTTTTCACATTTTTTACAGCCAATACAGCCAAGCTCGCAGGCAGCTGTAACTGCCTTACCTTTTGCGTGGGAGCTACAGGCTACACGTGTCTGTTTATCATATGGTACCAGTTCGATCAGGTGACGCGGACATTTGGCAACACATTTGCCACAGGCTTTACATGCTTCCTGATCTACGACCGCAATACCATTCACTATATGGATCGCATCAAATGGACATGCCTTTACACAGCTTCCGAAGCCCATACATCCAAATGTACAGTTTTTTGCACCGCTGCCAGGGATGAAAGCCATCATCTCGCAGTCTTCCACACCTGTGTACTCATATTTCACAGTCGTCTTATCACAGGTTCCCGCACATTTTACAAAAGCAACCTGACGTGCGGTTTCTTTTACTTCCTGTCCCATGATCGCGCCAATCTTGGCTGCAACCGGAGCACCGCCAGCCGGACACTGATCTATAGGAGCTTCTCCCTTTGCAATTGCGGCAGCGAGTCCGGAACATCCCGGATATCCACAACCACCACAGTTATTTCCTGGAAGAACGCCGAGAATGGCTTCTTCCTTTTCATCTACCTTAACGGTTAATTTCTTGTCTGCAAGTCCGAGGAAGATACCAATGAATAAACCAGTACCGCCGACAATGACTGCAGCCATAATAATTCCTGTTATACTCATGCTCTTCTTCCTCCTATACGATTCCGGAGAATCCAAAGAATGCAATAGCCATCAGTGCTGCCGTAAGCAGAACGATCGGCATACCCTGGAAGGATTCCGGAATATCGTTGTATTCCATTTTTTCACGGATTCCCGCAAGTAATACAATTGCGATCAGGTAACCTACACCTGTGGCAAATCCGTTGACAACACTTTCAAGAATGCTGTATTCATATTTAACGTTGTTCAGTGCTACACCAAGAACTGCACAGTTTGTTGTGATCAGAGGAAGGTATACACCAAGTGCCTTGTAAAGGGATGGTACAAATTTCTTGAGAAACATTTCTACGATCTGTACCAGTGCCGCGATAACCAGGATAAATACGATCGTTTTCAGATACTCAAAATGGGTCGGTACCAGGATGAATTTATAAAGCAGTCCTGCAACAAAAGATGCAATAGTAATAACAAACACAACTGCACCACCCATGCCGGCTGCGGTTTCTGTTTTCTTGGAAACTCCAAGGAAAGAACAGATTCCCAGGAACTGACTCAATACAACGTTACTGCAAAGCGCAGAACCAATTGCGATCAACATCAAGCTTGCCATTTTCTATTCCCCCTTTTTATTCTTTGTCGGAAGGACATCCGCCGCAGGTCGCACAATTGGAGCCACAGCCGGACTGGATCTTGGAAACATCTTTGCCCTTCTTTGCCATGTTGATCTTTACTTTGTTCTGGATTGCTGCAAGTCCGGCAAGAACCAGAAATGCTCCAGGTGCAAGGATAAAGATAGTGATCGGGGTATAACCGGTAGCACCGGTAGCTGCATCAGCAACCGGAATGATCTGTGCTCCGAAAGCCTTTCCGGAACCAAGGATCTCTCTTACAAGACCAATGGCAACCAGACCCACTGTAAAGCCAAGACCCATTCCAAGTCCGTCAAAGATAGACGGAAGGACAGGGTTCTTGGAAGCATAACTCTCTGCACGTCCCAGAATGATACAGTTAACAACGATCAGTGGAATGTAAATTCCAAGTGACTCATAAAGAGAAGGAGTAAAGCCTTCCATCAGAAACTGTACGATAGTTACAAAAGATGCTACAACTACGATAAAGGCCGGCATTCTGACGGAGTCTGGAATAACCTTACGCAGCATGGAGATGAGCATGTTTGACATAACCAGAACTACGGTTGTGGAAAGTCCCATACCAATACCATTGATCGCAGAAGTCGTTACCGCAAGGGTAGGACACATACCAAGCATCAGGACGAAAATCGGATTTTCGGTTATAATGCCGTTTTTTAATCTTTCACCACAATTATTCATATTCAACTACCCTCCTAAAATGCGTTTTTGCAATAGCCGATAGCTGTATTGATTGCACCGGTAAAAGCTCTTGATGTGATGGTCGCACCACTGATAGCATCAATAGGCTCACCTTCGCCGCCGTCCTTGGATACATAGAATTTATCGGTATTCTTTCCAACATACTGTTCCTGAAACTTCGCTTCTGTAGCACGCATTCCAAGTCCAGCAGTCTCACTGATGGAAAGAATGGAAACGCCGCTGACGGTACCGTCTTTTGTTACACCAACTGTGATCTGGATATCACCGCCGTAACCCTCTTTATCGGTTACAGTTACCACATAGCCTTCATCTGCTGCTTCACAGACTTCATCTACGGTTGCTTTGATTCCAAGATCTGCAGCTGTTTTATCTGCTGCTTCCTTGTCTACATCTACAGCTTTAAAATCTTCCAGGCTTACATCACTGAATACAGTCTGCCATGCTTCTTTTTTTGCCTGTTCCTCGGTTCTTGCAATGGGTTCTTTGGTAACTTCGTAAACCAGTCCAAGGCCAAGGCCGGCAACTACTGTAATGATTGTAAGGATCAATGTATTTCTGATAATCTTACCCATTATTTCTTGCCTCCTTTTCCAAAAGCAACCGGTTTTGTTACTTTTTCAATAAGCGGAACCAGAAGATTGCAGAAAATGATCGCATAGGAAACACCCTCTGCGGAACCACCAAAGAGACGGAATACCGCTGTCACGATACCGAGGCAGCAGCCATATACCAGCTGACCTTTCGGAGTGATCGGCGTTGTCACATAATCGGTTGCCATAAACCAGGCTCCAAGCATCAGACCTCCTCCAAAGATATGGCTGAAAAGATAGTTTACATCAAAGCCTTTTCCTGTTCCCAACATATAGAAAATGACAAATACTGCAAAACTTCCAATATATGTAAGAGGTACCTTCAGATCGATGATCTTAAATGCGAGAAGGATCACTGCACCGATGAGGATCGCCAGGGCAGAAGTCTCACCGATGGTACCCTGGATATTACCAAGGAACAGATTCTTTACAGGAATAGAAGTCCCCTCAATGAATCCCTGACTTTTAAGCGCTGCCAGAGGTGTTGCCTGTGTAACCGCATCTACAACAGCATGGGAGCTTTTGGAAACTGCAAAGTTAGTCATTTTTCCGGCAAAAGAGATCATAAGGAAACATCTTCCTGCAAGAGCCGGGTTCATAAAGTTCTGTCCAAGTCCACCGAACAGCTGTTTTACAACAATGATCGCAAAAGCACTGCCAAGGATCGGCATCCAGATCGGGATCTGGGGCGGCATGTTCAGTGCAAGCAGAAGTCCTGTTACAACTGCACTGAAATCAGTAGTTGTATTCTTTTTATGCATCAGTCGGTCATACAGCCATTCAAAAAACACACTGGATGCAACCGTCGCCAGCACTACAAGGAGTGCATGCACTCCAAAGTTCCAGATACCGAAAAGTGTTGTCGGCAGAAGTGCGATCACTACCAGCTGCATAATACGGCTGGTGGTCATTTTATCCCTGATATGGGGATTAGATGATACGTTATACATTTGTTCCATTGTTATTCCTCCCCCTATTTCTTTTTCTTGCGCTCTGCAAGAACCATTTTTCTCATAGATTTAATACTCTGAGTCAGAGGTCGTTTGGCCGGACAGATGTAACTGCAGCAGCCGCACTCGCAGCATTCCATACCATCCATTTTTTCGAAGCCTGCCATATCACCGTGTTCTGCAAGAGTTGCAAGGCGGGCCGGAACCACATGGCCCGGACAGACGCTTACACAACGTCCGCAATTGATACATGCAGTCTGGATCTGCTTCGCCTCGGAAACTGCGTCACGCTCCAGGAAAAGCAGGGAAGAAGTTGTCTTCGTACATGGAATATGAAGATCATACAGCGCAAATCCCATCATCGGTCCGCCGGAGATTGCTTTTGCGATCTTTTCCTTCAGTCCGCCTGCAGCATCTACCAGTTCAGACAGATCTGTGCCTGTAAGAACGGAAAAGTTCTTCGGTGTACGGATACCGTCTCCGGTAACCGTTACATTACGGCTGATGACCGGCTGTCCAAGGATCACTGCCTTATAAACAGAAGTGACGGTCTCTACGTTATCAACCACGCATCCTACGTCTGCCGGAAGCATGGTGGAATTGATCTCTCTGCCTGTTACCGCATAGATCAGTGTACGCTCACCACCCTGAGGGTATTTGGTCTTAAGCTCTTTTACTTCCATACGCTCTTTGCCTTTGATGGCTTCTTTCATCCTGGCAATACAATCCGGTTTGTTGTCCTCGATACAGATACATCCCACTGCCTTCGGGAAAGCTTTCAGGATTACTTCCAGACCACCAACAATACTTTCCGGTTCTTCCATCATCCTTCGGTAGTCACTGGTGATATAAGGCTCACATTCCGCACCGTTGACCAGGATATGATCGATCTTGTCAGGTTCCTTTGGTGAAAGCTTTACATGTGTCGGGAAACCTGCACCACCCTGACCAACAACTCCGCCTTCCTGAATCCTTTTCAGGATATCCTCCTTGGAAAGATCCGAAAGCTTTGCAGGTGCATATTCCACAGATTCGTACAGACCGTCATTCTCAATGATGATCGCATCACCCATGGCGCCTACTGCGGTCAGACGTTTCTCGATTCCCTTTACGGTTCCTGATACAGACGAGTGTATCGGTGCGGAAACAAATCCTCCTGCTTCTGCGATTTTCTGTCCTGCAAGCACATGATCACCTTTTTTTACGATCGGCTTGGCCGGAGCTCCGATGTGCTGAGAAACAAGAATTGCCAGATCTCCCTTCGGCAGATACTTCTCGACAGGACAGTTTTTTGACAAATCTTTGCCGTCATAAGGATGGATACCACCCCTGAAGGTTAAAAATGCCATAGATCTCATCTCCTCCTTTATTTTTGCAAGTACATGTACATGGTATTTCTGCGTTGCGCATATACTCTTTTTTTAAGTTGATTCTGTGTTTCTGATTTTCCTTTTCTTATTTCATCCAAGACAAACAAGATCTATTTCGCTCCCATAAATCATTTCGCGAAACATTACCAGCGAACAGTAACAAAGTAGCTTCTGCTTTGAGCAGGATATGTATGAAAGGTTGAATCCAGACACGATCCTGTGATATACTTCGGTAGAAGATATTCACCAGCTCATAAAAAAGCTGTAAATGAATAACCAATTTATGAAGCGATAATAGTCATTTTTTCACTGTCAATCCCCACATAAATCCAGTACCATTTCCTGTTTTTTATCATCAACTCTACTAATAACTATAACTCATTTCACTTTAAATTGCACTATTGAAAAGCAATTTTTTTGTGTATAATCAGATACAATCCATAAAGGAGAAAATTAACATGATCGTTAAAAAAATGCCGATTTTACAAGGGTTTCCAGACTTTGAGACTGTTAAAAAATTGACTAAAAATCATGGATTTTCAGAGCGTTTTGTACCGCTTTTCTATGATATTGAAACTACAGGACTATCACGAAATTCCACTTTTCTGTATCTGATCGGTGCTGTAGCCTACGAAGGAAACAACTGGCAGATGTACCAGTGGATGATTGAAAACGAAGAGGAAGAACCTGAACTTCTGAAAACATTTTCTGAATTCCTTCAGGATTTTTCATGTACGATCCAATATAACGGTGACAGCTTTGACCAGCCTTATCTGGATGCACGATATCAGATCCACGGACTCTCTTCCCCTTTTACGGAGCTGCCATCTCTGGATCTTTACCGGGAACTAAAGCCGCTCAAGGGACTTCTGAAGCTTTCACGGATGAATCAGCCTTCCATGGAATCATTTCTCGGTATTACTGAACGGAACTACTATGATGGAGGTGCCTGCATCCGTCTTTACAAACAATTCGCTTCCGGAAAGAAACCGGAAGCGGCAGAGATCGTTATGGGACATAACCGGGAAGATCTTCTGGGACTTGGAAAAATTTTCCCAATGCTGTCCTATCTTGCTCTTTTCAATGAAGATTACGAAGCACTAAATTGTGAAATTCAAGACGATCAATTGGCCTTTACAATTAGAATGCATTACAATCTGCCTGTTGAATTTTCAAATCATAGTGAAGAATTCTACATAATCGGACAGAATAACCGTGTCCGTCTTCTTGTGAAGCTTCAAAATGGACGTTTAAAGCAATACTACTCCAATTATAAGGATTACGATTACATCCCTTCCGAAGACACTGCAATACCCAAAACCTTAAGTGCCTGCATGGATAAAAAGCTCCGAAGGTCTGCCAAAAGGGACAACTGTTATACCTGGTTTCCTGTAACAGAAGCTTTTCTGCATGATCCTTTAAAACAGAAAACCTATCTGAAACACTGCCTGCCATATTATCTTTCTGTTCTTAAATAATATCTCTGTTACGCAATTCCAATCAAAAAAAGGCCGTCACAATAAATGTGACGGCCTCTGAAATTCAAAATATTCATCTGCTGTACAGCTTCTGAGAAATTACTCCTCTGTCTGCTCTGCAGAATTATCCTCGAGTGCTTTCATGCTGAGGCTGATCTTTCTGTCTTCGCCATTGAAATCAACAACCTTAGCCTCGATCTCCTGACCGATGGAAAGTACATCAGATGGTTTCGCAACGTGCTCTCTGGAGATCTGAGATACATGAAGAAGAGCATCTACTCCAGGTGCAAGCTCAACAAATGCACCGAAATCTGTCATACGTGCAACTTTGCCCTTTACTACGTTTCCTACTGCGAAGTCCTCAGCAGCTGTAAGCCATGGGTTCTCCTCCGGGAATTTAAGGGAAAGTGCGATCTTGTCTCCGTTGATATCTTTGATAAGAACTGTAACTTTATCACCTACGTTGAATACCTTCTTCGGGTTCTCTACTCTGCCCCAGGACATCTCAGAGATGTGAAGAAGTCCGTCTGCTCCGCCGAGGTCGATGAATGCACCGAAATCTGTAACATTCTTAACAACACCCTCAACTTTATCGCCTACGTTGATCTTAGCAAGAAGCTCTTTCTGTTTCTCAGCTTTCTCAGCAAGAAGAAGCTGTTTGCGGTTACCGATGATACGGCGTCTTCTTGGGTTGAACTCTGTGATAACAAACTCGATCTCCTGATCTGCATATTTGGAAAGATCTTTCTCATATGTGTCAGATACAAGGCTTGCAGGAATGAATACTCTTGCTTCCTCAACATTGACACAAAGACCACCGTCAAGTACCTGTGTTACAGGAGCCTTCAGAACCTCCTGGTTCTCGAATGCCTCCTCAAGACGTTTGTTGCCTTTCTCTGCTGCAAGACGTTTGTAGGTAAGTGTAACCTGTCCCTCTCCGTCGTTTACTTTGAGAACCTTTGCTTCCATGGTATCGCCAGGTTTAACAACGTCTGTAAGCACAACGCTTGAATCGTTTGTGTACTCGTTCTTTGTGATGATACCGTCTGCTTTATAGCCGATATTCAGGATGATCTCATCATCTTTAACATCGATGACGGTACCCTGTACGATCTCTCCATTTCTGATTGTTTTTACGGAATCTTCCAGCATCTGTTCAAAACTTAACTCTGACATGTTCTTGAACCTCCTCAATAATTTTCTTTGGGGTGGAAGCCCCTGCTGTAATACCTACACAACTACTGCATTGGAACATTTCAGAATCCAAGTCTACAGGTGTTTGTATATAGTAAGTATTTCCACATTCCTTTTTACATATTTCAAACAGCTTTTGAGTATTGGAGCTATGTCGGCCACCTACGACCAGCATAGTGTCTACCTCTCCGGCTATCGCTTTAGCTTCTTTCTGCCGTTCTTCGGTAGCATTACAAATAGTGTTTAAAATATTTAAAATATTTAAAACATTATTATCATAACTCTTTTTGCGGAGAATTTCAACTAATTCTTGAAATTTGTTGTAATTAAATGTCGTCTGGGACACTACACATACTTCTTTTTCCGGAGAAATATTGAATTTCTCAGCATCCTCAGCATTTCTGATCACTGTATATGGTCCCTGACACCATCCGCAGATCCCCTGGACTTCCGGATGGTCCGGATCACCGATGATCACAATATGGGCACCTCTGGAGCTTTCTCTCTCAACGATCTTGTGGATCTTCAGCACAAAAGGACAGGTAACATCTACATATCCGAGACCATATTTTTTGATCGTGTTATAAACCTTGCGGCCTACTCCATGGGAACGGATCACAACAGTGCCGCCCTTCAGGCTGCCAAGATCCTTCTCACAGATCACAGCCACACCTTTTTTTTCGAGATCTGAGACAACCTCCTCATTATGGATGATCGGGCCCAGTGTATAAATCGGTGCTGCATCGGAACCGATCAGCTCATAAACACGGTCAACTGCTCTTTGTACGCCGAAACAGAAGCCGGCAGTTTCTGCAACTTTTACGTTCATCCATTCACCCTTTTTCTGTATACGGAAAGGATACTCTCAACAACTTCGTCAATTCCCATCTCAGATGAATCAACAAGAACAGCATCCTCTGCTTTTTTAAGCGGAGAAACCGCGCGGTTCATATCTCTCTCATCTCTATCAACAATATCTTTCAGGATTTCATCCATATCGCAGGCTTCACCCTTCTCTGTAAGCTCCAGGTATCGTCTGCTGGCACGGGTCTTTGCACTTGCAGTCAGAAAGATCTTCACTTCCGCATTGGGAAGAATGGTGGTTCCGATATCTCTTCCGTCCATAACTACATTATTCTCGGCTGCAAGATTGCGCTGCAGCTTCAGAAGATGTGCACGCACCTCCGGATTTGCAGAGCTTACAGATGCCATATTTCCTACCTCTTCCTTACGGAGGAACGCAGTTACATTCTTTCCGTTAAGGATCACCTGCTGCTCACCGTTCTCATAACGGATAGAGATATCCGCATCGTGACAGGCTTCAGAGATTTTTTCGTCACCGCTGATCCCTTTTTCCAGAAGATAAAGTGCCATGGCACGATACATTGCCCCTGTATCTACATAAATAAAGGACAGCTCCTTTGCCACTTTTTTTGCAATTGTGCTTTTTCCTGCACCTGCCGGTCCGTCAATTGCAATATTAATACCCATAATCGTTGCTCCTTCCTCTTTTCTGTTATTCTATCGCCTGAGCTGCCGCATACGCTGTAGACCATGCGATCTGAAGATTATAGCCACCGGTCACTGCATCCAGATCCAATACTTCACCTGTAAAATACAGATTTTTTATTTTTTTGGATTCCATTGTGGATGGCTGTATCTCTTTTACTGACACACCGCCTCTTGTGATGATCGCTTCCTTAAACTCTCCCATTCCCGTGATCGTAAACGGAAAAGCCTTGATCAGACGGCCAAAAGCCTGACGCTCTTCCCTGGAGATCTCATGTACCGGTTTTTCCCCGGGGATACCGCCAATTTCGATCATGATCGGAGTCAGAGAAGACGGAAAAAGAACACCGATCACATTTTTAAACTGCTTGTTATGATTTGCATCAAATTCACGCAGGATCCGGGCGTCAAGCTGTTCTGCATCAAGCGCCGGCTTTAGATCCAGGAAAGCCTCCAAAGGCTCCTTTTCCAGCTTTTTGCCGATCTGGGCACTGGCGGAAAGGATCAGCGGTCCTGTCACTCCGAAATGAGTAAACATCATCTCGCCGAAATCTTTATAGAGAACTTTTTTGCCGGATTTTACTGTAAGCTCCACATTCCGAAGGGAAAGGCCCTGAAGTTTGGAGACATAATCTTCTTTTGCCACCAGTGGTACCAGTGATGGTGACTGGGAAACAACTTTATGTCCCGTTTCAGCTGCAAAACGATATCCATCTCCTGTGGAACCTGTGGACGGGTAGGAAAGCCCTCCTGTGGCAACTACCACAGTATCCGCTTCAAAAAAGGTACCGTCCGAAAGTAATACACCGGTAACTTTTTCATCCTGTGTACAAACTTCCTTTACCTCTGTATGAAGATGGATCTGCGCTCCGGATTTTTTCAGTTCCCGCTCAAGCGCACGGATAATATCTGATGAATGATCCGATACCGGAAAAACCCGGTTTCCACGCTCTGTTTTCAGCGGCACTCCTGCCTCCTCAAAAAATTCCATCACATCTCTGCTTCCATAGGTGTAGAAAGCACTGTAAAGAAATTTGCGGTTTGACATCACTGCCGGAAAAAGTTCTTCGGTATCGGAATCATTGGTGACGTTGCACCGTCCCTTTCCGGTGATGAAAAGCTTTTTTCCGAGTTTCTCATTTTTTTCCAGTATGTGAACCTGGTGTCCTCTGCGCGCAGCATATACACCGCAGAGCATTCCGGCGGCACCGCCGCCTATGATCGCAACTTTGGACATTACCTGTTATCCTGCCTTTTTTATCTTTTTTATGCACAAAGGAGCCTGCATACAGCAAGCTCCTTTTCCTGTTTTGAAATGCATCTGCATTTCTATGTGTGCTTTATACCGGGTATGCGCCGTTCTTGGTATCTGCTACAGTCTCATCAACTTTTGTCTTCTGAGCCTGGCGATATTTAAAGAAGTCCATGGCAACCTGCGGGAACAGTGCATATGTGAGAACATCCTCATCCTGCTCCTTGTACTGTGCCATCTCGCTCTCAAGCTTATCAAGCTCATCCTCCAGAAGATCTGCCGGACGGCATGTGATCGGTTCAATATCTCCGATACATTTTTTCTGTACTTCCGGATTGAACGGTCTGGCTGTTGCGCCATACTTACCACTTAACACGTCTTTTGTCTCTTTTGTGACAACCTTGTAACGCTCGCCCATGATCACGTTAAATACAGCCTGTGTACCAACGATCTGAGAGGACGGTGTAACAAGCGGTGGCTCACCAAGGTCTTTACGTACACGCGGAACTTCCTCAAGTACTTCGTAGAATTTATCCTCGGCATGCTGCTCTTTCAGCTGTGATGTCAGGTTGGAAAGCATTCCGCCTGGTACCTGATACAGAAGAGTCTTGATGTTTACACCAAGGTTCTTCGGATTGAGAAGACCTGTATCAAGAGCCTCATCACGCATCGGACGGAAGTAGTCAGCGATCTCAGCGAGAAGCTGCTGATCAAATCCTGTATCATATGGTGTTCCCTTGAAGGTCTCAACCATAACCTCTGTTGCAGGCTGGGATGTTCCAAGAGCAAACGGAGACATTGCTGTGTCGATGATGTCAACACCTGCCTCTACTGCCTTCATATATGTCATGGAAGCAACACCGGATGTATAGTGAGAATGAAGATCGATCGGGATCTTAACAGTCTCTTTGAGAGCCTGAACAAGCTCTGTAGCTTTGTATGGAACAAGAAGTCCTGCCATATCTTTGATACAGATGGAATCTGCACCCATATCTTCGATACGTTTTGCAAGATCTGTCCAGTAATCAAGTGTGTAAGCATCACCAAGTGTGTAAGCCATTGCAACCTGTGCATGTGCTTTCTCCTTGTTTGCTGCTTTTACAGCTGTCTGAAGGTTACGAAGGTCATTCATACAGTCAAAGATACGGATGATATCGATACCATTAGCTGCGGATTTCTGTACAAAATACTCTACTACATCATCTGCATATGGACGATATCCAAGAATGTTCTGTCCACGGAACAGCATCTGAAGCTTTGTGTTTTTGAAACCGTCACGAAGTTTACGAAGTCTTTCCCACGGATCCTCTTTCAGGAAACGTAAGGAAGCATCGAAAGTAGCACCGCCCCAGCACTCTACTGCATAGTAGCCGACTTTGTCAAGCTTCTCAATGATCGGAAGCATCTGCTCTGTGCTCATACGTGTAGCGATCAGGGACTGATGAGCGTCACGCAGGATCGTTTCCACAACTTTCACAGGTTTTTTCTCTATTTCTGCCATAATTATTCTCCTTACAAATTTTTATAAGACAATGGGTTAGACACCAAAGATCGCCATGAATGTACCGGCAGCAACCGCTGTACCGATAACACCAGCAACGTTCGGTCCCATCGCATGCATCAGCAGGAAGTTTGTAGGATCTGCCTCAGCACCAACCTTCTGGGATACACGGGCTGCCATAGGAACGGCAGAAACACCGGCTGATCCGATCAGAGGATTGATCTTTCCGTGAGTAACCTTGCAGAGAAGCTTACCAAGCATAACACCACCAAAAGTACCGCAGGCAAAGGCAACAAGACCAAGAACTACGATCTTCAGTGTATCTACGTTCAGGAACGCCTCAGCACTTGTGGAAGCACCTACAGATGTTCCGAGAAGGATTACTACGATGTACATAAGAGCGTTGGAAGCTGTTTCAGAAAGCTGTTTAACAACTCCGGACTCACGGAACAGGTTTCCGAGCATCAGCATACCAACAAGGGGAGCTGTTGTCGGAAGGATCAGGCAAACAACGATTGTGATAACGATCGGGAAAAGGATCTTCTCAAGTTTTGTAACAGGGCGGAGCTGCGCCATTTTGATCTTACGCTCTTTCTCTGTTGTGAATGCCTTCATGATCGGAGGCTGGATGATCGGTACCAGAGACATATAGGAATATGCTGCTACTGCGATCGGTCCCATAAGAGAAGACTGTCCAAGCTTACCTGCAAGGAAAATGGAAGTCGGGCCGTCAGCACCACCGATGATAGAGATCGCTGCTGCTGCTTTACCATTAAATCCAAGGAAAATTGCAAGGAAGTATGCAAGGTAAATACCAAGCTGTGCAGCTGCTCCCATCAGGAAGCTGATCGGGTTTGCGATCAGCGGACCGAAGTCTGTCATCGCACCGACACCCAGGAAGATCAGTGAAGGAAGAATACTCCACTCATCCATTAAGTAAAAATAATGAAGAAGTCCGCCAACGCCATTGGATGAATCCTCAATGCTCAGCATAATGTCCGGATAAATATTTACCAGAAGCATACCAAAAGCGATCGGAACCAACAGCAGCGGCTCAAAACCATGTTTAATGGCAAGATATAAGAACACACATGCCACTGCGATCATCAGGTAGTTTCCCCAGGTAAGGTTGAAAAATGCTGTCTGATGGATCAGGTTTGACAGGGTATTTGTTACATAAGACATTTGTCTACCTCCTGTTTAGTTCATTGTTGCAAGAGTATCTCCATTTTCAACGGCAGCACCCTCTGCAACATCGATGCTGGCGATTGTTCCGTCCTGAGGAGCAACAACCGGGATCTCCATCTTCATGGACTCAACGATCACTACGCTGTCACCGGCTTTTACGCTCTGTCCAACAGATGCAACGATTTTTACAACTTTTCCAGGAACGGCTGCGGAAACTTTAACAGAACCTGCGCCTGCTGCCGGAGCTGCTGCCTTAGGAGCTGCTGCCGGAGCTGCCTTAGGAGCCGGAGCTGCTGCTTTTGGTGCTGCTGCAACTGGAGCTGCTGCGTTTCCGTTCTCTTCTACAGTAACTTCATATGCTGTTCCGTTAACAGTAATTGTATAACTCTTCATTTTAAAATCCTCCTAAATAATGATTATCTTTTTCTGCGGTTGACTTTGCGGATGGAACGTACTACGAATCCGTCTGTGCTTGTTTTGCCTTCAGAAGCAGCGATCGCTGCGGCGATCACGGCAATAAGCTCACCATCATCTGTCACATCCTCAACAGCAGGCTCAGCAACTGGTGCTGCAACCGGAGCCGGTGCTGCGGCTGCCGGAGCCGGTTTGCTCTCTTTTTTCTTTCCTTCCACAAGTCCGGGAATATATTTGAAAAGAGAGATCACGAAGATCAGGAATGCCAAGATCACAAATACAGTTCCGAGACCCATCACTGTATTCAGCGCTGCCTTCTCCATGTTCTGTGCCAGTGTATAATTCACATCAACTGTAAGAGATGTCGGGGTTCCTGATTTATCAAATACATAAGTGAAATTCGCTTTGTTTTTCTCGAAGGATACCGGAACAACAACGGTATACTGATCATCGGAATACTCCACTGTGATATCTTTCTCATCAATATCACCTTTTTTCTCACCAAGCTCTTCTCTGGAGCCATCCCATGCACTTGCAGCACTCTGTGTGAAAGCATCCTCTGATTCCAGATATCCCTGGATATCATCCTCGGACATTGCGATGATCGCATCCGTCAGGCCCTTGGTTGTTGTGACAAGCTGACTCTTTACAGAATCATCAATCTCATCAGCAGCCCATGCAGTAGCTGTGCATCCGATCAGAAGTGCGGCCACGCAAAGAAGTGCCATGCAGACAGAAGAGATCTTTTTATAAAACTGTCTCATACGCTCACCTCACTTAGACTGTTCCATGCTTTTTGGATGGACGGTCTTCCCTTTTTGTGAACAGCATCTCAAAAGCACCGATTACATATTTTCTTGTATCTTCTGCTTTGATCACAGTATCCACATATCCTCTTGCTGCTGCAGATGCGATACCGTTCTGGAGTTCTTTGTACTCAGCTGCCTTCTCATTCAGTGTAGAAGCGTCAGCTCCCTCATACATGATCTTTGCTGCAAGGGAAGCATCCATCATACCGATCTCAGCTGTATCCCATGCATAAACCATATCTGCTCCGACAGATTTGCTGTTCATGGCAACGTATGCAGTTCCGTATGCTTTACCAATTACAACATTTACCTTCGGTACAGTTGCAGATGCATAAGCATGTACCATCTCACCTACAGATTTAGCCATCATCTTCTCATTGCAGAGTGTAGCTTTAAATCCTGTTACATTAGTAAGAGTAAGTACCGGAATCTCAAAAGCATCACAGAATTTTACGAAGTCTGCTGCTTTTCTTGCACCTCTTGCAGAAAGAGTTCCGTCGGAAATCTCTGTCTTATTGCCATCAGCATCGTAAGATTCGCTTCTGTTTGCAACAGCGCCAACGGTAGCTCCGTTCAGACGAAGGAAGCCTGTTACGACATCCTGGCCGTAAGCTGCCTTTGTTTCAAAAAACTCACCATTATCAGCGATTCTTGAAAGCGCAATAGCTGTGTCGCCTGTGCAGCCTGCAATATCATCACATACTCTGTTCAGGTCATCTGTGCATTCCTTGAAGCTGTCATTGTCTTCATTGTTCTCCGGAAGCATGCTGACCAGTGTACGGATCTGTCCAAAGATCTCCTCTTCTGTTCCGATGCCGTCAACAAGTCCTGTCTCCTCGCTCTGGAACTGTGCGGAAGCTGAATCGCATTTTTCCACTCTGTTTCCTTCCAGTGCATTTGGAGTGTTTACAAACAGTCTGCCCTTCTTCTCCTCTACAAATGTAAAGTCTGTAAGAGCCGGTACAACTGCCATTCCACCGCCGCATGTTCCGAAAACAGCAGTGATCTGTGGAATAACACCGGATGCCAGTGTCTGTTTCAGATAGATCTCACCAAATGCCTCAAGTGCATCGGTAGCCTCCTGAAGACGAAGTCCCGCACAGTCTACAAGACCGATAACAGGTGCTCCAACTTTCAGAGCGAGATCATAAATTTTGGCGATCTTTTTGGCATGCATCTCACCAACTGTTCCGTTCAGTACAGATGCATCCTGGCTGTATACATACACCAGACTGCCGTCAATCACACCATATCCGGTGATCACACCGTCTGAAGGTGCTTTTTTTTCAGTCATGTTGAAATCCGTAGCTCTGGCTGTGACAGCCTGTCCGATCTCAACAAAACTGTTGGCGTCAAGCAGGGAATTGATCCTTGCAGCCGCTACGCTTTGTGTCGCATTACTCATTATACTATGCCCTCCATTTTTTTATTAATATAACCAAAAATTCAGCCGAGTATAATTGTACCTTTTTTTTGCAGAAAATTCAATACTTTTCGTCACGAACGTTAAAAAATTAACCCCTGACTTATGCCAGGGGTCGCTAAATTAATGGAAATAATCCTTAAATACTTTATCCACATACCATTTATAGGTAATTCTGTCGATTTTGTCATCGGCGGTTACAAGGCAGGAAAGGAGTTCTTTTCCGTTGAGCTTTGCATGGAGTGTACCGATCTTCTGGTTTTTCTGTATTGGTGCCGGGAGCTTATCCGGAAGCTCCGTTTCCCATGTGATCGTTTCTGTTTTTTTCAGAAGATATCTTTTCCCACGGTCTTTTTCAGAAAGTACTGCGTGTATTTTCAGCATAACCTGTTTGGGAGGATATCCGGAATGATCGGACTTTTGCGGATATGGATCTTCTTTTCCCGGTGCTGCTTCTGTTACCAGGATCTCAGGCAGCTGCGGAAACTCCGGCAGCATCACATACTGATAATTTTCCCTGCCATAGGAAAGAAGCTTCTTAGTATCGCTCCATTTATAATTTTTATTTCCGGGCCATCCGCATCCCAGAAGAGCCACGATAAATAATCGCTCGTCCTGTCGGACTGCGCAGACATAACAATATCCGGCATTTCCTGTAAATCCTGTTTTTCCTGAGATCACTCCTGTTTCCATATCCAGGAAAGCATTGGTATTATGTACCGAATAATGCTTTTTTCCTGAGATATCCGTGAAAGTATAATCTCTAGTCTGGGTAATATGGACAAATGTTGCATTTTTTATTGCATACGCCATGATCAAGGCAAGATCCCGGGCTGTTGTATGATGGATACCGCCTTCATCTTCTCCATCCAGACCATTGGGTGTAACAAAATGTGTGTCCTTACATCCCAGCTCTTTTGCTTTTTCATTCATCTTCTCTGCAAAACCTTCTACGGAGCCGCCGATATGTTCCGCGATGGCCACTGCGGAATCATTATGGCTTTTCAGCATCAGTGAATAGAGAAGATCCTCCAGATAAAACTGCTGGCCTTCCCGCATGCCAAGACGTGTCTGTGGCTGAGATGCCGCATTCCCGGAAACCTGTACGTAATCATCTCCCTTTGCCAGCTCTAGAGCAAGAATACAGGTCATTACCTTTGTGGTGCTGGCATTCGGCCGTCCTTTGTATGCTTCTTTTCCGTACAGCACACGGCCGTTCTCCCCATCCATAAGAACTGCAGAAAGTGCATATAGATTTTCGTCATCTGCCGCCTTTACCGGAAAGATCTGACAAATAATAAGGACCGCTGTCACCAGCACGACAGCGGCCATACGCCGTTTGCTCATAATGCATCACCCCGTACACGGTTCATATAACTGTTTACAGTAACTGTTATATTTAATTTTATGCGGGGATAGCATTCAGATATCACTTGTATCTATTGTCTGCCGGGATCGATCATCCGTTAAAGGTCAGATCCCATCTGTCAGAAAGATGTCCTGGCCTGACTGCAAGTGCAGCAAGCTCTTCCAGCATATCCGGTGCCTTGGCAAGTGCCTCTTCCATCAGACTGTCCAGCTTAAGAAGCTCCTCCCTACAGTCGATCTCCGGCTCCGGGCTCATAAAAAATTCGGTAATAAACGCAGATATCTTTTTTCCTGCGGGGGAAAGGGCATGTTCCGAAAGGCGTCTCTTCCTTCCTCCATCATCACATACCAAAATACAGGTGAATATCTTCATCATTTTCAATGACAGATAAATGTTCCAGGTACGGATCGCCGGTAGTACCTGGTGTATCGTCCATGCACTGAGAAAACTGGCACGGATCCCATGCGACGGATAAAAACGCAATGGATCTTTGCCGGTTTCATACATCAGCATACGGTCAAATTCCTTCTCAAAGAGCGTATGTGAGATTTTCCCCTCGGCAGCTACCTGATTGACGTAAGGATGACAGGTAGAATCCAGGATATAATGACATCCGAACCCCAGCAGGTAAGCCATCAGTGCAGGATTTTTTTCCTCCCGGACCTTCGCCATGCCCTTTTCAAAGAATTCTCTTGCTTTCCGTCCATGCATCTGCACTCCGTACTGTGTCACCGGATTTTTGGATATAAAATAATAAAACAGGATATCCGGACCATGCTGTCCGATCCGGTACAGATTTCCGTTGCTTCGGATCAGATGCTGTAATTTTGCGGAAAGTTTCCGGTAAACCCTTTTTCCAAAAAGATCATGTGCGTATGTTGTGGGCATTTTCGTCACTCCTCTTCTGTTTTCTGATCTGTCCGACAGGTCCCGTAAACCGGCATCTGTCCGTGTTATTTGTTATACGTCCAGCTTCAGCTGGATCTCTTCCTCTGCTTCCGCCTTGAAATCCTCCAGCTGGACCGGATCCATTTCCGGAAGGTCTTCCAGCCCCTGGACACCAAAGCAGCGCAGAAATTCTTCGGTGGTTCCCAGGAGGATCGGGCGACCCGGAGCATCCAGACGTCCAAGTTCTCTCACAAGATCATAATCCATCAGTTTATTGATGGCATGATCACATTTTACCCCTCGGATCTTTTCAATCTCTGCTTTTGTAACGGGCTGTTTGTAGGCAATGATCGAAAGGGTTTCAAGCATAACGTCTGTCAGCGTGGGTTTCTTTGGCTGCGCTGCGATCCGGATAAGAGAATCATAGTATTCTTTTTTTGTACAAAGCTGAAAGGAGTTTTCGAGCTCTATGATCTGGATCCCCCGCTCTTCTTCCTGATAACGGATCATCATATTTCGGATGATATTTTCCGTTGTTGTAGGATCCTGACGGATCGCTCTGGCAATACGGGGTAATTCCACTGCTTCTCCCATTGCAAACAGGATGGCTTCGATTTCTCCTTCAATTCGTTTGATTTCCACTTATTGTCCTCATTCCTACTATATTATTCATCTGCGAACTCTGTCAGATTCTTCCATGTGTCCGGATCCGTGATAACTTCCACATGAATATCATCAAAAAGATCTTCCTGTTCTGCATGAACATGTCCCATTTTCATCAATTCCAGAATTGCCAGAAATGTCACGATCAGCTGTATTTTGGAATGCTGGTTTTCCATCAGCCTGCGAAAGCTGAATTTTCGGTGAGTTTTTGCATATTCCTTCATTTCCAGCAATTTATCGGAAAGTGATATTTCCTCTTTTTCGATCCTTCCGAATTTACTTCGGATCGGATCGATCTTATTTTCCTGTCTGCGGATCAAAGCCTGATAGATCGCACTCATCCGCTCCAATGTCAGACCCCGGAGAAGTTCCTGGGGATCAGACGGTGGAGTATACTGTAGCACTTCTTCCGGAAGATCCTGTTTTCGGTAATAAACCCCTGCCGCATCTCCAAGCCTGTCCCGTAATTCATAGGACATATATTTGTACATCTTATATTCCAGCAGCTTCTGCACAAGCTCTGCTCTAGGGTCCTCCTCTTCTCCTTCCTCATTCACTTCTTTCGGAAGAAGCATTTTACATTTGATATCCAGAAGAGTAGCTGCCATGACAAGAAATTCACTCATGATCCCCAGATCTTCTTTTTCCATGGAATGCAGATATTCCATATACTGATCTGTGATCTCCACAATAGGAATATCATAGATATCGATCTTGTTTTTGTCGATCAGGTGAAGCAGAAGATCCAGAGGGCCTTCAAATACATTCAGCTTAACAGATAATGCCATAGGGTTTCCTCATTTCATTTTTTCGGAAGGTTTTATATCGATCACCAGCAGTTCCCTTGGATTATGGATCCGAAGGGGAATGGTATGTTCTCCAAGTCCAGCACTGACGATCATATGCTGATCCCCTTTGTGAAAGTCTCCACAGCAAAACGGCGGAAGAAACAGATATTGAGGAGATGAAAGACCGTAATGTTCACTAAGGCGGACAACGCCTCCGTGATAGTGTCCGGACAGGATCAGATCCGCGCCCCATTCAAAATAGGTTTTTCCGTATTTTGGATTATGTGCCAGCAGGATCTGCATCCCTTTATCTTCAGGTTTTCCGATCAGTTCTTCCATCACTTCTTTTTTCAGCTTCGGTGATCTCGGCTTGTGATAATATTTGATGGGAAGCTCCAGGCCCCAGAAACAGAAGCGCTCTCCCTGCAGGACCATAGCTTCATGTCCGTTCCTTAAAATATGCACGCCAGCTTTTTTCAGTGCCTTTTCATATTTCGCATAATATGGCCGATATTCTTCGGAAAGGCACATTTTATATTCATGATTACCAAGTGCATAATACACGGGAAAATCCCTGGCAAGCTCTGTCAGCAGCTTACATGCAGTTACCAGAGTATCCGTTTCTGTACGTACAGCCATGTCGCCGGCAGAAAGGATCACGTCCGGGGCAAGTTTTCGGATCGTCTCTGTCAGCCGTATATTGTCTTTTCCGTAGGATATCCCGTGAAGATCCGCAAGAAGGATCATCCGCACGCCCTGTGGGGCATGGATCTTGTCCATATGGATCTCATATTGTTTGATTCTGAATTTTTTCATATTATTTTCCAAATCCGCAGTTCGGGAAAGTGCAAACCGGACAGTTCAGACAAAGTCCGCCCTCTCCCAGCCTGGCGATCTCCTCTGCCTTGATCTCATCATCCGCCATTACTCTGGGCAGGATCAGATCAAATACCGTTCTTTTTGCGTACATGACGCATCCCGGAAGTCCAAGTACCGGTATGGATCTTCCGTTCCGCTCAAGATATGCCACAAGCAGCATAGCTCCCGGAAGTACAGGTGCTCCATAGGTTATGATCTTTGCTCCGGTATCCCGGATCCCGCCCGGAGTACGATCATCGGGATCCACACTCATTCCGCCGGTACAGATGATCAGATCTGCTCCTGCATCTGCGAAAGAAAGAATTGCCTTTGTGATCTCTTCCTTATCATCTCCCGGCATCACCTGGCCTGTCACTTCTGTCGGAAACCCGGAAAGCTTTTCCCGGAGTACCGGTGTGAAGGTATCCTGGATCAGTCCTTTTTTGATCTCACTTCCGGTTGTGACGATCCCTACTTTTTTCTGCTGGTAAGGGAGAATGTCAAAGATCGGAAGATTTCCTGCTGCCTTCTCTGCTGCATCCATTTTCTCTTTCTCGATCACAAGCGGAATGATCCTGGTTCCTGCAACCTTATCACCTTTTTTTATCGGAAAATCGCCATGTCTGGAAGCAATCATCATTTCTCCCAGAGAATTCACAGCCACAAGTGCATCACGACGTATTTTCAGAATACCATTGATCTTTGATACCACCTCGATCTTACCTTCTTTGATCTCAGTTCCATGTACTTTGGAAGAGTTTCCGGCACAGATTTTGTAAAGGATCTCTGCAGCTTCATTTTCGTGAAGAATCCCCGGTTTTTTCTCCCACACAAAAAGGTGTTCTTTTCCTACAGAAAGCAGCAGTGGTATATCTTCTTCTTTCACTACATGCCCTTTTTTGAAAAGAACGCCTTTTTTCTCATCTTTTATGATCTGCGTGATATCATGGCACAGAATGTGTCCCACTGCATCTTCTGTTCTGATCTCTTTCATCCAAAATCCCTTCCCTGTTCTGTTATTTCTTCAATCCGTTGTATTATACATCCAGTCTGCCCTTTTTGTCAAAATATGTTGCAGGCATCACAAAAGAAATGCCTGACAGGTTCTTTCCAGCCAGTCATGGTATCCGGCCTTTTTTATTGTTTCCCCGTACAGGATATCCAGACTACCGATCTTTTTCCCATCCTGATAGTATTCCTGTGCCCCTACTTTCTGCCCTTTTTTCACCGGCGCACTTTGTTCTTTGGGAAGGATCAACTTTTTCTTAACATTGTCAGGTTTCGTTCCATCTGTGCTGATATATCGGAATTTCCCTCTATATACAAGCGGAACCTGCTCTTTGACTCCTTTGCGGAGCTTCATAGGTTTCAGTGGCTCCAGAGCATCATCCAGATACAATGTGCATTTAGAAAAGCCGTAATTTAAAAGAGCTGCTGCATCCCGGAATCTTGTTTTCGGGTCCGGTGCGGCCATCACTGAGGCGATCAGTGTGATCCCGTTTCGTTCTGCCACAGCACTGAGACAGTATTTTGCAATACTGGTGCTGCCCGTTTTAAGTCCCATACACCCCTCATAGCTGCGCAGCAGTTTATTTGTGTTGGTCAGTGTAAATTTCGAGGATCCTTTTCTGGTAACGTGTGTGATATCCTCCATCCAGACAGATGAATATGTAAGAACTTCCGGATATCTGCTGATGAGCTCCCTGCTCATAAGTGCAATGTCATAGGGAGTTGTATAATGCTCCTGTGATTCCGTCAGCCCGCAGCAATCCACAAAATGGGTATTTTTCATTCCAAGATCCTTCGCCCTCTCGTTCATCCTCTCCACAAAGGCTTGTTCTGTTCCCGCAACATACTCCGCCATAGCTACGCTGGCATCATTTCCGGAAGCGATCACAATACATTTGATCATGGTTTCTGCAGTCTGCTTTTCTCCTTCTTCCAGAAATACCTGCGACCCTCCCATGGATCTGGCATAAGCACTGGTGGTAATGCTATCCTCCAGATGCAGGGTTCCCTCACGGATAGCATCAAAGATCAGAATCAATGTCATGATCTTTGTAATACTGGCCGGGCTTCTTCGGGTGTCAGGATCCCTGGAATAGATCACGGTACCGGTTTCTTTTTCCATAAGGACTGCACCCGGCGCTTCGATCAGCTGCTGTGCTTTTCCACTATCTTCCGTTTCTCCCCTGACACCAATGGGTGTCAGAGCCAGGCATAAGACTAAAATACAGATCAAAAGACTTTCCGGAACACTTCTGTTCATAAGCTCACTCCTGCCGCAAACATCTCTGTTCTATTGTAAAAGCTTTCCTGAAAGATTATTCCTGAAATTCTGAAAAAGCATAGATTCCGGGCCGTATTCCTGTATCTTTCACTCTGCATCGCTTTGCTTTTTCAGTTCTTCGTCATACAGCTTAACACCTGTTTCACAATTTCCAGCAGCATATTTTCTTGCATAATTCGCTGCATCGATCGCCTCAGATGCATTGTCACATTCTTTGGTGATCAGATAGATCCCAGTGCGGAGACAGAGCTCCATATCCGGATATTTCTCTTTCATCTGCCGTAAGAACTCCTGATTGGTCTTTAAAACAGATGTTTCCGGATCAACATCCATATCACATGGAGTGAAAAGGATAAAATGATCAGAGATCGCCCTGGTAAAATATACATCCATATCTGTTTTTAGAACGCTTATCACATACTCGGAAAACTGCCGCAGGATCTGATCTCCCACACGATATCCGTATTTTGCATTAATACGTTTAAATTTTTCAAAATCGGTATATATCACTGCATGTCCCGGCCCGTAACCTCCGATCAGCATTTTCTCCACATTTTCGCGAAATCTTGAAAAAGAAGACAATCCGGTAAGCTGATCCCGTCCGGATTCTGCAGCAATGCTACGATAAGCACTGTTAAATGCCTGGTTCTTGGCATAATGCGCAGAAATGATCTTAGTCACTTCTCCCAGCAGCTTACGATCTTCTCTGGACCAGAGCCTTTTTTCCTGGCAGGTCACGTATGCAATGGCCCCTGTATAGCTTCCCTCGCAATACATAGCAGCACAGACTACAGTTTTGGCTCCGCACTGTAACACATTCTTTCTTCCCTGTTCCGAATATTCAGCCAGATCATTCTCCTGAATCACCACAGTACCATATTCATCATTGTGGCGAAACAATGTGATAAAATCACTTTTTGAGAAATGTATCTCATCTATCAAAAGCCTGTATTCTTCTTCCGAAACCCATTGAAAAACCCTGTTTATTTTCTGCTCTGCCACCTTGGTATGCAGGACTGTGATCCGGTTAAGCCGGAATTTCAGACCGATCACTTTCATCAGAAGTTCAATCGCTGCCTGAAAGCTGCTCATTTTTTCAAATATTTCAAATGCAGTAGAAACAATATCATTATGAAGATATCTGGCATCTATCTCAACACCCTCGTATAATTCCTGCTTTTCCTCTGTCTTATCCTCAAAACGTCTCAGATTATCACAGAAAGCATAGCGGTTTTTTCCATTTTTCTTTGCCTGGTAAAGTGCCCAGTCTGCATTTTCAAAGAGCTGCTGATATGTATATCCGGAAACATTTTCCGGAAGAAAGCAGATCCCCACACTGCAGGTTGCCAGATACGTGGTTCCCGGAAATTTAAGTTTCTGCACTTCCCGTATCAGTTTTCCTGCCTTTTTCATGATTGCTGCATGGCTGATATCCTTCAAAAGGATCACAAATTCATCGCCACCCAGACGCATGATCACATCATTAATGTCGAACAAAGCCACAAACAGCTCCGCAAAACGTTTCAGGACTTCATCACCGAACATATGTCCGTAAGTATCATTTACATTTTTAAAATAATCTACATCAAGCACCATCATCCCGCATCCTGCATAGGGATTTCTGGATGCAAGGTATTCATCGATCAGTTCTTTTCCGAAAAAGCGGTTATACACTCCGGTCAGAGGATCTTTCTGGGCACGTTCCTCAAGAAATTCTTCCTGCAGCTTCTCCCTGGTGATATCTCTGGAGCTTCCTATGAAATAATGATATCCGGTATTTTTATCCTGTGCTATAAATCCCCGTACTGTCAGAAGACTCGCATTACCGTCTTTATTGATACACCGCACTTCTATCGTCCCGCCTTCCCGGGATGTCAGAAAATCCGTCAAAAACTTCCAGTCGTCTTTATAAACATTGCTGTATTTCTGTCCACTAGTCTTAAAATCCGTAATATTTTTTACAGGTCTCAGGTATTCATCCAGACGTTCATATATGTCCGTCTCCTGACAGTACTGAAAAAGCTTCAGTGTAGTATTTCGATAAATGCAAGCGTATTTTTCCAATGTATCCCGAATATCAAAAATAGGATTTTTTTCATCTGTTTTCATTCACGACCTCCCAAAGGGTTCCTGATCTCACAGTATTAGTGAAAGTATACCATATCTTACTGTATATATGTAGTTCTTTTATTTCTTTTTACAGTTTGTTTTTTACTATATAAAATACGCAGCTAAGGGGCTGTCGCACTAACGTGCGGCAGCTCATTTTATATTCAACACAAAACTATTAATTGACCTTTGCTCCGCTTTTTTCATTATAACGTGCGGCAGCTCATTTTATATTCAACACAAAACGCCGGACTTCGAAAAGCCCGGCGCTTGTGGTATAATTAGTTTATGCTACTAAACAAAATAATACAGAGAGATTATACCTCATTTTCTCTGTATTATCAAATCAAACTTCCGCTAGATTTAGAGATTTCTATTCCATCTGATGATCCGGTTCGTCTGGTAAGTGCCTTTGTGGAGGAAATGGACCTTTCTGAACTGTATAAAACTTACGGCAGGATCAGAAAAAATCAGGCAACACCGCGTCAGATTCTGAAACTTGTTATCTATGCAGCAATGAATCGGATCTATTCAAGCCGCGATATCAGA
>NZ_FMUW01000071.1:0-1722 GCF_900101315.1 Blautia sp. SF-50
AGTTAAATGAATTTTTAAATTCTACCTTGCAAGAGTAAATTCTATACCTGTAGAAATTACTTCTGCATGGATTTTTCCTTCTTCTTTTTATAAAATACTACTGCAGATGATCCCCTGCCTGTGCAGAAGGAGGATAAAATGAATACAGGAAGACCAAAAGGCAACCAAAAACATCTTGACTTATCTGCACGTATTATAATCGAACAGCATTTAAATAACGGTGATTCATTTAGAAGTATTGCAATAGAATTAAGCAAGGATCCAAGTACCATATCCAAAGAAATCAGACGTCATTCCATTATCAGGGAAAGAAGCGCAGATGCATTTGCCCCTATTCCCTGTGCAAACAATTATGATAGTTCAAAGCCGCGGACAAATATATGCAATGTCATGCATATGTGCGGTGATAATGAATGTCGGCGCAAATGTGTCCTCTGCAGAAAATTCAGATGCAGCGATGTCTGTAAATTTTATAAACCAAGAGAATGTGAAAAATTAAATAAACCTCCTTATGTGTGCAATGGATGCAGCAAGAGAACGAATTGCATGATGGACAAAAAGATCTATTCTTCAAAATACGCCCAGGACTCCTATGAAGCCCTTAGGACTACCAGCAGAGAAGGGATCAACCAGACACCGGAAAGTATACAGAAACTGGACAACCTGTTGTCACCGCTTCTCAAAAAAGGACAGTCCATTGCCCACATCTACGCATCTCATGCTGATGAGATCGCCTGTTCCAGAAGAACCATATACTCTTATATAGACCGTGGCATTTTTCAAGCCAGAAACATAGATCTGCGCCGTAAAGTGGTATACAAGCAGAGAAAAAGAAAAACCACTACCAGCCTTAAAGACAGAAGTTTTCGAAAAGACCGGGGCTATAAAGAATTCCTGGAATATATCGCAGCGAACAAATCTGTTTATGTAGTCGAAATGGATACTGTTGAAGGAGCAAAAGGTACCAGTCCCTGCTTTCTGACTATGTTCTTTCGAAACTGTAGCCTTATGCTTATGTTTCTTTTAGAAGAACAGACCCAGAAAGAAGTAACTAGGATTTTTGATCATTTAACAGAGTTACTTGGAATTGAACTGTTCCAGAAACTTTTCGAAGTAATACTTACAGACAACGGGCATGAATTTCAGGACCGGCAGAGTCTGGAATATAGCAAAAATGATGAAGTACGCACACGCATTTATTATTGTGATCCCAACCGTTCTGATCAAAAAGGTGCTCTTGAAAAGAATCATGAATATATAAGGTATGTCCTGCCAAAAGGAACAAGCTTTGAAAAAATGACAGACAAAACAACGCTGCTGTTATTAAATCATATCAATAGCGAAAAACGGGACAGCCTCAATGGACACAGTCCATATGAAGTATCCCGTCTCCTGCTGGATAACAGACTTCATAAAGCATTAGGATTAGCAGAGATACCAGCCGATGAAGTCACATTGATACCAGCATTAATAAAATAATAATAACAATACAGGCACAGGCAAGTTTCATTGCATAGAATTTAGTCTTTCCAACAGACATGTGGAATTTAGTCCTGCACACTATTTCCAGATGTCCTTTTATCATGCAAAAAACTATGCTGTTTATGCCGTATAAAAGCATTATATACTAAAAAAATCAAGTTGTATATCTCCGAAAATAGAATTAAATCCCGCATAAAATCAAGGTATATTAGAATGTAGAATTTACTTTTTCATTCAAGC
>NZ_FMUW01000025.1:0-41547 GCF_900101315.1 Blautia sp. SF-50
CCTTTGTATCGCGTAATTCTCGTTGCAGACGTGCGATTTCTTTTGCTTCATCACTTGCGTAATTGCCTGAACCACGAGTAGGAACAGTTCCTTCATGTTCCTTTGCTGATTTCATCCAAGTCTTTAGTGCTGATTCACTAATTCCAAGATTTTCAGCACACTTACGAAGCGCAATCTCAGGATGCTCCAACCGATATCTTACTGCATCTTCCTTAAACTCTTGTGAATACCTTGTACCTCTTGCCATAACCATTCTCCTCTCTTGATCTATGACTATCATATAATATTTATTGAAAATGGTCATGTTTATTTTGTACTATTTATATTCTAACATCAATGAGCTGAAAGTTATATTTGAAAAAATTCAGCAGACGATTACTCAGAATATTGATATTGCTGGTGCTGAAATTAAGGATGTGATTGATCCGCGATTTGTAATCGTGAAAGATGGCGAGTCCGTAACCAATGAAATGATAAAAAATGCCGGAGGTTCAATAAATTTAGGAGATGGTGGAGTGGTTTCCGTAGATGAAAGTACCGGAAACCAAGTTGTAAAATGGACGAATCAAACTATTCCAAATGCTGAAAAAGGTACATGGAGTAGAACCATTACCGTAAGAGCCAAAGACGAATACATCGGTGGCAACAATGTTCCTACCAATGTTTCACCGGATTCCAAGATTACTACAGGATACGGAGAAGCCGTTTTACCACAGCCAAAGGTTAATGTAAAATCGGATTTGTTTGTTAACAATAAAGAAACAACTATTTTCTATGGTGATACTGTCCCGACGACTGAAGACATTATAAATGCGTTGTTTAATAAAAATGCACCGCAGGGACGTGTAAAACAGTTAGATGGCACAGAAAACTTAGTAACCTATACAATAGGAGCTGATGGAAAACCAATTAATCCAGATGAGTTTGAATTAAAATGGTATGAAGATGAGAACTGTACAACAGAAATCTCGAAAGAAAATATGGCGAAAGTTAAACCTGAGCCAGATTCTAAAACGTATTATCTGAAGGTAACTTATGAAAACGACGGGTTAAAAGAAGTTACAGACGAAAATAAAAATAATACTAATGAAAAGATTTCTGGAAATGGTGATGGTACATTGAAAGCTCATAATTCCCAGGATAATAAGGAACGGGAATATGGAGTTTATACTATTCACATTATCGCCGGACAGATTCAGATTACCAAGGAACTGGAATCTATAGCAAAAGAGGCTGTAACGTTTACCTTTGATGTTAAGAAAGGTAAAGACAAGATCGCAACAGCGACGGCTAGAATTGAAGCGGGTCGAGCTGAGGCAACAATAACATTTGCACTTGAGAAAAATGCAGATGCACAGATTAATACAGATATGCCTGCATTGACGAAGTTAGCAAGAGGTGAATACACTGTCTCTGAGGTATCAAATTCAAGCTACACTCTGAAATCCGCAACTGTTGGTGTGGCGACAAATTGTAAATCTGAAGTTACAAACAGTAATGAAATTAAATTTACAATCGGAACAGACACACATAGTACAGAAGTTCTGAAAAATGGAAATGCGGATACAACAAACGGACAAATTGGAGTAGCTGAGTTTACCAATGAGATATCTGTAGCAAATGTAGAACTTGAAAAAGTTGATAAGGCAGATCATAGTATAACTATAAAAGGTGCTAAATTTGCGTTATATGAAGCAGATGGAAACTGGGGCAAGGTTTCTAAGAATCCTGTTGAGGGATATGAAGGAATCGTTTCCGGAAATAATGGAAAAATCGAAATGAAGAATCTTCCAGTTGGTAATTATCTGTTATATGAAACAGAAGCGGCAACCGGTTATACCTGTCCGACAGAGCCATGGAGAATTATAGTTGGAAGTGGCGGAACAGTAACAGTTCAAGACAGTAACGGAAGTGCTATTGCTAGTAAGAGTGGAAGTGAACCGGCAATCTACCAGCTCGAAAACGCGAAGGTATATTCCTTACCAGAATCCGGTGGACCGGGAACATATGGATTTACAATCAGTGGTGTAGCGATTCTTGCAACTGCACTCCTGTTGTTTATAAATAATAAACGAAGGGAGGAAGAAGCAAAGAGATCGTAACACATTAATTGTAAATGGCCGATGAAGGGCGAAAAAGAAAAATGCAGAGAAAGAAAGGAGCAAACCTTATGAAAAATTTATTTAAAAAGATTGGTGCATTATTAGTGGCAGCGATTATGGTACTGTCTATGTGCACAGCGGTATTTGCAGAGGGATCTACTGCAGAAATTAGAATTAAGAATGCAGGAACGAATGCTAGATTTGATTATTTACAGGTTATAGTACCTGATACTCAGAAAGAGACAGGATGGGCATTTGCAACACCTGCTATCGAAGCAAAATATAAAACAGCTTTTACTGAGCAGGATGATCAGACTATTATCAAGAAAATGATTGTATTAGAGAGTGCTAATACAAAATATGAAGGTAAGGTACCGAAAGCAACGACTTCGCAGATTGAAAATGCATTAGAAGCAGTTCTGGGCGATTCCAGTATCATGGATACTGCAACAAAAGCAGCAGCTGCACCGATTACAGTAACGAGTGCTGGTGTGTATGCAATCAAAGGTACAGAAGATGGATATGCATACAGTGCAATGGCTGCATATATTGCATTTGGAGAGTATAATATTACAACAGGTGCTCCGAGCAAGTTAGAAGATAAAGAGATTGAAGCAAAGAAAACACCTACTAAAATTGAAAAAACATCAGATGATTCTGATAAAGTTGTAGAAATTGGACGTCAGGACAGGAACAGTTCCGTATCTTCCGAGTACTCAGGAGAGATTTTATAAAATTAAGGATACAATTGAAGGTGCTAGCTACAATGTAGAAACAGAGGGTGCGCATAAGAATGAGTTAAAGGTAGCAGTAAAAATTGGTGACACTTCTTATGAGAGATATGTAAGTGTAAGTAAAGATGGTAGTTCTTTTGAATTGGATTTGAGTGAATTTGTGACTACTAATGTTAATGCAAATAAGACAATTACTATTACTTATGGAGCTACTGTTACAGACACTAAAGTAGGAAATACAGTTGTAGCAGGAGATGGAAAAAATTGGAGCAAACCAAATTATGGTTCTAAAACAGAAGAGCTTTTCACAGGTCGTATCAGTATAAACAAAACAGGTGAGAGCAACGAGCCTCTTGAAGGTGCCGGATTTAAGGTTTACAAAGAAGAAACTGAAGGTAATGTAACAGTCAAAAGATATGCTAAATTTAATAATAATAAATTAGCAGGTTGGACAACTAATGAAGCAGATGCAACAGAAATTACGACTGATGCTAATGGAACTGCAACCATCTATGGCTTAGATCTTGGAACTTATAAATTTAAAGAGGTTACAGCGCCAAGTGGATATAGTATTAATACTAATGATGTATTTGGAACGATTGCTCTGCGGACAGGCATAGAAAAAGCAAAATCTGAAGATGATATTGTGCCAGGAAATACTTCTATGAGCGATACAAAACTCAACTCCCTTCCATCCACAGGTGGCATGGGAACATACCTCTTCACTATCATCGGTGTTGTAGTTATGGCTGGCGCTGCTGGTGCTTTCTTCATCAGCCGCAGAAAAGGATCTGAGGAGTAATCGTTTGATTGCCGGATCGATTCAATTCAAAAATTATTTATAAGCAACGACAAAGCAAGTATTAAAATAAAGTAGTAAATCTTTTACCGCCCGGCCCCTTCGGGGGCCGGAATGGTAATACAACAGTATGGAGAAACCTATGAGAAAGAATAAGAAGAAAAATTATATTGGACTTGGTTTGCTGTTTCTGATAGGGTTGTCCATACTGCTGTATCCAATGGTCAGTGATGCCTGGAACCGGTATAGGGACAGCCTGCTGATCAGTAATTATAGCAGCAGTGTTTCTTCGGATGATAATTCGGAGAAGATTGACAGCATGTGGAAGGCAGCGCAGGAGTATAATGAACAGATCAAGCAGGAAAGTGTGCCGGATGCTTTTTCCGTGAGGGATGGACAGACGGACAGTACATATGAGTCTCTTCTGAACCTGAATGGTGATGGAATGATGGGGTATGTGGAGATTCCTGTGATCGATGTGAGCATTCCAATCTATCATTACACGACAGATGAGTCTCTGGAGAAGGGTGCCGGTCATTTGTTTGGCAGCAGTCTTCCGGTTGGCGGCAAGAGTACCCATTGTATTTTGTCGGCACACAGAGGACTTCCAAGTGCGAAACTTTTTACAGATCTGAATCTTGTGGAAGAGGGAGATGTTTTTTACCTGCATGTGCTGGGTAAGACGCTTGCCTACGAGGTGGATCAGATTCTTACCGTTCTTCCGGAGCAGACAGAGTCTCTGGGTATCACGGATGGGGATGATTATGTAACGCTGGTTACGTGTACGCCTTATGCGGTGAATACGCACAGACTTCTGGTGAGGGGACACAGAGTTCCGATGAAGGCTGCGAAGGCGGTTCAGAAAACAGAGAAGAAGGTTACCGGAATCACCAATCCGACGCTTCCGATGCTTGCTCTCTGTGTTGTGATCGGAATTGTGATCGCGGTGATCCTGGTTGCCGGTATCAATTCTGCTCAGAACAAAAAACGACGCAGGAAATAGTTTATGGCTAAAAAGAAAAGAAAGAAAAAGAGTAATGTTGTCCTGAACATCATTATTGCCCTGGTGTTTCTGGCGGGGGCGGGTGTGTTCCTTTATCCTACGATCAGTGATATGTGGAACCAGTATCGAAATGCCCAGTTGGTCAGTAAGTACGAGGAAGCGGTAACGGAGCTTTCGGACAACGACTATGACAGGCTGTGGAAAGAGGCGAAGGAGTATAATGCCGAGCATCCGGTGAATGCCATTGTAGATGCTTTTGAGGAAGAGGATACTTATGAGCTGAGTCATCCTTATGACAGGGTTCTGGATCCGAACGGTGATGGTCTGATGGGGAGTATCGAGATCCCGAAGATCAAAGCCAGACTGGCGATCTATCACGGACTGAGCAAAACGGTTCTGGAAAAGGGTGTCGGTCATGTGGAGGGTACCAGCCTTCCTATCGGAGGCAAGAGCACCCATGCGGTTCTGGCGGCGCATCGAGGTCTTCCTAACGCAAAGCTTTTTACAGATCTGGATCAGATGGAAAAGGGAGATATTTTTATCCTGCACATTCTTGGCAAGCATCTGGCCTACAAGGTGGATCAGATCAAGACGGTGCTTCCGGATGAGACCAGTGACCTGGATATTATCGAGGGTGAAGATCATGTGACTCTGATCACGTGTACCCCTTATGGAGTTAACACCCACAGGCTTCTTGTCCGGGGAGTGCGGACGAAATATGTGGTGGAAGATACAAAGAATGACGAAACGATACCGCAGAAGCTTGCTGTTGTGGATCCGAAGAGGGTTCTGGCCGGCGGCGCTGCAGTGCTTGTTGTTCTGATCCTGCTGATTTATCTGATCGTCCGTCATAGGGACAAAAAACGGAAAAAGAAGCAGCTTTCAGAAAGGAAAGAGGAGGCAGAGAGCGATGAAAAATAGAAGAAAGCAAGGGAAAATATTCCGGAGCCTTCTGGCTGTTCTGATGCTGACGGCTATGCTGGTCACGAGTGTTTTGCAGCCGGTTTTCGCCGGGGATTATGTAGCTGGAACAATGGGTAATCTGACGTTGACAGTTCAGCAGGCGGATGAGGAGGGAAACCAGACTCCGTTGCCGAATGTAGGGCTGACAATCTACAAGGTTGGCAGTGTGAATTTTGATGGCAATGTGCATTTCGTGCTGGATGAGGCACTGGCTGCCGCAGCAATCGATTTTGATTCCATCACGACGGCTGACGGCTGGTATGAAGCGGCAGAGAAGCTGGCGGCTATGATCGTCAGCGGAAGCGTGGATGTGTGGGGTATGTCCAAGTCCTCTGATGCAGAGGGAAATATGACTTTCGCTGATCTGGCTGAGGGTATGTACCTGGTGGTGCAGACAGATGGAAACAGCAGTGTTATGGTTTCACCGATGCTGATCTCCGTTCCTTTTGCAGATCAGGAGCAGGGCTGGATGTACGATGTACAGGCTTATCCGAAGTCTGTAAGTAATCCGCAGAAGCATACACAGATCCAGGTTACGAAGAGAATCTATAATGTTGATGAGAACGACAATGTGATTCCTCTGGAAACGAAAGAGGATGTAACTTATAATGTTGGGCTTTACCTTGATCCGGATGGAAATGCCCCTTACGGAGAAATGCAGAAAATCCATATCCAGAATGCTTCCAGTGGTACGGCTACATGGACGGATGTTCCAGATGGCACCTATTATGTATTTGAGCTGGATGAGGATGGAACGCCTCTTCAGCAGAATACGAAGATCGAGGTGGATGATGAGAATCTTTACTACTACAATGTAACGAAGCCGAATGGTGAGAGTGAAGAGAAGTCCAATCAGGTTGTGATCGGTGGAGATAGTGGTGTTACTGAGGCTGCGGCTTATGTAAATAACTATTATACAAAGATTTCCGATATATTCAGCCGTAACGGATTTATCAACATTAAGAAGAATGTGATGATCGATGGTGTTGCTTCTACTGTGGATGATACGTTCTATGCAGGTGTGTTCTCCACTGAGAGTAACGGTGAGCTGACGCTTGAGAAGGTAGTGACTCTGAAACAGAATGATAGTGTTCAGGTAATGTTGGATCTTCCAAAGGATCAGGAGATCAACAGTGTTACGTATACTGTTCTGGAGACGGATAAGGATGGAAATCCGGTTGATGATGATACCTTTAAGTATACAGTTACCGGTCAGGGTGAGGTTACACTGAATAATGATAACCGATATACTGTAACAAAGGAGATCACCAACAGTCTTTCTTCCGAGCCGACACCGATTCCGACTGCTACACCTGGAGCAAATCATGGTGGAAATGATCGGATCACTCCGATCCCGAATAATGGTACAGCGGGCGGAACTGCTCCGAACGATACCAGTGGTACAGCAAGACGTTCTGTAAAGACCGGCGATGATACACCGATCGGCGTATGGGTTGGAATCCTTGCAGCAGCGATCATTGTTGGCGGTGGTGCAGCTTATGGAGTTAAGAGAAAGAAGAAAAAATAAATAACGGATCATTTTGAAGGATGATCGATGGAAGAACCGGGCGATGTGGATGCCCGGTTCTTTTTTTGGAATATTTACGTATTGGGGATGAAAAAGCAGCGGGTGATATTTTTTCTCGAAAATTGCTCTTGACATTTTGGTATGATAAGTATATTGTATGTGTTGCAGCAAATTTCATAAAAGATAGCCTTTTATTCAGAGTGGTGGAGATACAAAGGATCTGTGAAGCCACGGCAACCCCGGAGAATCCAGGAAGGTGCCAACCTGAGCGAGCAATCGAACAATAAGAGGATTGTTTACAGAACTTAAACAGTCCGGATTGTACGGGCTGTTTTTTATGTATATAACCATTGTTTTATTACAAAAGGAGAAGATCATGGAGAAAATTTTATTTACATCTGAATCTGTAACTGAGGGTCATCCTGACAAGGTCTGCGACTCTATTTCCGATGCGATCCTTGATGCTATGATGGCACAGGATCCGATGAGCCGTGTTGCATGTGAGACTGCTACTACAACAGGTCTTGTACTTGTTATGGGCGAGATCACAACCAAGGCTAATGTTGATATCCAGAAGATCGTTCGCGATACTATCCGTGAGATCGGATATGACAATGCGGATTATGGCTTTGACGCAGATACCTGTGCGGTTATCACATCACTTGACAAGCAGTCCACAGATATCGCTATGGGTGTTGACAAGGCTCTTGAGCAGAAAGAGGACGATATGAATGAGGACGAGCTGGATTCCATCGGTGCCGGTGACCAGGGTCTTCAGTTTGGTTATGCTTCCAATGAGACTGAGGAGTATATGCCATATGCCATCAACATGGCTCACAAGCTTGCTCAGCAGCTGACAAAGGTTCGTAAGGACGGCACTCTGAAATATTTAAGACCGGATGGAAAGACTCAGGTTACTGTTGAGTATGATGAGGCCGGCAAGCCGAAGAGAATCGATGCTGTTGTATGCTCTACACAGCATGATCCGGATGTTACTCAGGAGCAGATCCATGAGGATATTAAGAAGTATGTTTTTGATGCGATCATTCCGGCTGATATGGTTGATGCGGATACGAAGTATTTCATCAATCCGACAGGTCGTTTTGTTATCGGTGGACCTCACGGTGACAGTGGTCTGACAGGTCGTAAGATCATCGTTGATACCTACGGCGGAACAGGACGTCACGGCGGCGGTGCTTTCTCCGGTAAGGACTGCACAAAGGTTGACCGTTCTGCTGCTTATGCTGCACGTTATGTTGCAAAGAACATTGTTGCAGCCGGTCTTGCTGACAAGTGTGAGATCCAGCTTTCCTATGCGATCGGTGTTGCGCATCCGACTTCTGTCAGTGTGAATACCTTCGGAACAGGTAAGCTTTCTGAGACTAAGCTTGTTGAGATCGTTCGTGAGAATTTTGATCTTCGTCCGGCTGGTATCATCAAGATGCTTGACCTTCGCCGTCCGATCTACAAGCAGACTGCTGCTTATGGTCATTTCGGCCGTACAGATGTTGATCTTCCATGGGAGCATCTGGACAAGGTTGAGACTCTGAAGAAGTATCTTTGCAACAGCTACGAATAATCGTTTCAGAAGAACAAAGAGTGAAGCCCCCGGTAGTGCCAGTACCGGGGGCTTCTTGCATGGTGAGATGGGGTTTTTTATAGAAAATTTAGAGATAGGGAATATAGTTTATGTTATAATACGTGTATGTGAATGTGTGAATTTATAAAGGACGGAGATACAGATGAAGTTAAAAACACGTATTATTGTGGGCTTCGTTGCGATCATCCTGCTGCCGCTGCTTCTTTTTTCCGCAAGTCTGTACGGGTTCAGCCAGACGCAGGCGAAGCATGTGCAGGAGAGCAGCAGCCAGGCTTCGGATTCCAGCCAGATGGTCTATGATATTTCGCTGCCGCAGTCTTCCAGCAGCCAGGTGAAGCTGATGGCCAAGGATATGATCCTGACCGCAACGATCATCCTTGTTTTTACTGCTTTGTCCGTGGGGCTGTGGATCTACAGGAGTATTGCGGTTCCGCTGGTGAAGCTTAAGAAGGCTACCAAGAACATCAAGGAGGGGAATCTGGATTTTGTGCTGGAGGTTGAGGGGAATGATGAATTTTCCCAGCTTTGCCAGGATTTTGAGGAGATGCGTAAGCGTCTGAAGGAGTCCACGGAAGAGAAGATCCTGATGGATAAGGAGAATAAGGAGCTGATCAGCAATATTTCCCATGATCTGAAGACGCCGATCACTGCGGTGAAGGGTTATGTGGAGGGGATCATGGATGGTGTGGCGGATACGCCGGAGAAGATGGACCGGTATGTGCGTACCATTTATAATAAGACCAATGAGATGGATCATCTGATCAATGAGCTGACCTTTTATTCCAAGATCGATACCAACCGTATTCCGTATACGTTCAGCAAGCTGAATGTGGAGGATTATTTTTCGGATTGTGCGGAGGAGCTTGGGCTTGAGATGGAGACCAGGGGGATCGAGCTTGTGTATGCCAATTATGTGGAGAAGGGTGTGCAGGTTATTGCGGATGGTGAGCAGATCCGCCGTGTGATCCATAATATCGTGAGTAATGCCATTAAGTATATGGAGAAGCCAAGGGGGATCATCCAGCTTCGGGTGAAGGATGTGGGTGATTTTATCCAGGTGGAGATCGAGGATAACGGCAAGGGGATTGCCGCCAAGGATCTGCCGTATATTTTTGACCGTTTTTACCGTACCGATGTTTCCAGGAATTCTTCCAAGGGAGGAAGCGGTATCGGACTTTCCATCGTAAAGAAGATCATGGAGGATCATGGTGGAAAGGTCTGGGCCACAAGCCGGCTGGGGATCGGAACGATCATGTATTTTGTTCTCAGAAAATATCAGGAGGTACCGATGAATGAGTAGGATTTTGATCATAGAGGATGAGGAAGCGATCGCGGATCTGGAGAAGGATTATCTGGAGCTTTCGGGTTTTGAGGTGGAGATCGAGAACCGTGGTGATACGGGGCTTGTACGTGCCATGAAGGAGGAGTTTGATCTGATCATCCTGGATCTGATGCTTCCGGAGGTGGATGGCTTTGATATCTGCAGGCAGGTCCGTGAGGAGAAGAATACGCCGATCATTATGGTTTCTGCCAAGAAGGATGATATCGATAAGATCCGCGGACTGGGTCTTGGTGCGGATGATTATATGACCAAGCCGTTCAGCCCAAGTGAGCTGGTTGCACGTGTGAAGGCGCATATGGAGCGTTATAACCGGCTGGTTGGTTCTAATGTGCATAAGAATGATGTGATCGAGATCCGCGGTATTAAGATCGATAAGACGGCCAGGCGTGTGTGGGTCAATGGTGAGGAGACGACGTTTACTACCAAGGAGTTTGATCTTTTGACTTTTTTGGCTGAGAATCCGAACAGGGTTTTTACAAAGGAGGAGCTTTTCCGGGAGATCTGGGATATGGAGTCTGTGGGTGATATCGCTACGGTTACGGTGCATATCAAGAAGATCCGTGAAAAGATCGAGTTTAATACGGCCAAGCCTCAGTATATTGAGACGATCTGGGGTGTGGGGTACCGGTTTAAGGTGTGAGCCTGTGGGGAAGGCTTCGGATGGAGCTGCTGCAGGTGTATGAGTGCAGATCGGAATGATGGTGTATGATCTGCCGGGTGCTTTTGAGAGGAGTGGAGATATGCCGCTGTTGAGGGAAAGAATTTATACGATAGAGGATATTTATGCTTTGCCGGAGGGTGAAAGAGCGGAACTGATCGATGGACATATTTATTATATGGCGCCGCCGAATACGATGCATCAGAGGATTTCAAGTATTTTGTCCAGAAAGATAGGTAACTATATAGATTCTAACAAGGGCAAATGTGAGGTGTTTGCCGCACCGTTTGCGGTGTATCTGGATGAGAAGACGAATACTTATGTGGAACCGGATGTTTCTGTTATCTGTGATCCGGATAAGCTGGATGACAGGGGATGTAAGGGGGCTCCGGACTGGATCATCGAGATCGTTTCTCCGGCGAGCAGGCGTATGGATTATTATACCAAGCTGTTTAAATACAGGACTGCCGGTGTGAGAGAGTACTGGATCGTGGATCCTGTGAAGAAGCTGGTAATGGTGTATGATTTTGAAAATGAGGATACGGAGCAGTATACATTTCAGGATTCGATCAAGGTGGGAATCTATGAGGAGCTGAGGATCGATTTTGCTGAGATGTGATAAAAATGGAGGGGAATATCGTCTGGTGATAGCCCCTCCTTGTTTTTGGGCAAAAAAAAATAGAACGCCGTCGCAACGCCGTCCTTACAAAAACACAAAGTGTTTTTTGATTCTGAAATTATTATATGTGCGAGATGATATTTTGTCAACCTGTTTACTGCGAAAATTTACCACGGTATACATCTGACTTAGATGCAAAAATCTGAAATATGGATAATCGTCAGTGACAGAAAAATTCGTTTCAGGTATAATGAAACTAACTATGATATTGATATGGGGAAAGTAACAGAGGTGGATTTTTTGAAAGGACGAACTATGGAAGACAGATTATACAAGAAACTGGAAGCGTACGGTAAGAGTGATTTTTATCCGTTTCATATGCCGGGGCATAAGAGGAATCCGCTGGCTGTGGAGGGGGATTTTCCGGTGGAGAGGGATATTACGGAGATTGACGGGTTTGATAACCTGCATCATGCTGAGGATATTTTGAAAAGGGCGCAGGAGGATGTCGCACGGCTTTATGGTGTGCCGGAGAGTTTTTACAGTATTAATGGAAGCTCCGGGGCGATCCTGGCGGCGGTGTCTGCGGCTGTGGATAAGGGGGGACAGATCCTGGTGGCAAGGAACTGCCATAAGGCGGTTTACCATGCGATTTATCTGCGGGAGCTGAGTGCCACGTATATTTATCCACATGAAGATCCGAAATTGGGGATAAACGGAGGGATTTCACCCGGTCGTGTGGAAATGTATCTGGCGGAAAATCCGGAGATCCAGGCGGTGCTGATCACTTCACCGACTTATGACGGCATCGTGTCGGATGTGGCTAGGATCGCGGAGATCGCGCATCGCTATGGTGTGCCGCTGATCGTGGATGAGGCTCACGGGGCGCATTTTCGGTTTTCGGATTATTTTCCGGTGTCTGCGGCGCAGCTTGGTGCGGATGTGGTGATCAACAGTGTGCATAAGACGCTGCCCTGTCTGACCCAGACGGGGGTGATCCACCTGTGCAGTGATCGTGTGAGCCGGGAAAAACTGAAGCGTTTTCTGGGAATCTATCAGAGCAGCAGTCCTTCTTATATTCTTATGGGCAGCATTGATGCGTGCATGGATAAGCTGGAGCGTGAGGGGGATGAGATGTTCCGTGTGTTTACGGAGAATCTGGAAAAAGCACGCAGGCGTCTTTCCGAGTGTAAGTATATCCGGCTGGTAACGCCGCAGGCCTGTGAGTGCCAGAGAGTTTTTGATTTTGACAGATCCAAGATATTGCTTTCTACTGTGAACAGTTCGCTGAACGGCCGGGAGCTGCACAAGATCCTCCGGAGAGAGTTTCATCTGGAAATGGAGATGGAGGCGGAGAATTATGTGCTGGCGCTGGCGGCTGTGGGTGATACGGCGGAGGGTTTTGAGAGGCTTTGTGATGCTATTGAAGAGATCGACCGCCGTGAATCGTTAAAATACAGAGAAGAGGCTGTGGAGAAGGAGCCTTTGAAAAACGGAAAAATGAAGCAGATTATGCGGATCTCCCAGGCTATGGATGCGGAGAGTGAGCGGTGTCCGCTGGATGAGTGTATCGGACGTACGTCCGGGGAGTTTGCGTATCTTTATCCGCCGGGGATCCCGCTGATCGTTCCGGGGGAACAGATTTCTGGACATTTCGTAAAAAATGTGAGAAGATACCTGGAACAGGGCTTTGAGGTCCAGGGTCTGAGCGACCAGACCAGTGAGACGGTGTGCGTTGTGAGAAATGAGATGTAACAGAGGAGACATATGGGAAAGATTTTTTACATTATGGGAAAAAGCTCTTCCGGTAAGGACAGTATTTACAGACAGCTGGAGGGGAATCAGGAGCTGGGGCTTAAGCGGCTTGTGATCTATACTACCCGTCCGATCCGGGATGGAGAGGAGAACGGAAGAGAATATTTTTTTGCAGATGAGAATAAACTGAAGGAGTTCCGAAGAAACGGGAAGCTGATCGAGGCGCGTACTTATCAGACAGTTTACGGGCCGTGGACATATTTTACTGCGGATGACGGGCAGGTGTCTGTGGGTAATGACAGCTATCTGGGGATCGGTACACTGGAGTCTTTTGTGAGGCTCCGGGAGTATTACGGCAATGAAGTGATGTGGCCGGTTTATATAGAGGTGGAAGACGGAGAGCGTCTGGAGCGTGCGCTTGCCAGGGAGAAGACCCAGGAGGTGCCGAAGTACGAGGAGATGTGCAGGCGTTTTCTTGCAGACCAGAATGATTTTTCCGAGGAAAATATTCTTAAAGCAGGTATATGGAAGCGTTTTGAGAATCATAATCTGGATGAATGTGTGAAGGAGATCGTAAATTATATAAAATCTGTACAATAAGGAAAAATAGTTTTTTTTATACAGAAGATTATGTTATAATTAGTTGAAAGATGTCCGCCGGGTATAACGGAGGGCACAAAAGGCAGAAAGAGGTGATTCTTATGGCAGGATTTCATGACATCATCGGCCATGACGATATAATCAGGCATTTGAAGAATGCGATAGAGACAGGGAAGGTATCCCACTCTTATATTTTTACAGGGGAACCGGGATCCGGCAAGAAGCTTCTTGCGGGGACTTTTGCGGCAGCGCTGCAGTGTGAATCGGGAGAGTCTGAACCGTGTATGACTTGTGATTCCTGTAAGAAGGTGATCGGCAAGAATCATCCGGATATCATTACAGTAACTCATGAGAAGCCTGGAAGCATCAGCATTGACGAGGTGCGTGACCAGGTTGTGCGTGATGTGGATATCAAGCCGTACTGCAGTCCGTATAAGATCTATATCATTCCGGATGCGGAGATGATGACGGTGCAGGCGCAGAATGCCATTTTGAAAACTATCGAGGAACCGCCGGAATATGCGGTGATCATGCTGCTGACAAGCAATATCGACAGTCTTCTTCCTACGATCCGTTCCAGATGTGTGCGTCTGGATCTGAAGGTGGTGGATGACAGTCTTGTGAAGGAATATCTGATGGAGCATCTTCAGGTGCCGGATTATCAGGCTGAGATCGATGCGTCTTATGCGCAGGGCAGTATCGGCAAGGCGAAGGAGGCTGCGACTTCTCAGGAGTTTGCAGATATGACTGCCAATGCCCTGAAGATTTTGAAATATGCCAATTCCATGGAGGTTTATGAGCTGACAGAGGCGATCAAGACTTTGACTGCTGATAAGAATAATATCAATGATTATCTGGATATTTTCCAGTTCTGGTTCCGCGATGTTCTGATGTTTAAGGCAACAAGGGAAATTGACAACCTGGTTTTTAAACAGGAGATTAATTTTATCAGAGAGCAGGCCAGCGAGCGTTCTTATGAGAATATCGAAAAAATCCTTGAGGCACTGGAGAAGACGAAGGTGCGTCTCCGTGCCAATGTTAATCTCGAACTTGCCCTGGAGCTCCTGTTCCTGACAATTAGGGAGAAATAGAATGGAAAAGGTAGTTGGAGTCAGATTTCGTAATGTTGGTAAGATTTATTATTTTAATCCTAAGAATTATAAGGTGAAGGTCGGCGATCATGTGATCGTGGAGACTGCCCGTGGTGTGGAGTATGGCCGTGTTGTCCTGGAGCCGCGCAGCGTGAAGGAGGACGAGGTGGTCCATCCGCTGAAGGAGGTTCTCCGTGTTGCAACGAAGGAGGACGAGGATCATGAGGCTGAGAACCGCCAGAAGGAGAAAGAGGCTTTTAAGATCTGTAAGAAGAAGATCCGTGAGCATGAGCTTGATATGAAGCTGATCGATGCGGAGTATACCTTTGATAATAACAAGGTGCTGTTTTATTTTACAGCGGATGGCCGTATTGATTTCCGGCAGCTGGTTAAGGATCTGGCGTCTGTGTTTAAGACCAGGATCGAGCTTCGTCAGATCGGTGTCCGTGATGAGACGAAGATCCTTGGCGGTATTGGTATCTGTGGAAGGACGCTTTGCTGTCATACGTATCTTTCGGAGTTTGCGCCGGTTTCCATCAAGATGGCGAAGGAGCAGAATCTTTCTCTGAACCAGACGAAGATTTCTGGTGTCTGTGGTCGTCTGATGTGCTGTCTGAAGAATGAGCAGGAGACTTATGAGGAGCTGAACCGGAATCTTCCGGGTATCGGTGATATGGTAACGACGCCGCAGGGTGTTTCGGGTACGGTCCAGAGTGTGAATGTTCTCCGGCAGATGGTTAAGATCGTGGTTGAGGTGAATGACGAGAAGGAGATCCAGGAGTTTCCGGTCCGTGATCTGAGGTTCCGCCCTAAGAGAAAAAAGGGTAAGGGTGGTTCTGCTGACCACGAGGAGAAAGAGGTTAAAAAGGGAGATTCGAAGCCGAATGAGAAGTGATCTGGTTTATTGCGGTGAGCGTGTGGATGATCTTCAGAATGGGTTGTTTGTGATCCAGGATCCGAAGAAGTTTTGCTTTGGGATGGATGCGGTTCTGTTGTCTGGCTTTGCCCGGGTGAAGAGGGGTGAGGTTGCGCTGGATATGGGGACCGGTACGGGGATCATTCCGATCTTGCTTTCGGATCGTACGGATGGGGAGCATTTCACGGGGCTGGAGATCCAGCATGAGTGTGCGGAGATGGCTGACCGTAGTGTGAGGTATAATGGTCTTGAGGACAGGGTTCGGATCGTTGAGGGTGATATCAGGGAGGCTGCCGGGATTTTTGGGGCGGCTTCTTTTGATGTGGTGACGTGTAATCCGCCGTATATGATCGGGCAGCATGGGTTGACGAATCCGCATCTTCCGAAGGCGATCGCGAGGCATGAGATTTTGTGTTCGTTTGATGATGTGGCTTGTCAGGCTGCCCGGGTCCTGAAGGACCGGGGGCGGTTTTTTCTGGTGCACAGGCCGTTTCGGTTGGTGGAGCTGATGGCGACTTTGACGAAGTATAAGCTGGAGCCTAAGAGGATGCAGCTGGTGTATCCTTTTATTGATAAGGAGCCGAATATGGTGTTGATCGAGGCTTGTAAGGGCGGGAATTCCAGGATTCGGGTTGAGCGGCCGCTGGTGGTTTATGAGCGGCCTGGGGTTTATACGGAGGATGTTTTGGAGTTGTATCGGATGGTGTGAATGTTGTGATGTTGTGGCTTAGGGTGGCTGCCTGGTTGGTTGTTTGTTTGGTTGGTTGTGAGAGATTGGGTGGCTGCTCGGGAGGGGTTGGGCCATCGGCGCTGCGCTGGATGGCTGAGTGGTAGTGGTGGCTGTGGTACTTCGGTTGGTGAAGGGACGGCGAGGGGAGGCAGGCTGCTGGTGGTGACACGCTGCGCCCCCTGCTCGGCTGCGGCGCCGGTTTGCTGCCATTCGCGCAAACTCGCTTCGCTCAAACAGTGCGCTCGGTGGCAGCAGCTATCCTCACCTCGCTGACGGGGGCTCCGCTAACGTCACCACCAGCAGCCTGCCTCCCCTCGCCTGAGATTCAAAGCGAGAGATCGCAACGCGTAGCGCACTGAGTATCGAAGAATACAGACACCTTGCCAGAAGTGAATCACTGAGAAAGTGAAGAAATGAAATAATATCGGCATAGCGTAGCACATTGAATATCGAAGCATACGGGCACCTTGCCGGAAGTGAACCACTGAGAAAGTGAAGAAATGAAATAATATCGGCACAGCGTAGCATATTGAATATCGAAGCATACGGGCACTTTGCCAGAAGCGAACCACAGAGAAAGTGAAGAAATAAAACAACATCGGCACAGCGTAGTGCGCTGAATACCGAAGCATACAGACACAAGTCAACAAATAAGAACAACGAATCCCTTGCACTACTTAAAAAAAGCCCAAGGGGTGTGCAGAGGGGGCGCGGCTTTGCGGCCCCTTTGCGGTTTTCAAAGTTCCCAAACTTAAACAAACCCCCGCGGTCAAGCGGAATATCCCCCGCGGTCAAGCGAAACAACTCCCCCACGGCCAAGTGGAAAACAACTCCCCGCGGTCAAGCGAGAAAAGAGGAAAATATGAAACAAAACGGAAAACTATACTTATGCGCCACCCCCATAGGAAACCTCGAAGACATCACCCTTCGAGTACTAAGAACCCTTCGGGAAGTGGACTTAATCGCTGCGGAGGATACCCGCAACAGCATAAAACTTCTGAATCATTTTGATATAAAAACCCCCATGACCAGCTACCACGAATACAATAAGATCGATAAGGGCCATGTCCTCGTGGAAAAGCTGCTGGCGGGTACAAACATTGCGTTGATCACAGATGCAGGTACTCCGGGTATCTCAGACCCCGGGGAGGAGCTTGCCGCCATGTGCTATGAAGCCGGAATTGAAGTGACTTCACTTCCGGGTCCTGCTGCCTGCATCACTGCTCTGACTTTGTCAGGCCTGCATACCAGGCGTTTTGCTTTCGAGGCTTTTCTTCCGGCGGATAAGAAAGAACGAAAAACGATCCTGGAGGAGCTTTCCTGTGAAACCAGGACTATTATCCTGTATGAGGCACCTCACAGGCTTGTACGGACTCTTGGTGAGCTCAGAGAGGCGCTTGGTAACCGCCGGATGACTCTTTGCAGAGAGCTGACCAAGAAGCATGAGACGGCATTCCGGACTACGATCGATGATCTGATGGATTTTTATAAAGATGAGAAGCCGCTGGGTGAGTGTGTTCTTGTGATCGAGGGCAGGAGCCGCAGTGAGATGGAGGCGGAGAAGCGTGCTTCCTGGGAGGAGATTTCCATTGCGGAGCATGTGGCGATGTATGAGCAGCAGGGGAATTCCAGGAAGGATGCCATGAAGCTTGCTGCCAAGGATCGTGGTGTTTCCAAGCGGGATATTTATAAGGCGCTTCTGGATGGAGAAGATTCTGCTGAATGATCAGGTGTAATTGTGGTACGGATCGTAGGTAACGTGATCGTGGATGATTGAATAAGCTGCATACTGTGACCAAGGATTTTTGGGAACGTATGTGGCTTTTTTTTGTGGTAATAAAAAGTACTGTGCGGATTTTGTCGAAATGATTTGCTTGCAGTATAGACCATATTGTGCTGTATTTTGAGATTGCATTTAATAAGATACTTTTTTGCCTGTATTTCCTATGATTTTGCGTGGAAATACAGGCTTTTTTGTGCTATAATAAACTCTGTATTCGTATGTAAAAAATATTTATTTTACAGGTATAAATGACACTTCCGGAGCGGGTTTGAGAATTGCTTTCTGCAAAATGAAAATACAGTATTTCCTGAAATTAAAAGATCAGTTTATCTTGCTCAGGATTTGATGTAATGATTTTTGAAGCTGCTATGGTTCTGCAGAAATGAATTTTCAAACACGTCCGGACGACAAGAACAGGAGGAATGACATGGGCGCAGAGAATACAGAATACGGCGCGGATCAGATCCAGATCCTGGAAGGACTGGAAGCCGTACGTAAGAGGCCTGGAATGTATATCGGAAGTACCTCCAGCCGTGGACTTCATCATCTCGTATATGAGATCGTGGATAACGCAGTCGATGAAGCACTGGCTGGTTTTTGTACAGAGATCCATGTAGATATCAATCCGGATAATTCCATTACAGTTACAGATAATGGTCGTGGTATTCCGGTTGGTATCAATCATAAGGCTGGTATTCCGGCAGTTGAGGTTGTATTTACCATTCTTCACGCAGGCGGTAAGTTCGGCGGTGGAGGATATAAGGTTTCCGGTGGTCTTCACGGTGTTGGTGCATCTGTTGTAAATGCACTTTCCGAATGGCTGGAGGTTACCATCTACCGAGAGGGTAAGGAATACAAACAGAGATATGAGCGTGGCAAAACTATGTACCCGCTGAAGGTGGTAGGTGACTGTGATCCGGGGCTTTCCGGTACGAAGGTTTATTTCCTTCCGGACAAGGAGATCTTTGAGGAGACTGTTTATGATTATGATATCCTGAAACAGAGACTTCGTGAGATGGCTTTCCTGACTAAGGGTCTTCGTATCGTTCTGGAGGATAAGAGAGAGGGTCAGGAGCGCGAGAAGGTATTCCACTATGAGGGTGGTATCCGTGAGTTTGTAAGCTACCTGAACAGAAGCAAGGAGGCTCTTTACCCGGAGATCATTTACTGTGAGGGTGAGAAGGACGGCGTGTCTGTAGAGGTTGCGCTGCAGCATAATGACTCCTATACAGAGAACACCTATGGCTTTGTAAACAATATCAATACACCGGAGGGCGGTACACACATTACCGGTTTCCGTAATGCGATCACCAATACATTTAATGATTATGCACGTAAGAACAAGCTTCTCAAGGACAGTGAGCCGAACTTAAGCGGTGATGATATCCGTGAGGGCCTGACTGCGATCGTCAGTGTTAAGATCGAGAATCCGCAGTTTGAGGGTCAGACCAAACAGAAGCTTGGAAACAGTGAGGCAAGAGGTGCGGTAGACAGTGTTGTAAGTAAACAGCTGGAGATTTTCCTGGAGCAGAATCCTGCAGTTGCCAAGGCTACCGTTGAGAAATCTGTTCTTGCACAGAGAGCCAGAGAGGCAGCCAGAAAGGCCCGTGACCTTACAAGAAGAAAATCCGCACTGGACAGCATGTCGCTTCCGGGAAAGCTTGCAGACTGTTCTGACAAGAATCCGGAGAACTGTGAGATCTATATCGTAGAGGGAGATTCCGCGGGCGGTTCTGCCAAGACAGCGAGAAACCGTGCCACACAGGCGATCCTTCCGCTGCGTGGTAAGATCCTGAATGTTGAGAAGGCACGTCTGGATAAAATTTACGGAAACAAAGAGATCAAGGCAATGATCACTGCCTTCGGAACTGGAATCCATGAGGATTTTGATATTTCCAAGCTTCGTTATCACAAGATCATCATTATGACCGATGCCGATGTTGACGGTGCACATATCGCAACACTGCTTCTGACCTTCCTGTATCGTTTCATGCCGGAGCTGATCAAGCAGGGATATGTATACCTGGCGCAGCCTCCTCTCTATAAAGTGGAGAAGAACAAAAAGGTATGGTATGCATATGACGATGATGAGCTGAACAATATCCTTACCGAGATCGGACGTGACGGAAACAATAAGATCCAGCGTTATAAAGGTCTGGGTGAGATGGATGCCGAGCAGCTCTGGGAGACTACTATGGACCCTGAGAAGAGAATCCTTCTCCGTGTGACCATGGACGAAGCTGCCACATCTGAGATCGATCTGACATTTACCACTCTTATGGGAGACAAGGTAGAGCCAAGACGTGAATTTATCGAAGAAAATGCAAGATTCGTTAAGAATCTTGATATCTAGGAGAATAAAGAAGAATGGAAGATAATATTTTTGACAAAGTCCACGAAGTGGATCTGGAAAAAACGATGAAGGAATCTTACATCGACTATGCCATGAGTGTTATCGCCTCACGAGCTTTGCCTGATGTAAGAGACGGTCTGAAGCCGGTACAGCGCCGAGTTCTGTACTCTATGATCGAGCTGAATAATGGTCCTGACAAGCCACACAGAAAATGTGCGCGTATTGTCGGTGATACCATGGGTAAATATCATCCGCACGGTGACAGCTCCATCTATGGTGCGCTGGTCAATATGGCTCAGGAATGGTCCACAAGATATCCGCTGGTTGACGGACATGGAAACTTTGGTTCCGTGGATGGTGACGGTGCGGCTGCCATGCGATATACAGAGGCACGTCTCAGCAAGATATCCATGGAGATGCTTGCTGACATCAACAAGGATACGGTTGATTTTCAGCCGAACTTTGATGAGACAGAGCGTGAGCCGGTTGTGCTTCCGGCACGTTTTCCGAACCTTTTGGTAAACGGTACTACAGGTATTGCGGTAGGTATGGCAACCAATATTCCGCCGCATAACCTTCGTGAAACTATCAATGCAGTTGTTAAGATCATTGATAACATTGTAGAAGAAGACAGAGAAACAGCTATGGAGGAGCTTCTTGAGATCGTAAAGGGACCGGACTTCCCTACAGGAGCGACCATCCTCGGAACGAGAGGGATCGAGGAAGCTTACCGTACCGGACGTGGCAAGATCCGTGTCCGTGCGGTGACGAATATCGAGACTTTGCCAAACGGTAAATCCCGTATCGTGGTTACCGAGCTCCCGTACCTTGTAAACAAGGCACGTCTGATCGAGAAGATCGCAGAGCTTGTCCGTGACAAAAAGATCGACGGGATCACAGACCTGAACGACCATTCCAGCCGTGAGGGTATGCGAATCTGTATTGATCTTCGTAAGGATGCCAATGCCAACGTGATCCTGAATCTGCTCTACAAGCATACACAGCTGCAGGATACTTTTGGTGTGATCATGCTTTCTCTTGTTCCAAATCATGGAAATATGGAACCGAAGGTTCTGAACCTGAAAGAGATGCTGGAGTACTATCTGGAGCATCAGGAGAATGTAGTTCGCAGAAGAACACAGTATGATCTTAATAAGGCACAGGAGAGAGCCCATATTTTGGAGGGTCTTCTGAAGGCACTTGATAATATTGACGAAGTGATCCGCATCATCCGTGGTTCCCGCAACGTACAGATCGCCAAGCAGGAGCTGATCGACCGTTTTGAGCTGACAGATGTGCAGGCACAGGCGATCGTGGATATGCGTCTCCGTGCATTGACAGGTCTGGAAAGAGAGAAGCTGGAGGCTGAGTATGCAGAGCTTATGGAGAAGATCCGCAAGTTCCAGGCAATCCTTGCTGACCGCAAGCTCCTTCTCCGGGTGATCCGTGAGGAGATCCTTGCCATTGCAGAGAAATACGGCGATGACAGAAAGACTTCCATCGGATACGATGTATATGATATCTCTACAGAGGATCTGATCCCGAGAGAAAATACAGTGATCGCAATGACAAAGCTTGGTTATATCAAGCGTATGACCGTTGACAACTTCCGCAGCCAGAACCGTGGCGGCAGAGGAATCAAGGGTATGCAGACGATTGAGGATGACTATATCGAAGAGCTTCTGATGACGACAACGCACCATTATCTCATGTTCTTTACTAATACAGGACGTGTATACAGACTGAAGGCATATGAGATCCCGGAGGCCGGTCGTACAGCTAGAGGAACTGCGATCATCAATCTTCTGCAGCTTGCACCGGGAGAAAAGATCACAGCTGTGATCCCGCTTCGTAAATATGAAGAGGGTCATTATCTGATGATGGCCACCAAGAAAGGCCTTGTGAAGAAAACTCCGATCAAGGATTACGAGAATGTCCGTAAGACAGGTCTTACAGCAATCGTTCTCCGTGATGATGACGAGCTGATCGAGGTTAAGGCTACTGATAATAACAAAGATATTATTCTTGTGACCAGGGACGGACAGTGTATCCGCTTTAAGGAAACGGATGTCCGCAGCACAGGCCGTGCGTCCATGGGAGTAAGAGGTATGAATCTTACTGACGGTGATGAAGTTGTTGCCATGCAGCTGAACACTCAGGGAGATTATCTGCTTGTAGTTTCCGAGAACGGAATGGGCAAACGTACAGCTATGAGTGAGTTCGTTGTCCAGAACCGTGGCGGTAAGGGTGTGAAGTGCTACAAGATCACCGAGAAGACCGGAAATGTTGTTGGCGCCAAGGCTGTCAACGAAGAGAACGAGATCATGATGATCACTACAGAGGGTATCATTATCCGTCTGCAGTGTGCGGATATCTCTGTTCTTGGAAGGATCACCTCCGGTGTGAAGATGATCAATCTTACAGAGGGTGTAACCGTTGCAAGTATCGCCAAGGTAAGAGATAAAGATCCGGAAGCAGATACAACTACCGAAAAAGCTGACGGAGAAACCGGCGATAACGAAGAAGGCTCTGCAGAGGAAGCTGTCACAGGCAGTGAAGAGGAATAAGGTCGAGGATAAGTCATGACGACGACAAAGAAAAAACGCAGAAAAAAATCAGTAAAGAAGCTGAAATACTCTAATAAAAAACTGAATTTTATCCACATTGCGACACTGGCGGGGATCATTCTGATCCTGCTGGTGATCGTTCTGGCGGCCAGGGGTTGCGGAAAGATCAGCCACAGAACTCCGGAGGGGGTTGTGGAAGGCTACATCAAAGCGGCAGCAGCAGGCAAGAATAAAAAGATGCAGAGCTGTTACAGTGCGGATAAGTTATCGGATGAGGCGAAAACAGAGATTTCCTCCACGATAAAATATTTTCAGGCCCATGGAGTAAAGGATGTAAATATCGACAGCTGTGGCTCCATTTCTGAAAACAAAAATTATTCTTATGTTTATATCCGCTATAATCTTGTTCTGGAGAACGAGCAGGAATATCCATGTATCAGTACCTATCTTGTAAAGGTCCAGGACAAAAAGTATTATCTGTATGCGCCTTCTGAGATTTCAGATAAGATCAGCCAGCAGGCTGCCAAGGATTATCAGAAATTTATGACTACGAAAACCTATACAGATTATACAAAGGCTTATGAGGTTTTTCTGAAAAAGAATCCGGGATACGAGGATAAGATCGCAGGGAAACTGAACGGATAAAGCAGAGGCGGGAGGATGTAAGAATGAAGCGGATTTTGCTGATGGTGCTCAGAAATATAGTCTTTGTTCCTTACTGGTGGATCAAGCTTTGCTGGTATGCAGCGCATACAGATGATTATCCGGAAGAGAAGAAATACGCATTCCTGAGACTGGTAGATGAGCATGCCATTGAAGGCGGAAATATCCATATTGATGTGCATGGAGCTGAAAATATCCCAAAAGAAAAGGGATTTATGTTTTTTCCGAATCACCAGGGACTGTTTGATGTGCTGGCGATCATCCGGGCATGCCCGGTTCCTTTTTCGGTAGTTGCCAAGAAGGAAGTTGGAGAGATTCCTTTTCTGAAGCAGGTTTTTGCCTGTATGAAGGCCTTTATCATTGACAGGGAAGACCTGAAGCAGTCCATGCAGGTCATTGTCAATGTAATACGGGAAGTGAAGGCTGGTCGTAATTATCTGATCTTTCCGGAGGGAACCAGAAGTAAAAACGGAAATCATCCGGGGCCGTTCAAGGGCGGCAGCTTCAAGACTGCCACCAAGACGAAATGCCCGATCGTTCCGGTTGCACTGATCGATTCCTTTAAGGCTTTTGATACCGGTTCTACAGAGAGGATCACCGTACAGGTGCATATCCTTCCTCCGATGTATTATGAGGAATACAAAGATATGCATACCACAGAGCTCGCAGAAGAAGTGAAGAGACGGATCGAAAAGGTGATCGAAGAGAATATTATGTAAAAAAGAAAAGACTTTGATGAAGTTGGAACAAAAACATCATCAAGGTCTTTTTTTTTGTTGTATGTTTTGTATAAAAACGAAACGTTTTATTTGTGAATTGTTGAGCATATACAACCAAAAGGTTTGATGATAACATAGAGGCATCCATACAATATAAATAAAAGATGTAAAGAGGACGAACAGATGAAAAAAGAAGAATACCTTTCTCTGATCGATGAGGTGATCGCACAGGGACCATACACGGATACCTGGGATTCTCTCTGTGAGCATCCTACGCCGAAGTGGTATGCAAGAGATAAATTCGGAATTTTTATCCACTGGGGTGTTTACAGTGTTCCGGCTTTTGGAAACGAATGGTATCCCAGAAATATGTATGTGAAAGGCTCTAAGGAGAACCTGCATCATACAGAGAAATACGGAACTCTGGATAAATTCGGCTACAAGGATTTTATTCCTCAGTTTAAGGCTGAGAAGTTTGATCCGAAGGAATGGGCGGCCTTATTTAAAGAGGCGGGGGCGAAATTCGTAGTTCCGGTAGCGGAGCATCACGATGGATTTCAGATGTATGCCAGTGACCTTTGTCGCTGGAACGCTGCTGAGATGGGACCGAAAAGAGATATTCTCGGAGAGCTGAAGACAGAGGTTGAGAAAGAGGGAATGGTTCTCGGTGCTTCTTCTCACAGAGCAGAGCATTACTGGTTCTTTAACGGAGGTCGTCAGATCCCGGAGGCTGATGTCAATGATCCGGAATATGCGGATCTTTATGGGCCGGCAGCAGGAATCACCAGAGATATGAGTGATATTTATGACAATCCTCCGACAGAGGAGCATATGCAGGACTGGCTTGTCCGCACCTGCGAGATCGTGGATAAATATCAGCCATCCATTGTGTATTTTGACTGGTGGATCCAGCAGTATGCATGGAAACCGTATCTTCGTAAATTTGCAGCATATTATTACAACCGTTCTGCACAGTGGGGAAAAGAAACAGCTATTGATGCCAAATTTGACGCATATGTTTACGGCAGCGCAGTCAATGATCTGGAAAGAGGTCAGTTAGACCATATCACGCCGGATCTGTGGCAGAATGATACGTCTGTAGCTAAGAACTCCTGGGGCTATACCATTGGAAATGATTATAAGAAGCCTTCCGATGTAGTGCTGGATCTGATCGATGTAGTCAGTAAAAATGGTGCACTTCTTCTTAATATCGGACCGAAGCCGGATGGAACAATTCCGGAAGAGGATGCATATATCCTGAGAGAAATGGGAAAATGGCTGAAGGTAAATGGAGAGGCAATATACGGAACCAGATACTGGAAGATATTCGGAGAGGGACCGACGGTAGTTCCGGAGGGACATTTCACGGATACCTATGATAAGCACTTTACTTCTGAGGATATCCGTTTTACAAGTAAGAGCAATCATATTTATGCGACTGTTCTGCACTGGCCGGAGGATGGAGAGATCCATATCAAAGCTCTTGGCAATGATATGAAGCTTTTGAAATCCACGATCCGAGATATTGAGATCCTCGGAACAGATCTGCATCCGGCATTTGCGAGAAATAAAGAACTGGATATTTCCTGCGGAAGAGGGGTTATTGAGGCGGGAGATATGCCGGTGGTATTGAAGATCACAGTAGAATAGCTGTTGGGGGAAGCGAGTAAATTATAATGTCTTTTTGAAAGGACAGAAAGGATAAGGTATTTTAATTATGGGAGATGTAAGATTCACAGGAAACTGGAACTCTGTAAATGCACACACAGTTCCAAAATGGTATGAGGATTGTAAATTTGGAATTTTTATCCACTGGGGAATTTATTCCGTGCCGGCGTTTGCACCGCATACATGGGAGCTGGGAGAGGTTGATTCCAAAGAATGGTTTGCGGATAATCCGTATGCAGAATGGTATTACAACTCTCTGAACATTGGAAAAGGCCCTACATATAAGCATCATATAGAAAAATACGGAAAAGATTTCAAATACGAAGATTTTATTCCTATGTGGAAAGCTGAAAACTGGGATCCGAAGCAGTGGGCAGAGATTTTTAAAGAAGCAGGTGCGGAGTATGTTGTTCTGACAACCAAGCATCATGACGGATTCTGCCTGTTCCCAAGTAAATATACACATTTCAATTCCGTAGAAATGGGACCGAAGAGAAATATCACCGGTGAGCTGACAGAAGCTGTCCGTGACGCAGGAATCCGCATGGGCCTGTATTATTCCGGACTGATCGACTGGCAGTATGCAAACGATCCTATTTTTGAAGATGATGATCTGTTTGGAACAGCCAGCCCAACATTTGCATATGCAGATTATTCCTATAATCAGATGACAGAGCTTGTAGATGATTATGCACCGAGTGTGTTCTGGAATGATATCGGATGGCCGACACAGAGTGAAGAGATGATGCCGTATTTCTTAGCACATTATTACAATAAGGTTCCGGAGGGTGTGGTAAATGACCGTTTCAACGGACGTTATCACGATTTCCTTACTAAGGAATATAAATCCGGTTCTGTAAACAGAAATGAGAAATGGGAGATGTGCCGTGGAATGGGCTTATCCTTCGGTTATAATGCCAATGAAGGTGATGACAAGCTGATCTCCGTTCCGGATCTGATCTCACTTCTTGTCGGAACAGTGGCAAATAACGGAAATCTTCTCCTGAACATCGGCCCGAAGGCAGACGGAACTATCCCGGAGGAGCAGGTAAGAAGACTGAAGATCCTGGGTGCATGGCTGAAGGTCAACCATGATGGTATTTACGGAACACGTTGCAGTGACCGCGAATCTGAGCTGCTTGAGAATGGAATCGAGCTTCATTATACACAGAAAGACGGAAATCTGAATGTGTTTGCAGATCATCTGAAGGAAGGCGCAAATGAGTTCCTGATCAAAGGATACCACGGAGCGCTGAGACCATTTGATCCGGCAGTGAAGGTAGAAACTGAAGATACTGCAGAGGGACTTCTTGTGAAAATCCCGGAATATAAAGAGGATATGTATGTGGTTGGGTTAACCAACAGATTCTAAATGATGAACATGAGGACTGGATGTATGCCGGTCCTTTTGTTGCTGCATGGGAGAAGATCGTGGATATCCGATCGATTCTCAGGGAGGGAGCTTTTATGTTTGGGAAAAAAATCGCAATACTGTTATCAACGGCAATGATCCTGACAGGGTCCTGTGTATCTTCTGTGGCTGTACATGCACAGACCGGTTATGCGGCTGAATATGCACAGGAAGCATCGGCAGCAGGCGTGCAGAGCACTGCAAAGCTTGTTGCGAAGGGTTCCTGCGGAAGCAAAGCTGTTTACCGGTTGTACTCCAATGGAAACCTGCAGATACAGGGAAAAGGGGAGGTTAAGGTTACCGATAATTTTTCATACAGATCAGCAATGATAAAAACAGTAACCGTTGCATCTGGGATCACGGGAATCGGTGACAGAACCTTTTCAGGCTGCAGAAATATGAAGAGGATTTCGTTGCCGGGAACTCTGCGGAGTATTGGGGTAAGAGCATTTGGAGATACTGCGATCACCAGGATCAAGCTTCCTGATGGACTGAAAAGCATTGGTGCATATGCTTTTTACCAGAGTAAGCTTACGAGCCTGGATGTACCGAAAACTGTAACAAAAATTGATGAATATGCTTTCAGTTACTGTAACAGTCTGGAATCTGTCAGCATTCCGGGAAGTGTGAAAATATTACCGGAATCGTTATTTGAGGCGGATATGAAGCTGAAAAAGGTTACGCTTGGACAGGGCGTTTCCAGGATAGAAAGAGCGGCCTTTCGGCATTGCGGTTTGACAGGAGTAAGTTTTCCGGACAGTGTCACGGTTATTGGTGAAGGTGCGTTTTCTTTTTGTGCAGATCTCAGAAAGGTGTCGTTGCCGAAGAAGCTTACAGAGATCGGGAACGGTGCATTTAATAATTGTCGAAAACTGGGGAATATTACAGTACCTGCCAGTGTGAAAAAGATCAGAAGCCATGCTTTTTATGATTGTCTGGCTATGAAAAAGATTACGATCCTCAACAGTAAAACAGTGATAGAAAAAGAAGCGATCGGCTATAATTTCAATAGTGGAAAAAATAAAACTTTTGTCATTGCCGGAAAAAAGAGTTCTACTGCTCAGACTTACGCAAAGAAAAATGGATTCCGTTTTTTGAACAATACTGCCGCAGTAAGGACCGCAAAGATGACCGGCGTGCCCAAAACAAAAACCATACTTCGTGGAAAAACATATACGATCCAGGCAGTGACCGTGCCGTATTACAGCGACGAAAAGATTCTTTTCCGTTCCTCGAATCGCAGGATCGCTACGGTAAATTCCAAAGGTGTTGTAAAGGGAATCCGAAAAGGGGCGGCCGTGATCACCGTGCAGAGCGGAGCGAAAAAACTGAACTGTAAGATAACGGTGAAGTAACGATGAAGCAGGCGTACGTAAAATCGCCATAACAGTGAAAGAATACAAAAGAAAATAAAAACAGAAGCCCGGCAGATGAAACATGGAGAGTTTTCACATGTGCAGCTGCCGGGTTTTTTATAAATATAGAAAACCCTTAAAATAAGGAATAAAATAGCTTGTTATACCCTTAAAATAAGGGTATATTAATAAAAAAGGGGGAATCTAAAATGACAGGATATGCTGTGAAACATTCGATACGGGCAGAAGATATACGAATTTTAAGGAAGAAATTGAAGCTTACACAAAAAGATTTTGCAAAGTTAGTAAATGTATCTCAGAAAACAATAGAAAGATGGGAAAGTGAAAATCGGGATATTACAGGACCGGTTACGACATTAGTTCATATTTTAAACGAGTATCCTCAGATTGAGGAAAACCTCCGCGTGCCGGAAAAAGAATATCCGATACGCTTATGGTACATGTTTAAGAGTGAAATATGTACGATTATTGATGTGGATGAGAGAGGCAGAAAAGTAAAAATATATAATTATACAAACAATTTTATTAAAAAAGCATTTGGCCGAAATGAAAAACCAACCTTTGAAGAATACGAGGAATTTCTGGAATCTCGTTGTTTCCCGAGACAACGAGACAAAATAAAATTGGTATTAGAAGATTTGAATCTGCCATTTTATGATCCGTTTATGATCATAGAAAAGACCGAAGGAAGAATGGCAGAGGATGATTTCTGGATCAGGATTGAGAGGTAAAGATGGTACAGCTTTTTGAACAGGATATCAAAACAAATGACAGACAATCGTCAAAAGGAAACCAATTGAAATGGTGCAGGAACAATGTATGGTATAAAGCTGATTATATGGGATATGAGGGATTGGTGGAATATGTTGTTTCACGTTTGTTGGAAAAATCTTCACTGAAACAGGAAGAGTATGTTTTATATAAAACAGAAGAGATTAGTTATAAGAGAAGAAAATATCTGGGATGTAAAAGTGAAAATTTTTTGCCTGAGGGATGGCAGCTTATTACATTAGAAAGACTTTTTTATGGATTTTATAATGAAAGTCTTTATAAAAAATTATTCACGATTCCAGAACATTCGGAAAGACTGGAATTTATAGTAGATCAGACGGAACGCATTACGGGAATTAGCGATTTTGGAAAGTATATGAGTAAGATCCTGGCAATTGATACATTTTTTATGAATGAAGATCGGCATATGCATAATATTGGAGTCTTAATGGACGCAGAAGAAAAATATCATTTATGTCCAATATTTGATAATGGTGCAGGACTGCTATCAGATATACAGATGGATTATCCGATGGAAGAAAACATAAATAATCTGATAGAGGAGGTACGATCAAAAACTCTGTGTGAAGATTTTGATGAGCAAATCGAGATTGCGGAAGAATTGTATGGTCAGCAGATAAGTCTGGAATTTACTAAAAAAGACGTAAAAGAAATATTGGATATGGAAAGTTATTATCCGCAGGAATATAAAGAAAGAGTATTTGAGATTATTATGAGCAGGAGAAGAAAGTACAGATATTTATTTTGAACAACTGCACGTCGTATTTTTGGTATTTTGGTAATAAAGCAGGTACAAAAGGTTTCACATGTGCAGCTGTCGGTTTTTTATAGTAGAAAAAATGTTAAAAAATGTCTGTAAACAGACAAAATATGACAAAAATATTCTAAACAAAGTTTGATTAAATGTGATGGGAAATTTATAATTTTAGTATAAATGTGAATTGGAAAATGGGGGAACGGTCACATCCAAAGGTGTTGTAAAAGGCATCAAAAAAGGAACTGCAACCATTACCGTTCAGAGTGGTTCTAAAAAACTGACCTGTAAGGTAACGGTTAAATAATTCAAAGGATATTAGTAATCAGCATTTGTTATTTACTCATAGTTATATCTTATATGTTTGAGCACGCAAAACAGACTGGAGCTTGATAAGAATATATATCAGGTTCTCAGTCTGTTTTTATATATTGCAGGCAAAAAAAAAGAACACGTTTTCACAAAATAAGATTGACTTTTTTTAAAACTCTCATTATCATATAAAACATATTTAATTACTATGAAATAAGAAATGATAAAAAGTTCTGTTACACAGATGACGTTGAGCAGCGTACAGGACTGGCAGCGGGCAGACTTTTTTCAGAAGGAGGGGACGGGTACATGTCCATCAAGAAGATCGCAGAAAAGGCAGGGGTTTCACCGGCGACGGTTTCCAGAGTTTTGAATAATCCCAATTATAAATGTTCTGTTTCCGGACTCAGGGACAAGATATGGAAAACAGCTATCGAGATGAATTATGTGCCCAACGAGGCGGCCCGGAATCTGAAAAAAGGCGTTTCCGCAAAGCAGGAGAAAACCTGGTACATTAATATCCTGATGACAAGAACCGATTCTTCCACAACGGATCCGTTTTTTGCGGAGCTCCTTCGGGTGATCGAAAGTGAGATCCATGATAAAAACTGCATTCTTTCCAAAGTATGGTATATGTCTGTGTTTTCCGATGACCGGAAGTGCCGAAGAGAGAATCTGGACCGGCTGATCGACGGAATGTATGACGAGGTGGAAGGGAAAAGGGATGGACTGATCATCATCGGCAGATGTAATAAAGAGGCTTTGAAGAAGCTGAATAAGAAGTATAAGAGTGTGGTATCGGTGAACCGGAATTCTACCAATTATGAAGTGGATGAGGTCCTTTGTGATGGGAAAAAGATCGCAGCAGCGGCAGTGGAATATCTGATCTCCCTGGGGCACAAAAATATCGGTTATATTGGCCAGTGTCACAGCGAGGACCGGTATAACGGGTATCTGGAAACACTGAAGAAGCATGATCTGGATGTGATACCGGAGTATGTTATCGAAACAAAGCAGACTGAGGCCGAGGGCTACGAGGCCATGGAAAAGTTCTTTCAGTCGGACGACATGCCAACCGGAATCTACTGTGCCAATGATATTTCGGCAATCGGAATGCTGAAGTGCCTGAATAAATTTCGGAACCGGTATTATATGCCTTCGATCATATCCAGCGATGATATACAGGAGGCACAGTTTACCAGACCGATGCTGACAACGGTGAGCCTGCCCAAGGAGGATATGGGAAAATTTGCATTATACCTGCTGCTGGACCGGCTGAAGGGCGGGCATTCCGGTATTGTGCGAATGGAGCTGGAAGGCAGACTGATGATACGGAACAGCTGCAGCAGTGTGGAGGACAGTATGTGGAGCGATTATTGTATCTGAGGATTGCGGATGCGCAGATATAGTGACAGACAGGATGCGGTTGCGCTATGACCAGAGTATTTCGTGAAAACGTTTTCATATATTCCTATTTAATTAATGGGAATAATATGGTTTAATGTATTCAATTCAAAAAAAATTACAGAACCACAGTAAACGGAAAGAACAGGTATGATTTGACAGCGAAATGAAGCAGTTACATTGTTGGGAAAAAGATTTCTAAATAAAAATGTGGTTGTAAAGGAGTACACAGATCATGAAAAGAAAACGCATTGCAGGTGTCTGTATCACACTGGCAGCAGTGGTACTGGCAGGAACTTTTGCAGTATCGGGAAACAATACAAAGGATAAAAATCATGTGGAGATCATCAATGTGTCCTATGATCCGACCAGAGAATTTTATGAAGCATATAATAAGATTTTTTCAAAATATTGGAAAGAGGAAACAGGTCAGAGTGTGGATGTGATCCAGTCTCATGGCGGTTCCGGAAAGCAGGCTCTTGAGATTTCCAATGGACTTCCTGCGGATGTGGCGACACTTGCACTGGAATATGATATCGATGCGATCCGAAATGCCGGTCTGATCGACAAGGGCTGGATCGATGAATATCCGGATGACAGTGCTCCTTATACTTCCACCATTGTATTTCTTGTTCGGAAGGGAAATCCGAAAAATATCCATGACTGGGATGATCTGACAAAGGATGGTGTGGGGGTGATCACTCCCAATCCGAAAACCTCCGGTGGTGCCCGCTGGAATTACATGGCAGCCTGGGCTTATGCCAATGAGAAATATAACGGCAACGAGACAGAGATGAAAGCCTTTATCAAGAAGCTTTACAAAAATGTCCTGGTTCTGGATTCCGGTGCAAGAGGTGCCACAACCTCTTTCGTGGAAAACGGGCAGGGTGATGTGCTGATCGCCTGGGAAAATGAAGCGTTTCTTTCTGTAAGGGATAATCCGGATGATTACGAGATCGTAACGCCGGGCATCAGTATCCTGGCACAGCCATCCGTTGCTGTTGTAGATGAAAATGTGAAAAAGCATGATAATGCAGAAGCTGCGAAAGCATATCTGAAATATCTGTATTCCGATGAAGCTCAGGAGCTGATCGCGGAGAATTACTATAGGCCGGTTGATCAGACGATCCTGAAAAAGCATGCAGATACTTTTAACCTGAAGGTGAAGCTGACAACGATCAAAGATTTCGGCGGCTGGGATGCAGTTCAGAAAAAGCATTTCGCAGACGGCGGAGTGTTTGATGAGATCTATGAAGAGTAAAAGAGCCTGAGATTTTGTAACAGATCAGAAACTTAGAATAGAAAAGCGGGGAGACAGAAATGAAGAAACAACAGAGTAAACGTGTGATACCAGGCTTTGGACTGACAATGGGAGTGACTTTGGCGATGCTGAGTATCGTAGTTCTGATCCCTCTTGCGTCTTTGGCAGTATACTCGGCGCGGCTGGGTTTTCGGGAATTTATTGAGGTGATCACACGGCCGAGGGTTTTGTCCGGATTCTATGTAAGCTTTATTACTGCATTTGCGGCCACAGTGATCAATGCTATTATGGGACTGGTTCTTGCGTGGGTGCTGGTAAGATATGATTTTCCGGGAAAAAGGATCATGGATGGAATGATCGAGCTGCCTTTCGCACTGCCGACTGCAGTTGCCGGTATCTCACTGACATCCCTGACATCCGATAAAGGTCTGGTGGGAAGCTTTTTTGCAAATTTCGGTATTAAGATCGCATATACCAGGATCGGTATCACGGTGGCATTGATCTTTGTGGGAATCCCTTTTGTAGTCAGGGCCATTCAGCCGGTTCTGGAGAAGCTGGACGGTTCTTATGAGGAGGCGGCTCGTGTCATGGGTGCAAAGCCATTCACCGTTTTTCGCAGGGTTATTCTTCCGGAGCTTCTGCCGGCAATGCTTTCCGGGGCGGGACTTGCCTTCGGACGCTGCCTGGGAGAATACGGAAGTGTTGTTTTTATCGCAGGAAACAAGCCTTATTATACAGAGATCACGCCGCTGATCATCATGTCAAAGCTTCAGGAGTTTGACTATGAAAGCGCAACAGCTATCGCACTGGTTACACTGGCAGTATCATTTCTGATCCTGTTTGGTGTGAATCTGGTGCAGGCAAGAAATACGAAACGTATCAGAGGGAGGGATGCATAATGGATGAAAAAAAGAAGCAGGCTTCCGGGCCGGTGAAATGGATCCTTATCGGGATTTCCGTGATCTTTCTTTTTGTGATGCTGGTACTGCCTCTGGTGGTTGTTGTAACCCAGGCGCTGAGCAAGGGCTGGCAGTGCTATGTGCAGGCGGTGACAGATGAGTACACGCTGAAAGCGCTGGAGCTGACCATTGGGGCGACGGTTGCGGCTGTTGTATGCAACACGATCTTTGGTCTGTGTGCGGCATGGGCAATGACCAGATTTCATTTTCGGGGAAAAAAGCTCCTTACCACTTTGATCGATGTTCCGGTTACAGTATCACCGGTTATCGCAGGTCTTATCTATATCCTGGTTTTTGGAAAGCAGAGTCCTCTTTATTCTGTTCTTGAAAGTGCAGGGATACAGATCGTGTTTGCAGTTCCTGGAATTGTCCTGGCAACGATCTTTGTCACATTTCCATTTGTGTCCAGAGAGATCATACCGGTTCTGGAATCCATAGGGTCCGATGAGGAAGAGGCGGCAGCACTGATGGGAGCAAAAGGCTGGACGATTTTTACCAAGGTGACATTTCCGCATATCAAGTGGGCATTTCTCTATGGTGTTGTGCTGTGTACAGCCAGAGCCATGGGAGAGTTTGGAGCTGTGTCCGTACTGTCCGGACATCTCCGTGGAAAAACAAATACACTTCCGCTTCATGTGGAAATTCTTTATAATGAATTCCAGTATGTTCCGGCATTTGCGGTTTCTTCGATCCTGGTGATCCTGGCGGTGATCCTTCTGATCGCAAGAAATGTTCTGGAGCATAAAGGAAAGGGGGAAAAAGGCGATGTACGTTGAGTTAAAAAATATCAATAAAACATATGGGGATTACAAGGCATCTGACAACGTAAGCTTTGGTATCGAAAAGGGAAAGCTGATCGGTCTCTTAGGACCCAGCGGAAGCGGAAAAACTACGATTCTCCGTATGATCGCCGGTCTGGAGCAGCCGGACAGCGGTGAGATCATCATCGACGGAAGAGTGGTCAATGATGTGCCTGCCAGCGAGCGAGGCATTGGATTTGTGTTCCAGAATTATGCTCTTTTCCGGTATATGACGGTGTATGATAATATTGCATTTGGCCTGAAGGTACAGAAGGCGGACAAGAAGTATATTAAGCAGAGGGTTATGGAACTGGTAGAGCTGATCGGGCTGAAGGGCCTGGAGAAAAGATATCCGAGTCAGCTGTCCGGTGGTCAGAGACAGCGAGTTGCTTTTGCCCGGGCTCTGGCTCCGAATCCGCAGCTTCTCCTTCTGGATGAGCCTTTTGCGGCGATCGATGCAAAGATCCGTACGGAGCTTCGAAGCTGGCTGAAGGACATGATCGAGAAGCTGGGGATCACCAGTATTTTTGTTACCCATGACCAGGATGAGGCTATCGAGGTGGCGGATGAAATTATTATTACCAACCGTGGACGGATCGAGCAGAAGGGAACCCCACTGGAGGTTTATCAGAATCCGGATACTGCGTTTACGGCGGGATTTTTCGGGCAGACTTCTGTGATCGATGATTACCAGGTGTTCAATCACTTCGAGGAAGTTCCAGGAGGCGAAAAAGCCATTGTCCGTCCGGAGTTTGTAAAAGTGACTAAGAAGAACGAGGAACAGAAATATAAAAGCTCCGCAACAGAGGGCGTCGTAGAACGAGTCGCATTCCGCGGCAGCAGCCTGGAACTGAAAGTCCGTGTAGGAAACACCACACTCAGCGCCAGAAGAAGCCTTGACGAAGAACCCGTCCGGGAAGGCGAAGTTGTGGATGTGTTTGTGCAGAGGATTTTTGTAACGAAGGGAAATGAGGCAGTACTGCTACATAATACAGCTATGGTTGAGGATTGGTTAGTGATATAAAAAAATGCCGCGGGAGCGGCATTTTTTTATGAGCAAGTAGCGTTAGCGGATTGCGAATATCATATGATATGGCCGCGGAAGCGGCATTTTTTTATGAGCAAGTAGCGTTAGCGGATTGCGAATATCATATGATATGGCCGCGGAGTGGCATTTTTTTATATATGTGAAATTTTCACACCGTAATATTCTGCAAGAGAATCCACCAGGTCATCACGGATTTTTTTGTGGTCATTGCCATCCAGGGACATGACACAGGATACCATCTGACGTTTTTTATCAACGACGCAGTATTGGCCGTAATTGCCGGACAGGATCAGGGTATCTTCCATAGGTCCCATATATATGAAATATCCATAACCATAGCTCTGGTAATCCGGATGCTCCGTCAGTGGATTGTAAGAATCGATATGTTTCTGACAGGCATCAATCACGAATTTTTTTGGGACGATCTGTTTTCCGTTCAGGGAACCCTCATGCAGAAGCAGATGTCCAAAACGAGCCAATTCATCAATCGTCAGATACAGTCCGTTAGCTGCCATACAATGTCCCTGAGGGCAGAGGGTCCAGTCCGGATTCGGAATGCCAACCGGTTCAAAGAAACGATATCGCAGATAATTCAGCAGACCCGTTCCGGATTTCTCTTCCAGAAGAACAGATAAAATATAGGAACAAAAATTGCTGTACACAAAATGAGTACCGGGTGTATAGGGAAAAGAATCATTCTGAAAGAAATATCTCACCCAGTCCTTTTCTCTGTATCGCTCTGGTCCATCGCAGAAAAAGAGCGGATCTTTCTGACCGGATGACATGGTAAGAAGATCACGGATCTTTATCTTGTACAGATTTTCAGAAGGGTCGGAAGGGAAATATTTTTCAAACCAGGGATAAATGTATTCATCAAGAGTGATCAGTCCTTCACGTTCTGCGATACCTGCGGCCATTGCAACAAAAGGCTTGCTGATAGACCATATATTTAAACGGGTTTTGACCGGAAAAAGTCTGAATTCTTCTTTTAGAAGATCATTTTTATATATCTGTGCGTAGATGATATTGGAATGATGTTGCTTTGATTTCTCAAGAAAAATATCTAAAATTTCCTGCATGATAATCCCCCCCCTGAAATTATTATTCGTAAAAAAGATCAAAGTCTGAATAAAGTTCTTCCAGGTCATGAAGTCGTGTACTGATGGATTTGCACCTGGTTTTGCGGATTTTTGCAACAATACTGTCAAACAGACAATAGAGGCATGAGAAGGAGTTAAATCCCATTTCATTGAGATTGATCTCTGTAATGATAGCGTGGTCTGCCAGCGCCCATGCCGGTGATGAAATGCTGTCTGTGATGGCGAGTATCTTTGCACCATGATTTTTGGCAATCTGTGCATATTTCAGAGACCATTTGGTATAGCGGGCAAAAGAGATCAGAAGAACAACTGTATCCTCGGATGCTTCTGTGAGATATTCGAAATTGGAATCGTAAAATTCGTGAACCACCTTGGTATTTCCAAGAAGCTGATTCAACAGAGTTCCCATCCAGAGAGCGGCACTGTAGGAAGAGCGTGCACCAACAATGAGGCGTTTTTTGGCATTGCTCAGATGGGTAACAATCTGATCCATATCTTCCTGATTCAGATGAGATGCCCAGCTTTCCATGGAATGGAGTTCATTGGCAATGATGTTTTGATAAAAATTTCCGCTATCCAGACGTGAATCGTCTGTTATAACCGTAGGAACGGAAAGAATATCATTCTGTACAGTACGCTGCATTTCAGAAAAACTTTCAAATCCCAGGGAATAGGCAAGGCGTATGATAGTGGTTTCGCTTACGGAAATTTCCTTGCTGAGTTTCGCAAGGGTGGAATAACTGAATGAATCAAGGTGTTGTAATATATATTCGGCGACTTTCTTCTGACCGGCAGAAAGGAAAGATACTTTTTCACGGATCAACTGTTCTATTTTCATGAAAACCTCCTGTATTGTACGATTAGTATAATAAATTATAACAGGTGTAAAGTTTGATCACAATATAATGGAGTAAAAAATTCTTCTTAATATAAAAAAGATGTAAATAATGCACAAATTAAAGTGTGTATTTTTAATAATATTGTCAATAGAAATCTTGAAACCTAGATGCTAATATAGCATTAAATAATTCACATGACGTCAGAAAAAGAATTAATTACACTATTAATATTAAAGTCAATAAAAAAGGGGGGCTTTTATGTCGTCAACAGTAAAGGAAATAAAAGAAAAAACAGGTTACCTGAAACGAAGTGATCTTTATACAATCGGTGTAGGACAGGCGATTGGATCGGGTGTTCTGACACTGATCGGACCGGCAATTCTTTTGACTGGTCAGTCAGCATGGTTGGCATATGTAGCTGCATGTATCTGGGGATTTATGATGATTGCACCAATTCCATGGATCACATCTACACTGAAACTTGGAGGAGGATTTTATTCTCTGGTAGGAGATATGGCCGGCAAACGAGTTGCCGGTATGTATGCAGTAGGATTTTTGCCACAGACGATCAATCTGGCGACTTATGGTGTGGCAATTGGTATGTATGCAAATTCCCTGTGGCCGCAGATTAATGCGAAATGGTTTGGAATTGCAGCCCTGAGTGTGTTCTTTGCCATCAATCTGTGTGGTGTGGATGTAATGGCGAAGGTACAGAAAATTCTGGTTATCCTGCTGTTTGTTGCACTTGGTCTGTTTATTGTTCTGGGATGCCTCCAGCTGAAAAATCCGGTGTTTGAGTTTACAGCACCAGACTTTTTCTCCAATGGTCCATCCGGATTCTTTTCCGCAATCATGCTGTATGTATATTCAACAAACGGATATTCCTGCATTATGAATTATGGTAAACAGGCAAAAGAAGCACATAAAGATATTCCAAAGGCACTTCTGTACTGTATTCCGACACTGATGGTTGTATATGGCGGTGTTGCAATTGTAGCAAGTGGTGTGCTTCCTCTGGATCAGGTAGCCGGACAGCCGCTTACCCTGGTTGCAAAAAATATTTTAAATCCGGCACTTTTCACAGTATTTATGATTGGTGGTCCGGTACTTGCACTGTCTTCATCCATTAATTCAACAATTTCCAATAACTGTATTCCGGTTGCACAGTCCTGTAAAGATGGATGGCTTCCGAAATCATGGGCAGCTCAGAACAGAAGAGGGGCTTACTGGAAACTGATGACATTTACTTATCTTATGGGAATATTACCTGTGTTACTGGACTTTTCTATCAGTGATGTTGTAAATAATATTATGCTTCTGGCATCAGCACTGGCATTTCTGCAGATTTATGCTTATTTCCAGCTTCCGAAAAAACATGCAGAAGCATGGGAAAAATCACCAATGCATATTTCTAACGGAAAATATTATTTCCTCTGCTGTTTGAGCCTGTTTGCATATATCTGCATTTTTATCAATTCTTGCAGAAGCCTGAAACTTCCGGTAGTAATCATCAGTCTGATAGCCATTGTAGTATGCATGGCTTACGGATGGTTTAGAAGTGTAAGTCCTGATGTAAAGATGGAAACAAGTGTGTGGGAGGATTAATGTTTATGAATAAAGACCAGAACCTGATCAATGAATTTGCTATCAAAACTTTAAAAGAAAATCTCAATGTTATGTATGCGCAGATATGGCGTGAAGGACAGTTAACGGCAGAATATAAAAGAATGCCGGTCAAGACACGCCTTAACACCTGGTCTGCCTGCAAGGGTGTTGTGTCCTGTGCGGCAGGAATCGCACTTGATGAAGGGCTGATTCGACTTGATGAGAAGATTGTGGATATTTTTCCAGAGTATGCACCGGAGAATCCGGAAGGATATCTGGGGGATGTAACGCTGGAAAATATGCTGACAATGACTACAGGTTTGGAAAGCTCTCTGTTTTTCTGTGACTGGCCGGAGCGTTACACAACTCCGGACTGGATCCGATATTTTTTTGAGAATGCGAAGGTGATAAAAAAACCGGGAACAGAATGGCTGTACAGCAATTTTAATACTTATATGATCAGCTGCGCGATTGAAAAACGTGCGGGAGTTAATCTTCTGGAATATTTGAGAAATCGCTTTTTTGAGCCGCTGGGAATTGGAAATCCAGACTGGACTTTGTGTCCGAAAGGGCATGTGCATGCGGCTAATGGACTTTATGTGAATATTGATGAGTTTACCCGGTATGGACAGATGATTCTTCACAAGGGAAATTATAATGGAAAACAGCTGGTGCCAGAGTCGTACATGAAGATGGCAACGTCCAATCTGGTGGATAATTCAGTGGCAGGAAGTCCGGGAAATCTTTATTCCGGTTTTGGATATGGATATCAGTTTGTCATGAATCCGGAAGCCGGTTCCTATCGATCCGATGGAAATTATGGTCAGTTCTGCCTGGCATTTCCGGATAAAGATGTAGTAGTAACTGTGATGTCACTGGAGGGGGATTTCCAGAAAATAGGAAATCATCTATGGACGACAGTGATTCCGGAATTATAAGAATTCTGTCTGGCAAATCAGACAGTGTAAGAGGGCTTAAATCTTTCTGGCTTGACATTGGTCAGAAACCGTTTTATACTCCTGTCTTTGACAGTTGCTAAACAAAAAAATCGCTGTACCTTTTGATTTTACTGGGGTTCGGCGATTTTTTTGTGTCGTTTTGGAATATAGTATTTTATCCAATGCGTCGTAAAATCCCCTGCTTCAACTATGGGGATATAAGACGCGTCCATCGAATTTATGCAAGTAATGGAATATGGACAAAATAGTAATTGTATTAACTAATGAACTATAGTATAATACAAATATGAACACAACATATAAATCAAACAACAATGTCGTCTATTCCTGTAAATACCATGTAGTATGGTGTCCAAAGTATAGACGAAAAGTATTAATTAATGGTGTGGACGTCCGGCTGAAGGAGCTGCTCACAGAGTATGCTGCAAATCTTTCTGTAGACATCCTGGAAATGGAGATCATGCCAGACCATGTTCATATGCTTTTGGAAGTAGATCCTCAGTTTGGCATCCACAAAGCTGTAAAGTCATTTAAAGGCTATACGTCCAGAATTTTAAGACAGGAATTTCCCTATCTTAAAACGAAAATGCCGACTCTCTGGACAAACAGCTATTTTGTATCGACGGTGGGCGGTGCTCCGCTGGAAACAGTAAAACAGTATATTGAAAACCAGAAAACATCGCAGAGACAAAAGGATAAGATGGGATAATGCAAAAAGGAATTAAATTCAGGAT